>NZ_RHJR01000004.1:0-489511 GCF_004212325.1 Escherichia sp. E13S3
TCTGTCTTGATCTGTCCGATGACCAGACTGTGCATTGTTGAGAACGCACTAATGACATGAATCGCTCCCTTGCGGCGACTCTTATCATAAGAATGCCGGAGCGTTTTTCCATCAATTGCAATGACGTCTTTATCATTTGATGAATGGCAGTCACGCATCCAGTTAATAAAGCACTCGTGAAATTTTGCAGGACTGATACAGGATACAACTCTGGCAATGGTATCGTGAACAGGAATACCATTTTCAAAATCACCATATTGCTTCAAAAAATCGAGGTGAGTCTCACCGAAATCCGCCATATCTTCCCATCCTTCAGCCACGGAAATGACGGCGAAAATAGTCAGCACCAGGATACCTGATAATTCATGTTCTACTTTACAGACTTGTCTATAATCAAGAATAATAGAAATATGTTCCATTTTATTCTCCTTATTTATATAAGGAGTACTTGATCATATATAAGCTGTGAAAAATAGTTTTTGCTACTGAGCAATATCACAACTACTGAACATAAAATGCTAATTGCCTAGTGCAAAAAAATTTACTTCTGATTATCTTCCCTGTATATAAATGCAGTTGGGATATGTATTTTGAAATGCATTTAAAAATTTAGATATTGCCTCCTGCTCATTATAACAAGGAATAATTACAATAATATTAAAAGAGTGATAAAAAATCCCCTTATATAAACTATTTAGCTCCAGAAGGGAGGTTGTTACTAATTTTGACATTTTCTATAGAAAATATCCATAAAACTACAACTCCTATAATAAAAATCCCCATGGGTGTAAAAAGAAATGGATTAGTTATAGAAACGGTAATACTGAAAAAAAGTATTAACGACATCATTAAGGATGTTTTTGTTGTATTTAAAAAATAACCTTTCACAAAGATAAGCAACATAGGAATTATTGATGTAAATACACCAATAACACCTGTTTTCTGAAGAATCTCAAGAGGTACTATTTCTATCCTTAATCGATCTAATATAAATGAACCGAATCCTCCTCCAAACAAGAACGTCGCTAAATCAACATTTTTATAATAAAAATATAAATCATTAAATCTAACAGAGTCAGAATCTTCACTGCGTGATCCGACCATGTAAAGCATTATTATAAATAGAACACAGCCCAATATTATTATAATCGTATTTAAATATAGTTTATGTAATTTAAAACTGGCCAATAGCAGTGATAATGTCGTAAAAAGTAATACACCTCTTGATTCCGTCAATAATATCGCCAGCACTATTATGAAACATTTTAAATATTTTTTGTCGACAAAACTGATAATCGCACCGACACCAAAAAAGTAGAAGGATTTGGAAAAAAAAGCCCCATCTGGACGAAAAAAGAACTCGCTAGTCAATGATAAGTGTTTATAAATTAAATTGAAATTTAACAAGCCCAAATTCAGCAAAATTATGTATGAAATGTATAACAGTGATCCATATAATGCAAATACATTAACTGTTTTAATGAAAGTTTTACATAAAAACACTTTTAAAGTATATCTTAGTGTAAATAAATATATAAGTGACAACATAAAAAGGTATGGTTGCACGTCAAACAGTATATCATTTACTTTATTACCAGTTAATAAGCCAACAAAGAAGCCATATAGTGGGAATAAAAGCAACCATATAAAAAGACTAACACATTTTTGGGAAATTGAAAAATTCAATGTAACTAAATTTAAAGTTAAGAGTATAAAACTACATACAAATAATAAATATCGCAAAGGGAATATCCCCAATGGATCCAGTAATCTTCCACCACCACCAACAATTAGTTCAATACATAAAAATGTTATAAAAATTTTATTTATATTATTCATATTCGCAAGGTGATATTATTTAAAAAATATTTAAAATCAACATTAATAAAATATAAATTTTATCAGCCTTTTTCCGCCTTAACTTCCAAAAACTTAAAGCCAAGATCAAATTGCCTATATAACCTTTATCCAATTGATTTTTCACAAAGCTATTATCAGCTAATATATTAGCTATTTTAGTTACTTCTTTTCGATACCACTTGTTTCTTACCAAACCAAGCCGCTTGTATTTTGCTTTAAAATTAGTATTTGCTCCAACTTGGTTGTTTTCATGCTGTCTGTATAACATTGTTGGTTTTCTATCAATATGCCACGAATAATTTCTCGTCCGCGCAAATGAATATAAAAACCAATCATGCAGACAGATATCTTGTGCAGCATTTTTATTATTTATGATGAACTTCTTAAATTCAATAAGCGTTTCTTTTTTTATAACATATGTACACCCTGGACCTGCTGCTTCAAAAAAATAATCGAATTGAGTTTGCGACTGAGCTTTATCAACTAAATTTTTTTTCCCTGATGGATAGTATGCAATTACATTGCTAGAATAACAATCCGCATTATTTAATGCCAAGCAGTCAATTGCATTTTTTATTTTGTCTTTATACCAAATATCATCCTGATCACTAAAACAGATATAATCATAATTTTCAAAATCGACATCTTTAATTAATCTATAAAAATTCTTACCTGCCCCCCCAAACTTATCGGCGCTAGGAAGTATATTTATAATTGACGGATATGATGCTTTAAATTCTTCACAAATGTTTAATGTATTATCAGTTGATAAATCATCTGATATAAATATTGAGAGGTCTACACCCTTTTGTCCTATAATACTTTTTAATTGTTCCTCAATCCAGCATTCGCCATTATACGTAGCCATGAGTACAGCAACTCTTTTTTGATCATAACTATGCATTGTAACGACCGCCCCCAGTAATTCCTTTTATTCCATCCAGCGTAGCCAGAATATGTTTTTTGAAATATTCAATTTTATTTTTTTGAGTTGCAATAATTAAAGTCGTATGAATTAAAGAAAAAACAACTTCCCTAATAGAGAGTAAAAGAGGCACATGATTTTTTCTAAGCAAAAGAAATGCATTTCTTACTCGATAATAACGACGTACTGGCGAGTGAATTGGTATGTTAATCCCACCGATTTTTACTGACTTATCCCCAATAGCATGAACCATTTCTATATCAGGAATGATATGAACTAATATGCCATAGTTTAAGCATCTAAGACACCATTCTGTATCGACATAATCAATAAAAAGTTCCTCATCCATCATTCCAACAATCTCAAAAACTTCTTTTGAAACCATGGTTCCGGATGAGATTGTTACTGAACTTTTAAACGGTGTCTGTCCTTCAGTGACATGAATTTTCTCTCGAAGACCATTTTTTTTGATATTACAAATAGGATAATAATGTGACTTATCTCTATCAATAAAAACTGGGCCAGCTATTTTTGCATTTTCATTATCCATATAGCAGGAAAGTTTTTTGATAAACTCATTGCGAATACGGCTATCTTGATCAAAAAAAATTATCTTCTCTGCCCCTTTTTCAAGAGAATGTCGAATCCCAATATTTTGTGCTTTTGCTATACCTTCATTCCTACCAAGACAAATTAAATGAACTTTTTCGATGTCTGCTAATTTATCTTTCAAGGTGAAATTAGTACTATTATCGACTACTACAACGTAACAATTTTGCTCCTTTAGCTCAGTGATCAATGCATTCAGATTTTTAAGTTCGGGATTATATGTCACAATGACAGCGTAAATATTACTATTCATTATCCAAGTGACTCAGTAATTGGTTAATTTTAGTCTTCATATACAGAACACATCCTAGTATAAAGCCATTGTAATAACAGAGCATCTAAAATTACACGTATGCTCCAAGATATTGCGGCACCCAGTAACCCATATTTTTCGACCATAAAATACAAAAGGACTAAATAAGGAACCAATTCAGCACAATGAATCAAAGCAGTAATTTTAGATTTTCCTAATGCCTGGATTGCAGAGAATGGTATCATTGCCAACGCATTGAAGAAAAAACCGATCAATAACACATTTAATATATTAAAGGAATTAATTTGGTAATTCTCACCAAACCATATTTTCAATATAAGCCCTGAATACAACAAGCCGATGATTATCACCGGCAAACAGATTAGAAACATTAACAGCAATGATTTATTTACATTACGTTTAAATTCTTTAAAGTCTTTGATGTTACTTAACCTTGGAAACACTGCTCTTCCGATTGCTGCAGGTATTATTCCTAATTTCAGAATAACCTCCGCTGGTGCAGAATAAAATGCAACTTTATCTGCCCCCATAATATTTGACACTATAAATCGGTCAAAATACACCATGACCGGACTTATGATATTACTTACTGTCATCCAACCGCCAAAGAAAAAAAGTCGTTTAAAGGTTTTATAACAAAAATGAACCCCCGAAATTTTAATGTCATTCCTGACATAATAGGCAGAGACTAAAATCGAAATAACTCTTGCAAATATTAAACCAGTAACCGCAGCTGACAATGTAGCACTATAAAAAACAAATATGGCCGGAATTCCCGCGATGCAGGAGCTTGATATAGATTTTTGAATATTTACAATGCCAAATTTTTCATCCCCCTCAAGAATGGCTGACCATAATTGATTTAGAATAAATAATGGAATGCAAATAGCCAACAGTTTAAATGCTAGTTGTATATCATTATGTTCAACACCAGAAATTTTTAGATAATTAACTATTCCATCAGAGAAAATCAATAATAAAAAAGCACCAAAGCACGAAAATAGCACCAAAAAAGATGTACTTGTTGAAATTACCTTGGTTCTTTCATGATGATTATCACGATGAATTGCAATTTCTCTAATAACAGAGCGGGTCAGGCCTACATCAAAAATTCCAGCATACCCAACAAGTGCAATTGCAATTGTATAAACACCGAAACCTTCAGGCCCCAAACCTCGAGCGAGAAACCCTAGCGAGGGGATAGCAATTAAAGTTGGTATTGCATAGCCAAAAAGGTTCCAGACACTATTTTTTATTATACTCATTATTACATTTCTTTATCATATAAAATAATCAGCATCTACAAATTTTTGACCATTAATATCTTTATCAGAAAGCAATGGATTTTGTACCGGCCATTCTATATTTATAGTTTTGTCGTTCCATATAATCCCACGTTCTTGCATTTTTGAATAGAAATTATTTGTTTTGTACACAAATTCTGCTTCATCACTAAGAACGCAAAACCCATGAGCAAATCCTTCCGGTATCCATAACTGGCGCTTATTCTCCGCCGACAAATTTACACCAACCCACTTGCCAAATGTTGGTGATGATTTCCGAATATCAACCGCAACATCAAAAACTTCACCGACAACACAGCGTACCAATTTTCCTTGTGCATAGGGTTCTAACTGGTAATGAAGCCCACGTAATACGCCTTTGCTGGATTTAGAATGGTTATCCTGAACAAACTCAACCTTACGTCCTACTGCTTCTTCAAATACTTTCTGGTTAAAGCTCTCAAAAAAGAAGCCACGTTCATCCCCAAAAACTTTTGGTTCAAAAATCAGCACATCAGGAATTTCAGTTTTAATTACGTTCATTTTATTAATAACCCTTAATCATTTTCAGCAGATACTGACCATAAGCATTTTTCTTCAGCGGTTCGGCTAATACTTTCACCTGCTCAGCATCAATAAATCCTTTACGATAAGCAATCTCTTCCGGGCAAGATACTTTTAATCCCTGACGCTCTTCAATTGTTGCAATGAAGTTACTTGCTTCAATAAGGCTTTGATGCGTCCCTGTATCCAGCCATGCATAGCCACGCCCCATCATAGCGACAGACAAACGTCCTTGTTCCATATAAATACGGTTAATATCGGTAATTTCCAGTTCGCCACGGGCAGAAGGCTTAAGGTTTTTCGCCATTTCCACGACGTCATTGTCATAGAAATAAAGCCCAGTAACCGCATAGTTACTTTTTGGTTCCAGCGGTTTTTCTTCCAGGCTAATTGCCGTACCGTTATTATCAAACTCCACGACACCATAGCGTTCAGGATCATTAACGTGATAAGCAAATACCGTTGCACCGCTTTCTTTGTTAACCGCAGCGTCCATTAATTTTGGTAAGTCGTGTCCATAGAAGATATTATCGCCAAGCACGAGTGCACAATCATCGCCACCAATAAAGTCTTCACCAATGATAAACGCTTGCGCCAGGCCATCCGGACTCGGTTGTACTTTATACTGTAGATTTAGCCCCCACTGGCTCCCGTCCCCCAACAATTGTTGGAAACGCGGTGTATCCTGTGGCGTACTGATAATAAGAATATCGCGAATACCCGCTAACATAAGCGTTGAAAGCGGATAATAAATCATCGGTTTATCATAAATCGGCAGCAGTTGTTTACTTACTGCCATCGTCACAGGATAAAGACGAGTGCCGGAACCACCAGCCAGAATAATACCTTTACGCGTTTTCATTTCACCATTCCTTTTAATTCATCCCGCTCTGGCATCATGAGCGAGATGCAAAAATTTGTTAAATTGCCGTAGTCGTAAATAATTCGTTGAGCATTCGTTTCACGCCCACCTGCCAGTCAGGCAAGACAAGCGCAAAGTTCTGCTGAAACTTTTCTGTATTGAGGCGAGAGTTATGGGGTCGACGGGCTGGTGTGGGATAGGCCGTTGTTGGCACGGCGTTAAGTTTGTTAAGAGCAAGGTTAATCCCTGCTTTGCGCGCTTCTTCAAATACCAGAGCGGCATAATCGTGCCAGGTTGTTGTGCCGCCAGCAACCAGATGGTACAAACCAGCAACTTCTGGTTTGTCTACTGCTACGCGAATGGCATGAGCGGTGCAATCAGCCAGCAATTCGGCACCTGTTGGTGCGCCAAACTGATCGTTTATCACAGCCAGTTCTTCGCGCTCTTTTGCCAGACGCAACATTGTTTTGGCGAAGTTATTTCCTTTACCTGCATATACCCAGCTGGTACGGAAAATAATATGCTTCGCGCAATATTTCTGTAACGCTTTTTCTCCGGCTAGTTTAGTTTCACCATAAACATTCAATGGTGCTGTTGCATCTGTCTCCTGCCACGGTATTTCACCGGTCCCCGGAAATACGTAGTCAGTAGAGTAGTGAATAACCCAGGCGCCGACTTCATTGGCTGCTTTTGCAATCGCTTCGACGCTTGTCGCGTTAAGTAATTGTGCAAATTCCGGTTCTGATTCCGCTTTGTCTACTGCGGTGTGAGCGGCTGCGTTGACTATAACATCAGGCCGAATGCTTCTTACGGTTTCAGCTACACCTTCGGGATTACTAAAATCACCACAATAATCAGTGGAGTGAACATCAAGAGCAATCAGATTACCCAGCGGTGCCAGAGCACGCTGTAGTTCCCAACCTACCTGCCCTGTTTTGCCAAATAGGAGGATATTCATTACTGGCGGCCCTCATAGTTCTGTTCAATCCACGATTGATAGGCGCCACTTTTCACATTATCAACCCATTTTGTATTGGACAGGTACCATTCCACTGTCTTCCGAATCCCGCTCTCAAACGTTTCTTGCGGTTTCCAGCCCAATTCACGGCTAATTTTATCGGCATCGATTGCATAACGGCGATCATGCCCTGGGCGATCAGCAACATAAGTAATTTGCTCACGATAAGATTTCTCTTTCGGGACTATCTCATCCAACAAATCACAAATAGTCAGCACAACATCGATGTTTTTCTTTTCGTTGTGTCCGCCAATGTTATAGGTTTCACCCGCTTGACCTTCAGTAACTACGGTATACAACGCTCGAGCATGATCCTCTACATACAACCAGTCGCGAATTTGATCCCCTTTGCCATAAATAGGTAATGCCTTACCTTCCAGTGCATTAAGAATAACCAATGGAATAAGCTTTTCCGGGAAATGATAAGGACCATAGTTGTTCGAGCAATTAGTCACAATTGTCGGTAAACCATAAGTACGTTTCCATGCGCGAACCAAATGATCGCTTGACGCTTTAGAAGCAGAATATGGGCTACTTGGCGCATATGCTGTCGTTTCCGTAAATAACGGCAACGTTTCATTGCTATTTACTTCATCCGGATGGGGTAAGTCACCATACACTTCATCAGTAGAAATATGATGAAAGCGGAATTTTTTTTTCTTTTCATCATCCAGGCCAGACCAATAATTGCGCGCTGCTTCTAAAAGTACGTAAGTACCGACAATATTAGTTTCAATGAATGCCGCCGGGCCAGTTATTGAGCGGTCAACGTGGCTCTCAGCCGCCAGGTGCATCACCGCATCTGGCTGGTGTTGTGAAAAAATACGAGCCATCGCTGCGGCATCACAGATATCTGCATGCTCAAATGAATAACGTTCAGAATCAGAAATTTCAGCGAGCGATTCCAGATTTCCGGCGTAGGTTAATTTATCGACATTAACAACACTATCTTGCGTATTATTTATTATGTGACGAACAACAGCAGAACCAATAAATCCTGCGCCACCAGTAACAAGTATCTTCACTTTTTTATTCCATATAGCCAGAGAGCATGCTGTGAAATAGACTGCTCCAGATTTGATTAATAGATGCATTAATGCACGCTACCGCCCCTGGCTTAACAGCTACCAGAGCACTGCGTACATTTCCACGATGTGACGAGCGTAACCCACTCGTGCCAAATCCGAAAAATTCAAACGCTAATTGTCTTACCAAACAGCTGTAGAAACAAGGAAAATCCTGGAAAAATTTGAACTATAATTGCAAGCTAACATGCTGTTTTTATTGTATTTATAAAAACGACAACGGCAGTGAGATTCAATGAGCAAAACTTATGCTACGAATCTTCACTGCCGTTTTTAATTTCTTACTGACCGACACTTCCAGCCAAGAATTTGTTACTCGCTTAACAACTTCTCAATGCCTTTGCGGAACTTAGCGCCTTCCTTCAGGTTACGCAGTCCATACTTCACAAACGCTTGCATATAACCCATTTTCTTACCACAGTCGTAACTGTCCCCAGTCATCAGCATTGCGTCAACTGCTTGTTTTTTTGCCAACTCAGCAATGGCATCAGTCAACTGAATACGTCCCCATGCTCCAGGTTGAGTACGCTCCAGTTCAGGCCAAATATCGGCAGAAAGCACATAACGCCCTACAGCCATGATGTCTGAGTCCAGGGTCTGCGGCTGATCCGGTTTTTCGATAAATTCAACAATGCGGCTGACTTTGCCTTCGCGATCAAGCGGATCTTTGGTCTGGATGACGGAGTATTCAGAGAGATCGCCCGGCATGCGTTTTGCCAGAACCTGGCTGCGGCCAGTTTCATTGAAGCGCGCAATCATTGCGGCCAGATTGTAACGCAGCGGATCGGCACTGGCGTCGTCGATAACAACATCCGGCAGCACCACGACAAACGGGTTATCGCCAATGGCTGGTCTGGCGCACAAAATGGAGTGGCCCAGACCTAAAGGTTCCCCCTGACGCACGTTCATAATGGTCACACCTGGCGGGCAGATAGATTGTACTTCCGCCAGAAGCTGGCGCTTCACGCGCAGTTCAAGGAGAGATTCTAATTCATAAGATGTATCGAAGTGATTTTCGACTGCGTTCTTGGACGCATGAGTTACCAGGAGGATTTCTTTGATCCCTGCAGCCACAATCTCGTCAACAATGTACTGAATCATTGGCTTGTCGACGATCGGTAGCATCTCTTTAGGAATCGCCTTAGTTGCAGGCAACATATGCATCCCAAGACCCGCTACAGGAATAACTGCTTTTAAATTCGTCATTATTTCATCCACCTGTAAAATGGTTGCTGAATTATAGCTTGTTCGATTTTTTTCGCCAGCATCAATTCCCCTGAATTGATTACTGATTTACTTCCGATGTTACGCCGCTTCGCTCAAGATTGCAGTAGCGTTATTCCTAAGTATGGCTCTATTTTTCCAGGAATGGTCGCAAATCTACCTGCCCCGTTCCGGCAGCTTAAAGTTAATATTTTCCACATTAACGACATGGTGATTAATCCTGTCGATATCGACTGAACTTTGTCCTTTTTCATTCACCGCATGAACATTTACCAGCGACAGTAGCGTCTCGTTCTTTGCCATAAAGACACCACGAACGTCCTTTCGCAGGTCGAAATTCATGGTCAATGCCGGCCCCTCAGTGGATTCTTGCATTACGTTGATATTACGCATAAAAATGTGTTGCGGCTTGTTGTGAAGCTCCAGCGAAGCACGCTTCATTTCAATGTTGGTCAACGCCACGAATGAGACGGCATTCCCTGCGGAAATTTGGATTCCGCGCAATTTCCAGGCAAGGTTAGTGTTATCAAGATGAATATTATTCAATCTGAAGTTTTGTGGTATTGAGAGATACTTACCTTTAATGACTCCGTAACCGATTAACATTCCGGCACTATTGGTCATTTTTATATTGTCAATAACAAAGTTATCACATCCATATATCGCTACCGTGGCGTTATCAATACCCGCTTTCTTGCTGAAAGCGGGCGTAATATTATGAGCCTTGATATTACGAATGATGAAGTGTTTGCCGTTCTCAACATGAATCAACTGCCGACAATCCGATCCCGTGATATTCGCCACGACAAAGTTTTTAACCGACTGGTCTTCCGGGTAGTTATTATCGTAAGTACTTCCTGCCAGTCCTATGCCAATACCCCAGTTGATTTTGCCATTAGTACAGTTGATGCGCTCGATGACATGGTCGGATATCAAAATATCACTGTCGTTAATCGCCACGTTCCATTCGATGGCGTCGCCCTGTAAGTCGCTGAACTTACAATTGGTGATGTTGGCACCGATAATCTGGTTATGAAATCCCTGGCGTAAGATGGCGTAATTAGCGTGGCTAACAGTCAGGTTATCGATAGTCAGGTTGCGCATGACACGTTTATTTTTGCCGCCGATATAAATCTGCGTTACCGGGCCATAGCCGCTCATCGCCAACCCTTTGATGATGCAGTCAGAACCGCGCACATCCAGGGTGATGTTATGCATACTGCCGCCCTTCTCCCCTGTCACCTGGCTGCCGTCCTGTAAGACAAATCGCCCTCTGCCGTTGCCGCGCAGGCTACCGAGGATGTGTAACGTTTTGCCGGGAGGGATGAAGATGCCGGTGTTGATATTTTCACACACCAATCCGGCAGTGACGACGACCGTTTGCCCTTCACTAAAAGCTTGTTTAAATGAGGCGATCCAGTCGTGCGGATTGTAATCGTTGATATTAACGCTTGGTCGGGCAGGAAGTGCGCGGGCGAAGGGGGTATGGAGGAAGGCAAGCGCCGAGCTTGCCGTCAGGAAGGTGCGTCGGGAGAGTTTTTTAAATGACATGCGTTCTCCTCTATAAAGCTTGCAACAAGCTGGCGAGTTCTCGGTTAATCACCTGCTGGTTAAAATCGTGTTCAACTTTTTCGCGCGCGCGTTTGACGACCGGAGCCAGTTCGTCGGTGTCCAGTTGGCTAAACGCCGCCAGACGTTGCGCCAGTGCACAGGCATCGTTCTCAGGCACCAGCCAGCCGGATTTATCGGCCTCTACCAGTTCCGGAATTCCGCTATGCAGAGTAGAAACCACCGGAATGCCGACCGCCATCGCCTCCATCAGCGCCACCGGAATGCCTTCCATATCGCCATCCGCACCCGTTACCGATGGCAACAGGAAGACATCCGCGTCGTCGAGCATCGCCTTCACTTCATGGCTCGGTTTAAAGCCCGGCATCTCTACCACATCTTCCAGTTGATATTGTTCGATGAGCGTGCGCAGGCGTCGTTCCCACGGGCCAATGCCGAGGATGCGATAGCGAAATGCCACACCCTGCTCTTTCAACTGACGGCAGGCTTCGATCGCCACATGCAGGCCTTTTTTCTCGGTTAAGCGTGCGACGGAAATGATTTCCAGCGGCGTTGCGGGCGCTTTCACCGGACGCGGGCTAAAACGCGTCATGTCCACGCCCATACGCGATACGGCAATTTTTTCCCTCGGGCAGCCCATTTTTTGCAGCCTTCCGGCCCACAGATTACTTATCGGTAACATCAGGTCGCCACGGCGAAACAGTTGCTGATATTCGGGAGTGTAATGGTTGAGCACTTCCCGACTGGAAATATCAATGCCGTGGAAAATAGTGGCAATTTTGCCGCGAATGACACCCAGTTCGCGTAGTTTTGCTGCGGTAACCCCCGCTGGGCCAAAATGAGCGATAAAGACATCGGCATGAAGCGGTGTTGCGACCTGGCCGCAAATGGCAGACAAAATCAGGTTCCGCGACTCGGCACCATAGCGTTTGAGGTTGAGCGCCTGCCAGGTATTTTTACGATGAATGCCGCGCAAGGTCTGACTGGCGCGGTGGCGCAGTTTCGCCACTTTGCCCGTAGGTTCGTCCTGTAACCAGCGGGTTCTGGCGGCAAGGTTATATTTCGTCCATGCCGAGTGGGTGTTCTGGGTGTCGCCTTTTTGCAGCGCGACAATCTCCACCTCAAATCCCATATCAATAAATGCAGTGATTTGGTTGAGAACGAAGGTTTCCGACGACAGCGGAAATTTCAGTAAAAAGAAGCCGACCTTCATTTCGCCTCCCCGATGCGCTCAAGCACAGATTGCACCATCTGCATTCCCGTCTGACGTTCGCGACTGACGGCTTCGTTAAGTCGCGCGTTCAGCGCCGGAAGCTGGCCTAAGGTATCCGCAACCATCGCTTGCAGGCTGTCGTCTAATAAATGACGGATATCAATTGCCATCTCTGGCAGCCCCAGCTGCTGCATAATCCCGGCGGATTTATGTTCGTAGTTGATGGCAATCGCCGGAGTGGCAAAGTTCATTGAGATAATGGCAGAGTGCAGGCGCGTACCGACGGTGAGTTCACAGGCACCAAGAATTTTGCCCATTTCCAGGTCGTTGAGTTCATCCATCACTACGTGATAACGGGCAGGATCGCTGATGTGCTGGCGCAGATTGAGCGCCACCATGCGGTCGTCTTTGTTATAGCTGTCGATACCCGTACAGGTGGAGAGCGCAATGACCTGATACCCTTCGTCGAGAATGCGATTGACCACCCCGGCAAAAGCTTTTTCATACGCTTGTTGAGTGGTGCCGAGACGTTTGTCGAACGGTGCCAGTTCGCGCAGGGTAATTGCCACTGTTTTCTGTTGTGCGGCAACGTCCAGCCAGTGTTGAACGGCATAGCTGGCGGTGAAATCTTCTGTGTGGTGATCAACCAGCCACGCAGTATCGACGCCATGTTCCACTTTTGCGGTAGTGATATTGCTGCGCTTCATTAAATCGAGGCTGACCGATTCGCGCAGGATCAGCGCGTCGCAGTGACCAAAAACGTAGTTCGCCAGTTGGTTAAATTGCTCATCCTGGAAGGGGCCGACGCTGTGACCAATCATAAACAGCGGCTTTTTCGCCATAAACGTGCAAAGCGCATGTTCAAACTGCGGCACGCCATAGAGATCGACAAAAAACGATCCGCCGACCTGAATAATGGCGTCGTAACCTGACAGCAAGCGCACGAAGTCGGTGAATCCCTGGGCGATGGCGATATTACGCAGCTTGCCAGTGTCGGTGACGCGTGAGAGCAGTACCTGGTGTTGGTAGCGGCGACGGAGGACTTTTTTAACGCGTCCAACAACGCCCGCCGCGCTGTTGTGTTGTTTCATTTGCAGGAACAGCGGATCGCCCATTACCGGGCGGTTGAGCAGCCAGGAAGAACTGACCGGATAGCGGCTCATCACGTCCACTTCGGCGTGTGGATTGAGGATGTTGATGGCATCAAGTAAGCCGCGCAAGATGGCGCTGTCGCCGCGATTGCCGCAAGTGTGGTTGCCCAGAATAAGTAATTTCATTTTTTCCTCATAAATTTGATGCCAGGTGAAGCTGTGTTTGTTGTGTCCGTTGCCGCTTTTTGCCTGATGCGACGCTGACGCGTCTTATCAGGCCTACAGGTCCCGAGTACAGAACCGTAGGACGGATAAGGCGTTCACGCCGCATCCGGCAACCGTTGTCGGAACCGAAAACAACAACTCACCCCGCCCGTAAAAGCATTTTCATTTTTTCGCTGCGACAAAACTGACGCTTCACTTCCACCACCAGCGGATGGCGCGACAGCACAATCATCACTACAAACGCCAGCACGCCCGCGGCTATTTGCACCGCCAGCAGCATTCCCAGCGCCAGTTGCCCTTTCAGCACAATGCCCAGCGCATAACTGACCACCAGCGTCGGCAGCGAGAGATAAAACGGCAGCCATAAACTCAGGATGTACTGGCGATAACTGGAACCGAGCACCGGTTTAATCATCACGAAGTAACTCAGAATGGTGTTGATAATCTGCACCAGCAGGAAGCCAAGCGTGACGCCAATCGCGCCCGCCATCTGCCCACCAATAACAATCGACGGAATAAACAGAAAGGTTTTGAATACGTTGAATTTAAAGCTGATATCGACCCGCGCTTTCGCCATCAGCAGCGAACCAATCGGGTTACCCACGGAGCGCAGAAGCCCCACGACACACAGCAATTGCAGCACCGGAATAATGCTGTTCCACTTTTCACCAAAGACCAGCGGTACAAAGTTATTCGACACCACCATCAGCCCGAGCAGCGCCGGAAAGTTGATAATTCCCACCACCGACAGCAGCTTATAGAAGTTAATGCGCAGCTTTTCGGTGTCATCCTGAATTTTGGCAAACGCCGGAAACAACACGCGGGTGATGATTGGGTTCAACTTCATCGGTGGCACAACGGCCACGTTGTACGCCAGGTTGTATCCCCCTGCCACGCCCGCACCGAGAATACGCGCCAGCACCAGCGTTGAAAGGTTGGTGTTGAGATAGTTGATGATGCTATCCGCCGTCAGCCAGGCACCAAAACGTAAGTTCGGTACCACCGACGCCAGCGAGAAATGCAGACCGGGGCGATAAATTTTGCGACCAAAGTAGCCAAACAGCAGCGTTCTCACCGCACTATTGACCAGATAACCAAGGATCGCGGTCATCGCCAGCGGCCAGAAATGGGCGCTAACCACCGTAAAAGTAAAGCCCGCCAGCACCGCGCTGGTTTCGATCATGCCGATTTTGTTGAACTCCAGTTCCTTTTGCATCAACGCGCGGAACTGTTGCCCGTGGGGGATCACCACAAACGCCAGCGACAATGTTTTAATCAACGGCGCCAGATCCGGGTTATTCAGCACATCGCCGATGACATCGCTCAACAGAAACACCGCCACGCACACCACGATCCCCAGCCCGACGTTCAGCCAGTACAGCGTGGTGAGTTCCAGGTGGCTGATTTCTTTTCGCTGAATAATGGAGTTAGCGATGCCGAAGTCAGAAAGCGTATCTGCCAGCGCGATAATCACCAGCGACACGGTAAGCAAACCGAACTGGTGGTTGTCGATAATCCGCGCCAGCACGGTCATCTGCACCAGCCCGAGGCCGATGATGATTACCGTGGCAATCGCCGACCACTTCGCGCCGCTGATGGTTTTTTCACGTAAGCTCATATCAATATGCCGCTTTGTTAACGAAGCCTTTGAACACCGTCAGGAAAACGATTTTGATATCGAACCAGACGCTCCATTCGCGGATGTACTCAAGGTCGAACTCGACGCGTTTTTCCATTTTCTCCAGCGTGTCGGTTTCGCCGCGCCAGCCGTTAATCTGCGCCCAGCCGGTAATGCCCGGTTTCACTTTATGGCGCAGCATGTAGCCTTCAATGAGCTGGCGATACTGTTCGTTATGCGCCACCGCGTGCGGACGTGGCCCCACAATCGACATCCCCCCGGTCAGTACATTGATAAATTGCGGCAATTCGTCCAGCGAGGTGCGGCGCAGAAAGTTCCCCACTTTAGTAACGCGCGGATCGTTCTGCGTCGCCTGAGTCACCACTTTGTCGTTCTCCATCACTTTCATGGAACGGAACTTCCACACTTTGATCGGTTTGCCATCCATGCCGTAGCGAGTCTGGCGGAAAATAACCGGCCCTGGTGAACTGAGTTTTACCGCCAGCGCAATGCAGCACAGCACCGGGGAGATCAGCAGCAAGATCAGCGTCGCCAGCACAATGTCTTCCGCACGTTTTAGCAGGCGGTTAACCCCGGAAAGCGGCGTATCGTACAGCGGCACCACCGGTACGCCGTTCATCTCTTCGATACGGGAATGAAGAATGTTGAAGGTAAAAACATCGGGGATGAGCAACACCGAACAGGTGGTATCCGCCAGTTGATGGACCAGTTTTTTCACTCGTGCGCCGTCGCACATTTGCATCGCGATATAAATGTTATGAATCTTGCCCGCTTTCGCATCCTCGACCAGCTGTTGCAGATTGCCCGCCCAGTCGTTAGAAACGCCACCCGGTTTTGGGTCGTGGTAAACGCCCACCACTTCAAACCCTAACCACGGCTGATTACGGAAGCTCTCCATCAGCATTTGTCCGGCGGCTAAATCCCCCGCCACCGCGACCATACGCTTGTTATAGCCATGATTACGCAGCCAGCCCGCTCCAATGCGAATACACGAACGGCAAACCACCAGCCCGATACTGGTCAGCGCATACCACGCCAGCCAGATTTTCAGTTGCGTGTCGAAATCATTATTGAACGCCACCAGTCCGGCGCTGAAAAACACGCTTAACGTCCAGTTTTGTAGCAACAAGGCAAATTCTGTCGCTGCCCGAACACCGCGCCATGAGCGATAAAAATCGGTGATGCCGCCCAGCATCTGGAACACCACCAGCGTAATCAGCGCCACCAACAGGTGCATGTAGAGGAATGACAGTCCGCTCACTTCGCAAACCAGCCATAGTCCGGCAAACATGATGGTGATATCTGAAAAGCGTTGCACCATAGAGATTAACGATGCATTGGTTTTCGCTCGCTCGCGCTTTTTTAGATTTGTCATCGTTGTTCCTGTTATTAGCCCCTTACCCGCAATGGGGTAAGGGAAGATCCGACATTACTCGTTCAGCAACGTCAGCAGAGTTCGCGTTCGCGCTTCCATCAGCGGCACATCACCGCGCGATTCCACATTCAGGCGCACCACCGGTTCGGTGTTGGAGGAGCGCAGGTTAAAGCGCCAGTCGGCAAAGGTCATGCTGATGCCATCGGTGCGATCCACCGCCAGCGCCTCGCGGCTAAAATGCTGTTCGACGCGGTTAATCGCCTCAACGGGTTGCGCCAGTTTGCTGTTGATCTCACCGCTTGCCGGAAACGCTGCCATGCGGTCGCGCACCAGTTCGCCCAGCGTTTTTCTTTTCTGGCACACCAGTTCGGCGACCAGCAGCCACGGGATCATGCCGCTGTCGCAGTAGGCGAAATCACGGAAATAGTGGTGGGCGCTCATTTCGCCACCGTAGATGGCGTCTTCCTTGCGCATACGTTCTTTAATAAAGGCGTGTCCGGTTTTCGACATCACCGGCGTGCCGCCTGCGGCAGTCACCACATCAACGGTGTTCCAGGAGAGACGCGGATCGTGGATGATCTTCGCGCCGGGATTTTTTTCGAGGAATGCTTCTGCCAGCAGGCCGACAATGTAGTAGCCCTCGATAAACTGCCCTTTTTCGTCAAACAGGAAGCAGCGGTCAAAATCGCCATCAAAAGCAATGCCCATATCTGCGCCGTGTTTAATGACCGCATTGCGGGTGTCATCGCGGCATTCCGGCAGCAGCGGGTTAGGAATACCGTTGGGGAAATTGCCGTCCGGCGTGTTGTGCACTTTGATTAATTCCACAGGCGCGCCGAGGGCTTTAAAGCGGGCTTCAATGGCGTCCACCACCGGACCCGCTGCGCCGTTACCGGAGTTAATCACCAGCTTGAGCGGCGTGAGGTTTTTGACGTTGATATAACCGAACAGGTGATCAACGTAAGTGTCACGCAGGTTGATTCGCTGATAGCGACCACGTTTGGTTTCATCGACGGGAGGAAAGGCGTTGGCTTCTGCCAGACGCTGGACATCGCGCAGTCCGGTATCGCCGCTGATCGGGCGAGCCCCTTCGCGCACCAGTTTCATGCCGTTGTAATCCATCGGATTATGGCTGGCGGTAACTTCGATGCCGCCATCAACGCCGAGATGGAAAGTGGCAAAATAGATCTCTTCGGTGCCGGACATACCGATATCCAGCACATCGACGCCCGCATCCTGTAAACCTTTTGCCAGCGCCAGTTTTAAGGTTTCGCTGGTGAGGCGGACATCACCGCCTAAAACAATGGTTTTCGGTTTAAGAAATTCGCCATAGGCGCGACCAATGCGCCAGGCAATATCTTCATTCAGTTCTTCGCCTAATTTTCCGCGAATATCATAGGCTTTAAAGCAGGTTAATTTTTTCATGTCGTTACCCTTTTTCAGGCAATAGTTGGCCCTGACCGAAACGGCCAATTTTGTTTTTGTCGTTATTTACATCGCGGCTTCGCATTCATTGCCTGATGCGACGCTGCCGCGTCTTATCAGGCCTACAAACCCGAACCGTAGGTCGGATAAGGCGTTCACGCCGCATCCGACAAACAGCGCCTGATGCGACGTTTACACCCGTCCGTAGCGATCCGCGAAGCGCACCACATCATCCTCTTCGAGATAAGAGCCGGAGCGCACTTCAATTAAATCGAGCGGAATTTTCCCCGGGTTTTCCAGGCAGTGCGTCGCCCCCAGCGGAATATAAATGGACTCGTTTTCACCAAGCAGTTTGATATCACCGTCAATGGTGACTTTTGCCGTTCCCGCGACAACCACCCAGTGTTCCGCGCGGTGATGGTGCATCTGTACTGACAAGCCTTCGCCCGGTTTCACGGTGATGCGTTTCACCTGATAGCGGTCGCCCGCGTCGATAGAGTCATATTTGCCCCACGGGCGATACACTTCGCGATGCACCCGATGCTCATGGCGACCATCGGCCTTGATCTGCTCGACTACTTTTTTCACATCCTGCACCGCGTTACGGTCGGCAATCAGCACCGCATCTTTGGTCTGCACCACCACCAGATCTTTCACCCCGACGGTGGTGACCAGGCCAGATTCGGCGTACACATAGCTGTTTTCAGTTTTGTGATTAATCACATCGCCATGGCAAACGTTGCCCTCGGCGGTGTGGGCGCTGATCTCCCATAATGAAGACCAGGAACCGACATCGCTCCAGCCCGCATCCATCGGCACCACAACAGCATCTGCCGTACGTTCCATGACCGCGTAATCCACCGATTCTTCCGGGCAGGCGAGAAACGCTTCTTCATCCACACGAATAAAATCGAGATCCGGATCGACGGCGCTCATCGCTTTTTCGCAGGCATCGAGAATATCCGGACGATATTTTTTCAGTTCTTCGAGATAGCGTCCGGCGCGGAACAGGAACATGCCGCTGTTCCAGTAATATTCGCCGCTTGCCACATAGGCCTGCGCGGTTTCCAGATTTGGTTTTTCGACAAACTGCGCCACTTCAAAGGCCACTGTATCCTGCTCGCCCGCAGATACTTCACCGCGACGAATATAGCCATAACCGGTTTCAGGTAGATCCGGCACAATGCCGAAGGTCACCAGCTTGCCCGCTTCGGCATACGGCATGGCATTACGCACGGCGGCGCGGAACGCGTCTTCATCGGCAATCACATGATCCGCCGCCAGCACCAGCATTAACGGGTCGCTCTCCGGGCTATGACGTGTTGCCGCCAGCGCCGCCAGCGCAATGGCCGGTGCCGTGTTTCGCCCTGCCGGTTCGAGAATAATGTTCTCGGTGAGTTTGTTCAGTTGGCGCAACTGTTCCGCGACAATAAAGCGGTGCTGCTCATTGCAAATCACCACCGGGCTTTCGCACTCCACGCCTTTCAGGCGGCAGATGGTGGTTTGCAGCATGGTGAGATCGCCTTTCAGGCATAAAAACTGCTTGGGGTAAAGTACGCGGGAAAGCGGCCATAAGCGGCTACCGGAGCCACCTGCCATCACAACTGGATAGAGTTTCGACTGCGCCATAATTATCCCCGAATATCATTTATAAATTGACGTAACACGTTCTCTTTATCGAGCGTGCGTTCGGCATATTCACGTGCCACCGTGTTGTGTTTGGGTAGCAGAAGCGCCTGACGGATCCCCGCCACCAGCGCCTCGACCGATTCCGGTTCTACGCAAACCGCAATGCCCGGAAAGGTTTCGCAAAGCTGCCCCAGTTCTGTGTGGGCTTCTGCGGTAATCACCGCGTTACCGCCTACCGCCAGAATATTGGTCAGTTTCGACGGCAATACGGCATCTGCCGCGCCACGTTTTTGCACCACCAGATGGCAATCGCCCATCTTCAGCAGTGCAGGTAAAGCGTCATACGATTGCAGCGGGAAAAATTGCATGTTGCGCAGTCCACGCTGCTGCGCCATTTTTTCCAGCCGCGCTTTGCCGCCGCCCTGCCCAACAATGGCAAAAATCAGCGGTTCATCACGCAGGCGATCGGCTGCTTCAATAACGTTTTCCAGCCCCTGCTTTTCACCAATATTGCCGGAGTAAAGAATGATTTTTTTGTTATCCGGCAGGCCAAGCTTGTTACGAAGGGTGTCAACATCGGCGTCTGCAACATGTTGAAAACGGGCAATTTCCGACCAGTTGGGGAAGAAAATGACATTTTCCGCCGCCACGCCTTTTTCGATGGCTTTATTCATCATCGAACGCGAAATCGTGGAGACGTTATCGACGTTATGCAGTCCGCTACGTTCGAACGCCGTTGCCAGCTGTGCCACTTTGCCGCCTTTGCATTTTCCGGCAAGGCCCAGCCCCAGCATGGCGTCCACTTCGTAATCCTGAATATGCAGCACGGTACGCGCACCAGAGAGCTTCGCCAGAAGGCGCATTCCCGGCGTGCAAAACAGCGTTGGCACTACGCCGATAATGCGATCCGGCTTCCAACGACGTTGCGCCATCAGCGGAAAGAAACTGCTGACGGCAAAACTGCCGAGATGCAACAGGCGTTTCAGGGTGCTCGGCTGTTTTGGCACGTACAGCGGGCAGCGCCACACCGTAGCAGCTCCCTCTTCTCGTTTGTACCGCCAGGCGGAATAGTTCTCGCCCACCTGCCACTGCGGGTAGTAAGGCGGTGCGGTAATGACCCGCACCTCATGACCTTGTGCTGCCAGCCATTCCACCATCTCGCCGGTGTATTTGCCGATGCCGGTTAACTCCGGCGAGTAGTTAATGCCGTAGACCAGTATTTTCATAATCCGGGTACTCCGGCACGCTTCTCAGCGAGAAAATAGGCGCGGCTGTTAGCGTGAACATTGTCACTGGCGAGCAACGCGTCCGGCGTCAGCCAGCGGTAATCGTCATGCTGCTCATCCGGCAGTAACAGCTCTTCTTCCGCTACTCTGATGCGAAAACCGAGCACCACATAGTGAGTGGTAAAATCCGAGCCGGAGAAGTTATCGTCATAAAAGTGCTGCCAGACACCGTAAAACTGGCCTACTGTTATCGGTAGACGCAGCCCCAGTTCCGCAAGCGTCAGCCGCTCAAATGCGGCTTCCAGCGTTTCGTCTTTCTGCACGCGCCCTCCCGGCACAAACCAGTAACCCTGCGCCGGGCGGTTGGTTCTTTTGCCAAGCAGAAACTCGCCGCGACTGTTCTCGACAATAAAGTCGAGAGAGACAAGCGGTGTGGAGCGCACTACCGTGGCAAAGTCTTCCTGACGTAAAAACATCGTTACCCCCGAAAGCGGTCTTGATTCTCAAGGAACCACTGGTAAGTGCTGGCAAGCCCCGCTTCCAGTGAGATTTCGTGATACCAGCCAAGCTGATGCAGGCGCGTCACATCCAGCAGTTTGCGCGGCGTGCCATCCGGTTTGCTGACATCAAAAACCACCCGACCTTTGTAATCCACCACTTTGGCGATGGTTTGCGCCAGCTCGCGGATAGTGCAGTCAACGCCCGTGCCGACGTTAATGTGCGACAGCATCGGCTGGGTGTTTTCCAGCCAGACTTCGTGCGCCAGCTCCATGACATGAATGCTCGCCGCCGCCATATCATCGACATGCAGAAATTCGCGCATCGGTGTACCGCTGCCCCATACCACCACGTCCGGCGCATTCTGTTGCGTCGCCTCGTGGAAGCGACGCAACAATGCAGGGATCACATGCGAGTTACTCGGATGGAAGTTGTCGTGTGGCCCGTACAGGTTGGTCGGCATAACTGAGCGGTAATCGCGTCCATACTGGCGGTTGTAAGATTCGCACAGTTTGATCCCGGCGATTTTGGCAATGGCGTAAGGCTCGTTGGTCGGCTCCAGCGTACCCTGCAATAACTCGCTTTCTGCCATCGGCTGTTTTGCCAGTTTCGGGTAGATGCAGGACGATCCAAGAAACAGCAGTTTGTTCACGTCGTTCTGATGCGCGGCGTGAATGATGTTGCTCTCAATCATCATGTTCTGGTAGATGAAATCCGCCGGATACGTGTTGTTGGCAACAATGCCGCCCACTTTCGCCGCCGCCAGATAGACCTGGTCAATGCTTTCGCTGGCAAAGAAATCATGCACCGCGCGGCTGTCCAGCAGATCCAGCTCGTCGCGGGTGCGTAATACCAGCTCCACATCACCGCGCTGTTCGAGCTGTCGCTTGATGGCGGAACCGACCATCCCGCGATGGCCAGCGATAAAAATGCGTTGTTTACTCATGCTTATGACTCCAGCGCGATCGCCACGTCGTAGCCGTGAGATTTCAGCAGAGAGTGTTTTTTCGCCGCTTCGAGGTCATTAGCCACCATTTCAGACACCATCTCTCTGAGGGTGATTTCCGGTTTCCAGCCCAGTTTTTCGTGCGCTTTGGTCGGGTCGCCGAGCAGCGTTTCAACTTCAGCCGGACGGAAGTAACGCGGGTCAACGGCGATAATCACATCGCCCGGTTTAACGCCCGGCGCGTCATGCCCGGTGACGGAAACCACAATGCCCTTCTCTTCAACGCCCGTGCCTTCAAAGCGCAGTTTGATGCCCAGCTGTACTGCCGCCATTTCCACGAACTGACGCACGGAGTACTGAACGCCGGTGGCAATAACGAAATCTTCCGGTTGTTCCTGTTGCAGCATCATCCACTGCATTTTTACGTAGTCTTTGGCATGGCCCCAGTCACGCAGGGAATCCATATTGCCGAGGTACAGGCACGACTCCAGCCCCTGGGCGATGTTGGCGATTGCGCGGGTGATTTTGCGGGTAACGAAGGTTTCGCCGCGGCGCGGGGATTCATGGTTGAAGAGAATACCGTTACAGGCGTACATGCCGTAGGATTCGCGGTAGTTAACGGTGATCCAGTAGGCATACAGTTTGGCGACCGCATACGGAGATCGCGGGTAGAACGGCGTGGTTTCTTTCTGCGGAATTTCCTGCACCAGACCGTACAGTTCAGAGGTGGAAGCCTGATAGAAACGGGTTTTCTTTTCCAGACCGAGGAAGCGGATCGCCTCGAGCAGGCGCAGCGTACCCATCGCATCAACGTCTGCGGTATATTCCGGTGACTCAAAAGAAACCGCAACGTGGCTCATTGCGCCCAGGTTGTACACTTCATCCGGCTGCACTTCACGCAAAATACGCGTCAGGTTGGAGGTATCACTCAGGTCGCCATAATGCAGATGGAATTTCGGGTTGCAGGTGTGCGGATCCTGATAAATGTGATCCACGCGCTCGGTGTTGAATGACGATGCACGACGCTTAATACCATGCACCTCGTAACCTTTGTCCAGCAGCAGTTCTGCCAGGTAAGAACCGTCTTGTCCGGTTACACCGGTGATGAGAGCGACTTTTGACATGTCTTATTCCTCTGTATTTTTTGAATTTATTCAGTTTCAACGCGTTCGCGTATCACCACTGCGGGATTCCCCCGGCAAACCACATTTGCCGGAAGCGATTTAAAAACACTGCTTCGCGCACCCACGACGGTGCCGTCGCCAATCGTGACGCCAGGGGCAACAAAAATATCTGTCGCCAGCCAGCATTTCTCGCCAATCACAATAGGCGTGGCGTTAATGGTGAAATGTTGACTTGCATGGTCGTGGCTCCCGGTGCATAAATAACTTTTTTGCGATATCACCGAATGTGCGCCAATAGTTATTTCACCGAGGGTATATAAATTGACCTCATCGCCGACCCACGCGTAATCACCTAAGGTTAATTTCCACGGATAGGTAATTTTTACTGACGGACGAATAACTACTTTTTTTCCTATTTTTGCCCCGAATAAACGTAATAAAAATGCCCGCCAGCGATACAATACTTGTGGCGACCAGGCAAATAATGTTGCCTGTACTGCCCACCACAATTGCACTTTAATAGCGTTGCCGCCCCGGAACCCTTTCGGCACCGAGAAACCACTTAAATCTTGCATCGTTTTCCCTTATATTCAGCTTTTGTTATATAAGGCTTTCGTCTTTGAGGTAGTACGTTGGCGTAAATGCCAGGATAATTCTGCCCAGAAGCCAGGCACATGTAATATCTGCCGTTGGACTTTTTTCGCGTCTGCACACAATTCCATATTATTGGTGGTTGATACTCCACCCATAGAAAATTCAGACACCAGGCCATTGAGTTTTTTAAATGCATAACCGGCTTTATACATTTTGGCCGCCAGCGCGTAATCGGAAGAAACTTTATATTCCAGATCATAACGCCATTTCTTCAAGCCGGACACCGGGAAAAATATCGCCTGATGACTGGCGGGCAGACTGTGGTAAATATACCAACCCGGTTTGGCGCTACGTTTAATTTTATGCCCGTCGCCAAAATCCAGCAGCGCATCGCCGGTGATCATCACGTTATCTTTTTGCATTTTTAACTTACGGACAAAATTTGCGGCATCCTGATGAAAAATATCGCCCGAATTGAGAAACAACGCGAACTTGCCTTGTGCCATCGCAATGCCTTTGTTCATGGCGTCGTAGATGCCGTTATCTGGCTCGCTGACAAAGCGTAGGTTATAGATACCATTGAGATTTTCCAGATACTCACGGGTGCCGTCGTTGGAACCGCCATCGACAACAATCCATTCGAAGCTGATATCTTCCGCCTGCGCCAGATGCGCCAGCGAGGCATGTGTTTTGACTATCCCTTCGAGGTTACGAAACGCGACAGTGATTATGCTAAGCAACATGTTCTTATTCTTACCTCGTAATATTTAACGCTTTTCGCAAAATAAACGGACAGACGATTAAAAATGCATATTCCGGGCTAAATATCGAACCGGTAAAAAACAGCGACACCGGAGTAAAAAGATATAATTGCACGCGAAAATTGCGGTTATCACCAAAAGCGTTGATCATCATTTTTATCACTTTCCCCATGTACCACAGCGATAAAAACACTGCGAACCAGGAAAAATAAATAATCAGCAGATACAAACCATTGTCTATGGTTTTTCCGACATCCGCACCGTTAAATATTCCGAATGATGCGACATATTCATAAAGTGAGCCAAATCTGACTACACCGTCAATATGGGTCAAAGAATAACCGACCATCACCAGCGGACCGACAATACGATAATATGATGACGATCCTTCTGTACCTAAATCGCCCAGACGGGTGGAAATATAAGGAAACGCGATTACCACACCAACCAGGAATACAGCCAGAGAAATCAATGCTAACGGTAACTTTTTCTTAATCGCCTCTTTATTCAGATATTGAAATGCCCACTCCAGCAAATAAAACAGGATAAAGGTCATAACCCCTGAAAACGATCCGGATAATATTATTCCTGCGAGAATCATAGCATCTGTTTTAGGCGTTTTGATACCAAACTGTTTGATGCTGAGCCAAATTGAGATTAATGCCAGAGCGAAAAATGCCGGTTCGAAATAAAGTGCTGTCGTGCGCTTGCCGCCGAATTTAATGAAATTCAGTACATAACTGTTGCTGTAAATCAGATACTTCGAAATCGACTCCATAATACTGCTGCCGCCGGTGAGGATAATTTGCGCCATCTCCACCGCCGCCAGCGCCACCACCAGCCCAACCACCAGATAAAAGAAAC
Organism: Escherichia sp. E13S3; assembly: GCF_004212325.1. Lineage (NCBI taxonomy): Bacteria > Pseudomonadati > Pseudomonadota > Gammaproteobacteria > Enterobacterales > Enterobacteriaceae > Escherichia > Escherichia sp. E13S3. The sequence goes on from NZ_RHJR01000004.1 coordinate 25,884, forward strand.
GTAATATCTTGCGATGGTTGTGTGGCGAAATTGTTTTAAAACGAATACTCCACACCATGCCAATAATGATCACGATATAGACAAACAGCATGGTTGAAGTGACGTATTTACTGGCATCCAACGACTGACCAAACAGGTAGTTAAACGCCGTGAGCCCCGCGCCAATCCCCAAGGCAATCATCAATTTTTTAACGCTGATGCGCTCTAAAAACAGCAGTAACAAGACAGGTAAAAAAGTGACGATGGTGATGGGGAAACTTTCGCCAAGCTGGGCGATTTTGACGTTAACCAGCAGGTAAATCAGCGGCAGCAGCAAGTAGCTACAGATTCTGATAGAAGTTGACATACTCCTCCAGCATCTGTTGTCCACTGTAGGCGGCGCGGCTGCGTTGGCTGAACTCAGCCAGCGTGGTACCAAATATCGCCTGCGCGATTTCCGGTTTGCTTAACTGCACCAGTTGCAGCACCTCTTCTTCACTGACGGTTTTACCGCCGGATTTTTGCAGCACTTCCCGCGCCGCATCGCTATGGGTTGCAATCACCGGCACGCCAATCGATAGCGCCTCACACAAAATCAGCGGGTAGTTATCGACGCGAGAACTGAACACCAGCGAATCCATCTGATTGAGCGCGCTCATTAACTTACGTTTGTCGGTTTCAAAGCCGTGATTAACCACGTTGCCAGCGGTGAACGGCGAGAACTTACCGAAGGTATGCAGTTCGATTTTGTCGCCCAGCGCCATCATCTCGCGCACCAGTTGCTGGTTAGTTTTGCCGTCGTAACGCAGGTCATGCGCCACCACCGCGATTTTCGGCTTGCCCTGAGTTTCGCGCACCGGAGGCAGCTCCGCCAGAATCGCTTCGGTTGCCATATCAATGCCATTATTGATAATCCGGCAACGCCCTGGACCGTACAGACTATTGAAAGCGTCAGCCACATGCTGGCTGGGGGAAATAAACTGACAGCCCAGCGCCAGCATCTCGCGGAATAACTGGCGTTTGCCCGCCACCAGTTGGTGTGCGCGATCAATCTTCACCGGCGGATAATTATTTAAGGTCGGGCATTTCTGGCAGCCCGTTTTCCAGCCTTCGCAACCGTCGGTAAAGGCGCAGCGTCCGGTAACGCTCCAGTGGTCGTGTAGCGTCCAGACCAGCGTGACGTCCGGTTTGTGGTTTTTCACCTTTTCGCAAAAGCGCACCACGCTGTTAAGATTCAACCAGTAGCTGTGCAGCACATGAAAATGCAACACCACCGGACCCGCTGTGCGAGTAATGGTGCGATATAACTCATTGAAATTGCCAAACAGATCGCGATTAAACAGACGAAACAGGGCAATGTTCGCCATAGCGGTCATCCGCGGCGTATGTTTGATGACCTGCGGATAGTTTTGATGGCTGACGCTCTCTTTGCCGCCTTTGCCGTAGCCGTAGACAAAATGTGACGCCAGCCCCTGTTGCAGCGCACGCTGGTGGAGATCTAACGCCACACCTGCCGCCCCGCCTTCCGCCAGTCGCACATTAAATTGCAGAATATTCATTTAATTACCTTCACTCGCGCTTTTTCTCCCACCACCAGCGCGTTATCCGGGACAGAGTCGAGCACCACGCTGCCCGCGCCCACGGTGACGTTGTTACCAAGCGTGATATCACCAAGAATTATGACGTTGGCACCGAGTTCGACGCCGTTGCCAATGTGTGGACATGCCATGTTATCGGCACCACGATTGCCGATAGTGACGCCGTGGCGAATGGTGAAATCATCCCCCGCTACCACGTTTTTATTGATCACTACGGCGTAACCGTGATGGATAGTGAAACGGCGACCAATGGTTGCGGCGGCCTGGATTTCATAACCGAAAAAGCATTCGGTGATAATGCGATACAGCACCAGCAGCGGGGCCGCCCACAGATTGTTGAGGACGTTCTTTTTGCGCCACACTGAACAAAAATGAGCGCCGCGATAGGCAAGAACCATGCAGCACGGGCGTAAACTCCAGCTGTTGGCGCGCAGATCTTCCAGCATCTTTAGCGCCCCCGAATACCATCAGCCAGACGTTTGCCGTTACGCACCGACAGCAGCGTCAACAAGGTGCGCCAGGTCATACGTTTATTGCGGATCTGGTAGAGGGTAAACAGCTGATATTTTTTGCTGGCACGGTCGAATTTGTCTTTGTGCTTGCGATAAAAGTGGAAGTATCCGGAGAATTTTTTCGGTGACGAGGTGATCTGCATTTCGCCGTGATTGATATGCAGGATCTGCGTCGCCTCTTCCACTTTCCACGGTTCGCCGTACTCCACTACCATTCGCAGGAAGATGTCGTAATCCTGTGCTGCTTTCAGTTCGGTATCGAACAAGCACTCTTTGAAACGCCATGCCCAGGTAAAGACCTGGTTGCCAATGATATTGCGTTTGTAGAACAGGCGGCGTGAATACGGCGATTTGGGATACAGCGGCAAACTTGCCGGTTGGGAATAGACTTCGCCCTGGCAAACGTAGTCGTTAGCGTACAAAAAGGCGTGAGTGACCAGTTGCTGTTTATGGGCGAGGAAGACGCTCAGACGGTTGGGTGTCCATTCATCATCATCATCGATCCCGGTGATGTATTCCCCTTGCGCCAGCATAATCGCCTGGTTACGTACCGCGCACGCCCCGCTGTTAATGTCGTTGTGAATGTAAGTGATACGCGGATCGTTGAGGGCGGTGACGTAATGTTGCAGTTGTTCCCAGGAGGTGGAGCAATCATCGACGATGATCATCTCCCAGTTGTTGAAGTCCTGGCGCAGGACCGATTTTATCGCCCGAATCGCCAGTTGTTGGCGGTTCCAGGTTGGCATATAGATTGAGATCAGCGGATTATCTTTCATAGGTTGTTCTCCCGGCTTATGAGCTGGTTTGCTTGCCGGATGCGGCGTGAACGCCTTATCCGGCCTACGGGGCGGTGCGAATACAAGCGTCGTTATTTCGCATCCGACTTATATTCGTATTCGTAATAGCCATAATCCTGATACGCGCTGGCGCGGCGGAAGATGGAGTTCAGAATCACCCCTTTCACCGGAATACCGTTTTGCTCAAAGCGGCTCAGACTGGTTTCCACTTCTTTCAATGTGTTGACCGCATAACGCGCCACCATTAACGTGGTTCCAGCGTGACGCCCGACAATTGCTGCATCGGTCACTGCCAGAATCGGCGGCGTATCAATCAACACCAGGTCGTAGTTTTTACTCGCCCAGCTCACCAGTTCAGCAAAGCGTTCGCTCATCAACAGTTCAGAAGGATTTGGCGGCACCTGACCGCGCGGGATCAGGTCAAATTTGGCAATCGAAGTGGGTTTAGCAGCGGTAGTAATATCGCCCTGACCAATCAGAATTTCCGACAGACCATTGACGTTATTGGTGCCCAACAGCTCGTGGGTGTAGCCTTTGCGCATATCACAGTCGATCAACAACACCCGTTTATTGGTCTGGCTGATCACCGCCGCCAGGTTGGCGCAGACAAAGGTTTTACCGATTGACGGGCTAACCCCGGTCATCATCAACACATTGTTCTGCGCCTGCATCATCGCGAAGTGCAGACTGGTACGCAGACTACGGATGGCTTCAATTGCCAGATCGGTTGGATTCCCCACCGCCAGTAGCTGACTCTGTTTATAGCGTTTAACCCCTTTGATGGTTTTGACACTATCGCGCGCTTTTTGCCATTCCGACAGCGGGATGCTGGCATAGACGCTAATACCGTGTTCTTCCAGCACCTGCGGGCTTTCGATGCCGCGATTAAACAACGAGCGCAGCAGTACACCCACGATAGAGAGCATCAGGCCCAGGATAATCGCGCCGAGGATAATCAGCCCTTTCTTCGGTTTAAGTACACCTGGCTGGGTGATTGCCGGGTCAACAATGCGCACATCGCCGACGGTGCTGGCCTCGGTGATTTTCAGCTCCTGCTCTTTATTCAGCAGTTGCATATAGACCTGCTGACCAGACTCGACATCGCGGGTCAGGCGCACAATCTCCTGCTGAGTTTTCGGCATCGCCGTTACGCGACCATTAAGTTTGGCTTTTTCGTCTTCCAGCGCCTGACGTTTCTCCAGCAGCGTGCGGTACGCCGGATGAACTTTGGTGAACAGCTTGGAGATTTCCGCCTCTTTAAACGTCAGTTCGTTCAGCTGCGCATCGATGTTCACCATCGAATCGAGTACCGCTTTTGCTTCCAGCGGCAGATCAACAGAATCTTTATCCTGACGGAAGGCATTCAGTTTGTTTTCGGCAACATCAAGGCGGCTACGTACTTCCGGTAACTGTTGCGCGAGGAAAGCGAGGCTTTTCGACGCTTCCGCCGATTTGCGCTCAATATTTTGTTCCTGATAGTTACGGGCGATGCTGTTAAGAATGTCGCGAATCTGTTCGCGATCTTCACCGGTATAAGTCAGGCTCAGTACGCCTGCGTCTTTGCCGTTCTCCGTTACCGTCAGGCTGTTTTGCAGTTGATTGATCATCCCCAGCGTGGAGTATTTGGTGACGGTAAACTCACTGCCCGGGCGGGCGTGAATGGCTTCAACCATCAGCGTGACGCCTTCTTTTTTCAGCATCTGGCCCGCTTGCCCACGGGCGCTAAAGCCGCCATCACTGCTCAGGGTGTAGTTTTTATCGTCCAGCACATTAAGCGTAAACACCTGATCCGCCATCTCTTTCGGGCGGTTAAAGGTGGTCACTTTCACCGTCTCGTTCTGACGCCCCATCAGGCGATCCCAGCCCGCACCGAAAATCGGGAACGTGTTTTTGCTCACTGCAATATCGAGGTCGAGATCGTCCACCGTTTTACCAAGCACCAGACGTGAACGAATCAACTGGATCTCGGCGTCCGATGCTGGCGGTTTATTGGCTAATGCCGAGCCGATATCCTGCACCAGCGAATTGCCGCTGCTTTGTTCGATTTGTACCAGTGCGTCGGCGCTGTATATCGGCGTAGCGAAGAAGGTGTAAACCACGGCACAGAGGGCAAATACGGCGGTGATGCCAATCACCCACCAGCGCGCTTCAATGACGGTGCCGACCAGGCGACCAATATCGATTTCATCACTGCCCGTTACCGGAGCGGCATGTTGTTTTACTTTTTCTGTCATTCTTATACCTGCTCTGCGTTCAATGCCTGCGCCCACTGGCGGGCAGACCGTTCAAGTAATGTGTACACCGCTGCAAACGTTTCCCGACTTTTGCGATACGGATCGGGGATTTCACATTCGTTATCCCAGTGACCAAACAGCATCACTTTGCCGCGCATCTCAGGTGCCATCTCGCATAAGCGTTCGATATGGCGCTTTTCCATGGTCAAAATCAGGTCATAGTTGCGACACAGGCGGCGGCTGATTTGCCGTGCACAGTGACCTTCCAGAGACAGTTGATGTTCTGCGGCGACGCTGATAGCGGTAGGATCTGCGCCCTTACCGACCAGCGCGCCGAGTCCAGCGGACTCCACTTTCAGCTCCGGGTGATAACGTTGCAGTAAGCGTTCCGCCGTCGGGGAACGGCAAATATTGCCGACACAGACAACTAAGATGTTGTTAAACATGACGATTACCAGTTATGAATGTCGCTGGCTGTATCCGTCATGTAACGGACACCGCTAATAGTTGGCAGCAACTGATTGATCAGACGGTTCCAGCGGGAAACCGGGGCGGTGGTAACATACACCACGTCATAAGGTTGCAGGCGGAATTCTGTCGCCATCACCAGCGACGTGGCATCGGACATATCCAGCTGGTAGATATTGGCAATCTTGCCGTTACGCCCGCCCTCGCCTTTCAGCGGACGAATGACAAAGATGCCGCTGGCGTTGGAGGTGGTCATGTCGATGCCTTCAGCATTGCCCAGGGCTTCAGTCAGGGTCATGCCGCTAAAGTCCATTTTCAGGGTGCTCTGTTTCTTCACTTCACCCATCACAAACACTTTCAGATCATCATTACGCGGCACGTAGAGAATATCGCCGGGGTAAAGCAGGCGATTCTGGTTGAGGTCGCCGTTTTGCATCAGCGCCTGTAAAGAAATGCGTTCTTCACGACCATTGTGTGTTAGCACCACGTTGCGCCAGTCAGCGGTGTCGGTCAGGCCACCTGCGGCGTTGATGGCGTCGAGAATGGTCAGAGGCACGTTGGTAATGGCCTGTTGACCGGATTTATTCACCTGACCGGAGATATAGGCTTTTTGCGAGCGGAAGGCGGCGATATTAACGTCCACCTGCGGGTCAGCGATGTACGTCGCTAAGCGCCCGGTAATATCACTGCGGATTTCAGCGAGCGTTTTTCCCACCACGTGAACCTTGCCGATATACGGGTAGAACATGGTGCCGTCAGGCTGTACCCAGTTGCCGGTGTCGCTGGAGCTGCGATACTGACCGGCTGGCGTAGTGAGTTCCGGGTGATCCCAGACAGTGACATTAAGAACGTCCCCCGGCCCGACGCGATACTGGTAATTCGCGATCTCACTTTCCAGCGTCATATTGGGGCGCGCTACATTCGGGCGTGGGCGTAATTGATCAATCAGACGCGGGGTCAGCGGATAAACATTCACCATTTTGTCGAGATCGAAATCAGCGTCCTGCTGTTTGATGACGTCTTTCCCCATCGTCGACATATTGCTGCCCGGAAGTACTGTGCAACCGCTTATCAAGGTTACTGACACCAATAATGGCATCAATTTCATTTTGGATTTCATCATTGTTTATTTATCACTTTGGCAGAGTAATTATCCTGTGCACTATTAATAGCAATGTCGCCATGCACATTTACCTTGCAGTTAATTGAATAAAAATTTAACTGGCATCAGTCCTAAAAAAATTGATTTCATCCGCAGGCTATTGACAGAATAATTCAGACTGGTCTTTCAGGCATCCAGACACGCTACCGCCCCTGGCTTTTTAGCTACCAATACACTGATTTAGTTTAGATTTTCTAACTCTTTCATCATGCAGCCGTTTATGAAAAAGCGTTATTACGTGAATTAATTTTCCAGATATAAGGCGGCATTATGGTATTTGAATATTGGCGTTCCAATAATGCAGGAGGAAGTGTTACAGCTAACGGAATAGCAGGCAAGGTAACAATTCGGCAATTAGCTATTTTTAAGAATTATATTAAGTGTCATTCAATATGGTTTTTAGGAGTTTCTTTATGTTGACAATAATTAATATGGCGTCTTCACATGCGATATTTCTTAAATAATATTTTATTATTACCACTTTTAATTCAGGGATAATGCGATGTTATAATCCTCAAATAATGTGAGATAAATAGTGCCGCAACATTGCATTTTTGCCCTGATTTATCCATGATCGAATTGTGACATTTGTCATACAACGAATAGGTTTTGTACTTACTATGGAATGGATTGCCGATCCGTCTATCTGGGCCGGGTTAATCACGCTGATTGTGATCGAACTGGTCCTCGGCATTGATAACCTGGTCTTTATTGCCATCCTCGCCGAAAAACTACCGCCGAAGCAGCGTGACCGCGCACGGGTTACCGGGCTGCTGCTGGCAATGTTAATGCGCCTGTTACTGCTGGCGTCTATCTCCTGGCTGGTCACCCTGACTCAACCGCTGTTCAGCTTCCGCTCGTTTACCTTTAGCGCCCGCGACTTAATCATGCTGTTTGGTGGTTTCTTCCTGTTGTTCAAAGCCACGATGGAGCTGAACGAACGGCTGGAAGGGAAAGACAGCAATAATCCCACACAACGCAAAGGTGCGAAGTTCTGGGGCGTAGTGACGCAAATTGTGGTGCTGGACGCCATCTTCTCACTCGACTCGGTGATTACCGCCGTCGGGATGGTCGACCATTTACTGGTCATGATGGCCGCCGTCGTTATCGCTATCAGCCTGATGCTGATGGCCAGCAAACCGTTAACCCAGTTCGTTAATAGCCATCCGACCATCGTCATACTCTGCTTAAGTTTCCTGTTGATGATTGGCTTTAGCCTGGTGGCGGAAGGTTTCGGATTCGCCATTCCGAAGGGCTATCTGTACGCTGCCATTGGTTTCTCGGTGATGATCGAGGCGCTCAATCAGTTGGCTATCTTTAACCGGCGACGTTTTCTCTCCGCTAACCAGACGCTGCGCCAGCGGACTACCGAAGCGGTAATGCGCCTGTTAAGCGGACAAAAAGAAGATGCGGAACTGGACGCCGAAACCGCGTCCATGCTGGTGGATCATGGTAACCAGCAGATCTTTAATCCGCAGGAACGGCGGATGATTGAGCGGGTACTTAATCTTAACCAGCGTACCGTCAGCAGCATTATGACGTCACGCCACGATATTGAGCATATCGATCTCAACGCGCCGGAAGACGAGATCCGCCAGTTGCTGGAGCGAAATCAGCATACGCGGCTGGTCGTTACCGACGGTGATGACGCAGAAGATTTGCTCGGTGTTGTTCACGTTATCGACCTGCTACAACAGTCACTGCGCGGCGAACCGCTCAACCTGCGGGTGTTGATTCGCCAGCCGCTGGTGTTCCCGGAAACCTTGCCGTTGTTACCTGCCCTGGAGCAGTTCCGTAATGCCCGCACACACTTTGCTTTTGTGGTGGATGAGTTTGGCTCGGTGGAAGGGATTGTGACATTAAGTGACGTCACTGAAACCATTGCCGGTAACTTACCGAACGAAGTGGAAGAGATCGACGCCCGCCATGATATTCAGAAAAATACGGACGGTTCCTGGACGGCGAATGGTCATATGCCGCTGGAAGATCTGGTGCAATATGTGCCGCTGCCGCTGGATGAAAAACGTGAATATCACACCATTGCCGGGCTATTGATGGAATATTTGCAGCGTATTCCAAAACCTGGCGAAGAAGTTCAGGTGGGGGATTATTTGCTTAAAACGTTGCAGGTGGAAAGCCATCGTGTGCAGAAGGTGCAGATTATTCCGCTGCGTAAGGATGGCGAGATGGAGTACGAGGTGTGATGGCATGTAGGCCTGATAAGACGCGTAAAGCGTCGCATCAGGCGTTTCGTTCAACCGGGAGAGTATGTGACATTGAAGGCTGTTCCGTTCACTTTATGTTCCTCGCTACTATGGAACGCTCAAGTCGGTGAACGTGCCAGGGTGGCTCAATCGCCACCACCCTGGCAACCCGGGCTCCCGGCGGTAAATCGCCGCTGGCGCGGTCCCCTCATCTTATTCCTTTCGGCTATCGGGTACGGGCGCGAGGTAACATCCCTGTAAAACGCGCCCTCAGCCCACATCCATGTGGGCTGCCCCGGCCTACAGGAAACGATTCGGCGATTTACAGCCGGACCAACCCCCTCGCGGAAATATCTTGCTTTTACTGATGATTCATCTTTGCTGAAAGTAATCTACGTGATTGCCTGATGCGACGCTTTACGCGTCTTATCAGGCCTACAGGACAGGTCACCTGGTAACTTACATCTTCTCCAGCAACTTCTTCACATCTTTGCCATTGCGGGAATCTTTATTCCGCTCGGCCCAGTCGTTAAGACGGCGTTTGGCTTCGTCCTGTAAGTGTTTACGCAGTAACTGATCCACTTGCAGGCTGTAATTGAGTTGCTGCCAGTTGCCATAAACCCGCAGAGGAACCGGCGTTTCTTTGAGGAAATCAATCAGTTTGCTTTCCCCGTTCCAACCGCCAATCACACGAATGTCAAACTGGGTGTCGCAGGTTTGATCTGCCAGATTCAACGTGCCAGCCCCTGAAAGCGCCAGCACTGGCGATTGACCTTGCATGTCGTTTAACGTCACGACACCATCCTTCAACGTCAGATCGGTGGTAAAGCTATCAAGCCGCGTCACGTTATCGAAGTTTTCAGCGGCCTTCACATCACCGCCATTACGTTCTACCGCTTGTTGGATCATCTGCTGGAAGTTCATGCCTTCCATGCGCGTATCGGCCATTTCGACATGCGCCGTCCCCAGCCAGGTGTGGCGGAATGCGTTGGCATCAATATCAGCACCAGAGAAATCCCCCGCCAGCGACATTTTCCCCGTTAGTGAGATGGGGTAGTTGAAGGCATTCAGGATGGTGCCAATCTCGACATTTTCCAGCCGGGGATGGAAAACTATACGCGGATGTGAGGCTGTTGCATCCAGCGTACCCGGTAACGACACGACACCGTCGTTAAGTTTGCCCTGCAACTGGATAATCTCCAGCAGCCCCGCCTTGTTGGTCATTTGCGCAGTAACATCGGCAAAATCCATTCCACGCCAACGCACGTTATTGGCCTGCAACAAAATATCTGCCGCAAAGCCTTTCAGCCCCTGATACGCAGGTTCATCAATGCGTGAGGAAATTACCGGACGTGGCAGCGTCGGTTGGCTTTGCCCCTGTTGAGCAACGCCATTTTGCTTAGTCATCACCTCATTCATCGGCAGCAAATTATCCAGATTTAACTGGGCAAATTGCAGTCTGAGCAGCCATTCTGGCTTCTCAAGCAGCGCTACCTGCGCCTGACCGGTCAGATTACTGTCGTTAGCGGTTAAATTGATTTGTTCAAAGGAGAGACGTTTTTGCGCTTCCTGCCACTGAGTCCTGAACTGACCATGGCCCTGAATCCCCTGCTTCGGAAGATCAGCGCCCTGCAGTTGCCAGTCAATCTGTTGAATATCTGCCGTTAAATCATGCGGGTAATCAGAAGCATCAACAGTCCCCTTGAGCGCTAACGTGAGATCGCGTTGGTCGCGATTTACCCGACCAGAGAATTCAAACGAACCGCGATGTTGTGGGTCCTGCTCCATTTGCAGGCGGATATCACGTACCGTAACCTGTTCGTCATTTTCATGCTGGAACACCAACACGCTGTCACTGACCCGCAGACTGGCGATATCGAACGACCAGCCACGATCTTCCGCATCATCAGGTAACGTATTGTCTTTCGGGGCTATTGGGGCGTCTTCACTGCGCACTGCTTCTGTTTCCGGCGTCAGTTGAATGACTGCCCCTTTGAGCATGACTTGCTTAACGCTGAGTTGATGACTCAATAAAGGCCACAAGGCCACATCAAGGCGCATATTATCGGCACGTACCAGCGGTTGGCTGGCCCCGTTGGCCGTTAATATCATGCGACCAGAGAGGATACTAAGCTGCGGCCAGACGTGCCAACGCAGTGGCCCGTCGAGCTGCAATTGATAACCGCTACGTGCAGCAACCTGCTTGACCATATAGTCACGGAAATCATTCGGATTCACCAGCAACACTAACGCAGATAACCCAGCCACCAGCACGACCAGGAGTATCATCAGCGTCGTCAGAAATCGTCTCATGGTATCCTCAATGGGCCTGAATTAGTCTTTATCGATACGGCTAGCGACTGCGCCCTGCTGGTTGCGATATTTCGCATCTTCACGGCGGTTATACGGACGCGCTGCCGGACCTGAAAGCGGCTCAAAGCTCAGCGCGCCAATCAGCATACCCGGACGCAGGGCCAGCGGCAGCTTACCGGAATTGTAGAACTCCAGCACAATACAGCCAGACCAGCCCGGATCGATACGGTGCGCAGTGACGTGCACCATCAGTCCCAGACGCGCCAGTGAGGAGCGCCCATCCAGCCAGCCCACCAGATCGGCTGGCAGCGTCACTGACTCCAGCGTTACCGCCAGTGCCAATTCTCCCGGATGAAGAAAGAAAGCTTCGCTTTCATCAAGCACAATTTCATCGCTCATCACCCGGTCAAGCGCGGCGCTCACTTCGTCTTTAGGACCGCTCAGATCGATAAACGCTGCCGTGTGGCCACGGAAGGTACGAAATTTATTGCCCAGGCGTACATCCACCGTCGCACCATTAATACGCTCCACGGGTGGACGTGGGTTGATCGACAAACGGCCTTCATCAAGCCAGGCTTCAATATCTCGGTCACACAGACGCATGGCATTTTCTCCTTTCGCGCATCACTCCCTTAACGCCAGTTACGTCAAGGGCATACCAGGTTATCACTGAACGGTACACAATTTACCAAGCTTATTCAAAGAACTGACTTATTTTCGCTTTCAATATATCGATCGCGATGCGGTTTTTACCGCCGCGCGGCACAATGATATCTGCATACTGTTTAGACGGTTCAATGAATTGCAGGAACATCGGGCGCACGGTTTTTTGATATTGCGCCATTACAGAATCCATCGAGCGACCACGCTCATTAACATCGCGCTTAATACGACGCATCAGGCAGATATCCAGTGGGGTATCCACAAAAATCGAGAAGTTCAGCTCGTCGCGCAGACGCGCATCCGTCAGCAGCAAAATGCCTTCGAGAATAATGACTTTCTTCGGTTCAACCTTCACCGTTTCTTTCATACGCGTATGTTCAACGTAGCTGTAAACCGGCAGGTCGATAGCCGAGCCGCGTTTCAGCGCCTGCAAATGTTGCAGCAGCAGGCTGTGATCCATCGCGCTGGGATGGTCATAATTAGTTTTAACCCGTTCTTCCATCGACAGATGGCTTTGATCTTTGTAGTAACAGTCTTCCGGAATAACGCCGATGTGTTCATCACCGACTTGTTCACGTAATTCACGATAAAGGGTACTGGCAATGAGACTCTTGCCGGAAGCCGATGCGCCTGCGATACCGATAATGACGCACTGATGAGACTGATCAGTCATAAATTTAGCGACCTGAATAACCTGGATGTTAGGAAGGGGGCGCCGAAGCGCCAAACGCGGCAATTATAGGGATTTCATCCGCGTGATACCAGTCGAATAGCGTTGCCTTGCTCTCAGAGTTAATTGTTGACGATCAATTCCCTGATGCAAATTTAATTGCTCAGTTATGACGCAAAGTGAAAAATGTTATGCATAGTTGCGCAAATTATCCGCCATTACGTCACTTTATGAGCAATTTGCATATAAAATGTAAAACTTTTGTACTAGCATAAACACAGATACCAATACTGACGGCCTGGCCATGCGGATAGAGCGGTAATGAGTAAACCATCACAGCGTGTTTTAATTACCTTACCTCATCCTCTGCTTCACCTCGTCAGTTTAGGTTTAGTCTCGTTTATCTTTACCCTTTTCTCGCTTGAGCTTTCGCAATTTGGCACTCAGCTTGCGCCGCTATGGTTCCCCACTTCCATTATGATGGTGGCGTTTTACCGCCATGCCGGACGCATGTGGCCTGGTATTGCGTTAGCCTGCTCACTGGGAAACATAGCCGCATCCGTGCTGCTCTTTTCCACCAGTTCGCTCAATATGACCTGGACGGCTATCAACATTATTGAAGCCGTCGTGGGAGCAATGCTGCTGCGAAAATTATTACCGTGGTATAACCCGCTACAAAATCTGGCTGACTGGCTTCGTCTTGCATTTGGCAGCGCCATCGTTCCACCTCTGTTGGGAGGGGGGCTGGTTGTCCTGCTGACGCCCGGAGACGATCCTCTCAGGGCTTTTTTGATATGGGTACTTTCAGAATCCATCGGCGCCCTGGCGCTGGTACCGCTGGGCCTGTTGTTTAAACCGCATTATCTATTACGCCATCGTAACCCACGACTGTTGTTTGAAACGCTGCTGACGTTAGCGATCACATTGACATTAAGCTGGCTTTCGATGCTGTACCTGCCGTGGCCTTTTACTTTCATTATTGTGCTGCTGATGTGGAGCGCCGTGCGCCTGCCACGAATGGAAGCCTTTTTGATCTTCCTCACGACAGTGATGATGGTTTCGTTAATGATGGCTGCCGACCCCACTCTGCTTGCCACGCCGCGAGCGTACCTGATGAGCCATATGCCGTGGCTGCCATTTTTGCTGATTCTGCTTCCCGCCAACATCATGACCATGGTGATGTACGCCTTCCGCGCGGAACGTAAGCATATTTCCGAAAGCGAAACACGCTTTCGGAACGCCATGGAATATTCTGCTATCGGCATGGCGTTGGTGGGTACTGAGGGACAATGGCTGCAAAGCAACAAAGCCCTGTGCCAGTTTCTCGGCTACAGCCAGGAAGAACTGCGTGCTCTCACCTTTCAACAGCTGACCTGGCCGGAAGACCTCAATAAAGATCTGCAACACGTTGAGAAGTTGATTAGCGGTGAAATCAATACCTATTCAATGGAAAAACGTTACTACAACCGCAATGGCGATGTTGTCTGGGCGCTGCTTGCCGTCTCACTGGTGCGCCACACCGATGGCACGCCACTCTACTTCATTGCGCAGATAGAAGACATTAACGAGTTAAAACGCACCGAGCAGGTGAATAAGCAACTGATGGAACGCATCACGCTGGCTAACGAAGCGGGCGGGATTGGTATCTGGGAATGGGAGTTGAAGCCGGATATTTTCAGTTGGGATAAGCGGATGTTTGAACTTTACGAAATTTCCCCGCATATCAAACCAAACTGGCAGGTTTGGTATGACTGCGTGCTGCCGGAAGATCGAGAACACACCGAGAAAGTCATCCGCGATTCGCTGCAGGCTCGTTTGCCTTTTAAACTGGAATTTCGCATTACGGTAAAAGACGGTATTCGTCATATCCGCGCACTCGCCAATCGGGTTCTGAATAAAGAAGGTGAAGTCGAACGCCTACTTGGTATCAATATGGATATGACAGAAGTAAAACAACTCAACGAGGCGTTGTTCCAGGAAAAAGAACGTCTGCATATCACCCTGGACTCTATCGGTGAAGCGGTGGTCTGTATTGATATGGCAATGAAAATCACCTTTATGAATCCAGTCGCTGAGAAAATGAGCGGCTGGAAGCAAGAAGAGGCGTTGGGCGTTCCGCTGCTGACGGTACTGCATCTTACAACTGGTGATACCGGGCCGTTAATTGAGAACATTTACAGTGCCGACACCTCACGTTCTGCTATTGAACAGGACGTGGTTCTCCACTGCCGTAGCGGTGGCAGCTATGACGTTCATTACAGTATTACGCCGTTAAGCACCCTGGATGGTAGTAGCATTGGTTCGGTGCTGGTGATTCAGGACGTCACCGAAGCACGCAAAATGCTACGTCAGCTTAGCTATAGCGCCTCCCACGATGCCCTGACGCATCTGGCGAACCGTGCAAGTTTTGAGAAACAACTGCGAATACTGCTGCAAACCGTTCACAGTACGCATCAGCAACATGCACTGGTATTTATCGATCTTGATCGCTTTAAAGCAGTAAATGACAGCGCCGGGCATGCGGCCGGCGATGCTTTGCTGCGCGAACTGTCTTCGTTGATGCTGAGTATGCTGCGCTCCAGCGATCTACTGGCACGACTCGGTGGTGATGAATTTGGTCTGTTACTGCCAGACTGTAATGTCGAAAGTGCCCGTTTTATCGCGACGCGCATTATCAATGCGATTAATGATTATCACTTTATGTGGGAAGGTCGGTTACATCGGGTAGGAGCAAGCGCCGGGATGACGTTAATAAACGACAGTAATCACCAGGCAGCAGAAGTTATGTCCCAGGCCGATATCGCCTGTTATGCTTCGAAAAATGGTGGTCGTGGTCAGGTCACAGTTTATGAACCACAGCAGGCAACTGCACATAATGAACGGACAGTGATGTCGCTCGATGAACAGTGGCGGATGACTAAAGAGAATCCGCTTATGATGATTGCCCACGGCATCGCTTCGCCGCGAATAACGGAAACGCGGAATTTGTGGTTGATTTCGCTTAAGCTCTGGAGCAGCAAAGGCGAGTTGATTGATGAACAGGCATTCCGCCGTAGCTTCAGTGATCCGGCACTCAGCCACGCGCTTGACCGCCGGGTATTACGTGAATTTTTCCAACAAACAGCAAAAGCGGTTGCCAATAAAGGTTTAAGCATCGCCCTCCCCCTTTCCGTTGCAGGGCTAGGCAGCGTCACTCTGGTAGACGAATTGCTTGAGCAACTGGAACAAAGTTCATTACCACCACGGTTGTTCCATTTGGTAATTCCGGCAGAAGCGATTTTCGACCACGGGCTGGCTGTACAAAAACTGCGGCTGGCCGGCTGCCGGATCGTACTCAGCCAGGTAGGACGCGACCTACAAATATTCAATATGCTCAAAGCAAATATGACGGATTATCTACTGCTTGACGCCGAGTTATGCGCCAGCGTACAGGGCAATTTAATGGATGAGATGCTGATTTCGATTATTCAGGGGCATGCCCAGCGGTTGGGTGTGAAAACCATCGCCGGGCCAGTAGCGTTGCCATTGGTATTGGATACGCTTTCTGACATTGGTGTTGATCTGATTTATGGCGATGTGATCACCGAGGGCCAGCCTCTGGATTTGCTGGTTAATAACAGTTATTTCGCGATTAATTGAGGGAGCGTTTCCCTATCGCCTGATGCGACGCTAACGCGTTTTATCAGGCCTACAATTCGTCCGTTCCGTAGGCCGCGCCGCATCCGGCGACCAGCGTCATACTTCGTCTGGTTGCCAGCCTTCCGTATACCAGATATGCAACAACGCATAAGAACGCCAGGGCTTCCAGCGCTCGGCATAACGGCGGATTTGTGCTGGCGTCATTCCTGGAAATCGCTGTTTAATCAAATAATCATCCGGCAGGAAAACATCTTTCGCTTGCCAGCCACGTAAGGCGAAATAATTCGCCGTCCAGCGCCCGATACCCGGAAAAGTTTGCAGCGTTTTCATCGCCTGCTCCACATCGCCCGGTATTGTCATTGGTAAGGTACTCTCCAGCGCCGCATTTGCCAGATGAATCAGCGCCTCTGCCCGTTTCAACGGCATGCCTAACGCTTTTAATGCCTGCGGGTCGGCGGCTGCCAGCCGCTGAGGCGTGGGGAAGCAGATATACTCCGGAAAATCATCCAGCCGTTCGCCATAAAGCTGTACCACTTTGGCAGTCAATTTTGCCGCCATCGCCACGCTCACCAGTTGGCCTAATATAGCGCGCACGCCCTGTTCAAAAGCATCTACGCTGCCAGGTAAACGCAATCCAGGCCGCGCCGCGCCTAACTCGCCCAACGCCTCGTTAACAACCTGCGGGTTACATTGCAGATCAAATAAGCGGCTCATTTTCGCCAGGCACTCAGCGGCAACGGGTTCTAAACCTGCACTTAAATTTATGTGCAGAGTATGGCGGGCGATATCCGGAATAGCAGTCACCACACCGCGATATTCGCCCACCGCCAGACTACGGGCATAATAATCGTCAGCGACAGTTTCCACACCGCTCACCGCACGGGCGGCGAGAAATCCCAACATCCACGACCAGTCATACGGCGGCTGCCAGTTCAGGGTATACATCGCATCTCCTTATTCATCCGCTTTCAGCATAAACGTTATTCAGACGTTACGCTTTGCTTTCATATTCCGGTTGTCGCGACGGCAACATTTCGCTAAAGTCACGCCCCTTCTTCACCGGCATGGGGATTATTTCGTGTTTATTGGTTTTGATTACGGTACAGCAAACTGTTCAGTGGCGGTCATGCGCGACGGTAAACCGCAATTACTGAAAATGGAAAACGACAGCACGTTGCTGCCTTCAATGCTTTGCGCGCCAACGCGTGAAGCGGTAAGCGAATGGCTGTACCGCCATCATGATGTTCCGGCAGACGACGATGAAACGCAGGCGCTGTTGCGTCGGGCGATTCGTTATAACCGCGAAGAAGATATCGATGTTACGGCGAAAAGCGTGCAGTTCGGTCTTTCCTCACTGGCACAGTACATTGATGATCCGGAAGAAGTGTGGTTTGTGAAATCACCAAAATCGTTCCTCGGTGCCAGCGGCTTAAAACCGCAGCAGGTAGCGCTGTTTGAGGATCTGGTCTGCGCAATGATGTTGCACATTCGCCAGCAGGCGCAGGCGCAGTTGCCAGAAGCGATTACCCAGGCGGTGATTGGTCGCCCGATCAACTTCCAGGGGCTGGGCGGCGATGAAGCAAACACCCAGGCGCAAGGGATTCTGGAACGCGCAGCGAAGCGTGCCGGGTTTAAGGATGTGGTATTCCAGTACGAGCCGGTAGCAGCTGGGCTGGATTACGAAGCCACCTTGCAGGAAGAAAAACGGGTGCTGGTGGTGGATATCGGCGGTGGTACGACTGACTGTTCATTGCTGCTGATGGGGCCGCAGTGGCGTTCGCGTCTCGATCGTGAAGCCAGCCTGCTGGGTCACAGTGGTTGCCGTATTGGCGGTAACGATCTGGATATCGCACTGGCGTTTAAAAACCTGATGCCGTTACTGGGCATGGGAGGCGAAACCGAAAAAGGCATCGCCCTGCCGATTCTGCCGTGGTGGAATGCGGTTGCCATCAACGACGTACCTGCGCAGAGTGATTTCTATAGTAGTGCCAACGGTCGCCTGCTTAACGATCTGGTACGCGATGCCCGTGAACCGGAAAAAGTGGCCCTGTTACAGAAAGTCTGGCGTCAGCGTTTAAGTTATCGGCTGGTGCGCAGCGCGGAAGAGAGCAAAATTGCGCTTTCCAGCGCAGCGGAAACCCTCGCATCGCTGCCGTTTATCAGCGACGAACTGGCTACGCTGATTAGCCAGCAGGGTCTGGAAAGCGCCCTCAGCCAACCGCTGGCGCGGATTCTGGAACAGGTGCAACTGGCGCTGGATAACGCCCAGGAAAAACCGGATGTCATCTATCTGACCGGCGGTAGCGCCCGTTCGCCGCTGATTAAAAAGGCTCTGGCAGAACAGTTGCCGGGCATTCCAATTGCAGGCGGCGATGACTTTGGCTCCGTCACCGCCGGGCTGGCACGCTGGGCGGAAGTGGTGTTTCGTTAATTGAAAACTGGCTCAGCAACGGCTTAAATCAGCCTGCGCCTGAGCCAATTTTTCTGCCGCCTGACGTAACGGTTCCATCAACGGCATGGTCCGTGCTGGAGCATGAAGGCGGAATCGCTGCAACTCTGTCGCTCCGACAGTCAACGCCGATTCCAGCCGATGTCGTTTGGCGGCCATTTTCGCCATTACCGCTTGTCTGTCTGCTGGCGTTACCGCTTCATTCGGCCTGAACACAAAACGGCGTTCGCAACTCGCTTTCCAGTCGATAACTGCCTGGGTCAGATGGTCGCCAAACCCTTTCACTTGCTTAACACCACGACGGGTAACATCTGCCGCTGTTTCAATACCAAAGGACCGTAACGCCGCTTTACGCGCAGGGCCAACGCCGGGAATAGAGGCAACATCAATAAAAAATCCCTCCAGAAACTTCTGCTTCTGCCGTTCCCTTGCGGTGTCGTGAAGTGCTGCCAGAGCGCGTGTTTCTTCTTCCGGTAACCCGAGAATTTCGTCCTTCATTTTTTCGAGCATCGCCCGTTTGGCGATAAAACCTTCCAGCCCGCCCAACTGTTGGATCTGGCTGACTAAATGGTCATAGTCCATTTTCGCGCGATTAAATGCCTCACGGCGTTGCTGGATTTCTGCTTTGTACGCTTTGCTTGTCAGACTGCCAATAATCCAGATAGCCGCCAACACTGGAACCAAAATAATATAACGCGGTTCTGCCTGAAGGCCGCAAAGCAACAGCGATAACGCTGACAGTGCGATCTCAATCAGAATGATGTATTCGCACCGTAACAGGCCTAAAGGAAGCGGCCTGCCAGTCGGTTGGAAATGATCGGGTAATGGCAGTTGCAATGCTGGCGGTGCTACTGACGACGTTACCATCGCCCAGACTTTCGCCAGCACAAAATCACCGCCGGTGGTAATGACCTCTTCGCCGAGATCAATAAAATAGATAACGCCTTGATTATCCAGCGTACACCACGGGCAGTCGGTCAAATGAGCGGGGTAAACATGCATTGCCGAAACGGGACATTTCTTTAACTGTTGGCGTAGAGAATCCAGTGCTGCTACCCACGCTTTAGCCGTCGGACGCCCGGTTGCCACGCCACTTTCCGTAAACGCCTGCTGAAACATGGCTTCAACATCACTCGGTAACATCGATAGCGGAATAGATCGTGGCGGCGGTTTTAAACCACGTCGCTGATTATCTGACGCGTAGGCATAACGGAAATGGGCAATATCCGTCTCCAGCGCATTACCCGCTTCAGAGATAAGCGGTACACCGGAATAAGGATGCCGCCCACCAAACAAGACGTGAAATATCAGCAACGCAAGGCCAAAATTATCGTGATTCGCGGTGCGTTCAAAGCCAATAAATGATGGCAAGGTTTGTAGCTCTGGCGGCGTAAAATGCGACACGCCGACTTCGCATAAATGCAGCGTGCCATTGGCGTTAATCTGAAAGGAGTCGCTATCGATCAACACCACTTTGCTGTCACGGCCTACCATAAAGCTGTTCTGGTTTACGTCACCCACGACGTGCCCGTGCTCGTGAACCGTAGCAAAAGATGAAGCAATATTGCGCGCAACATAGAGTAGAAAATCCCACGCACAATGAGGGTAACTCTGGCGGCGATGTGCCGGGCTATAGATCATATGAATCGGTTCTTTACCTGAAACTTTTGGCATCATAAAACCGATAACCTTCCCGCCTCGTCCGCCATGAAGCGTTGCTTGCGGCCAGGCGACATAATTCAGCAACTGTGCGTCAGCTGTCGCAGCCATAAAGGCAAGTTTGTCCTGTTTTAAGGCGGGTGGCGGCGTGTGATAAATTTTGGCGACGCTATCGACAAACTCCTCGATATCATAAACCGCGCCTTCGCCACCTTTGCCCAGTTCACGGCCAAGAGTGGTTAATTCACCTGTCGATGTAAATACTTTTATATTTGTTTTCATAATATTTCGCGGGCAGCCATATTATATTTCAATGAATAATAACAACTGACCATTAAAATTATTTCTATATGGGGAAACCCCACTCAATAATAAAAATGATAATGCAATTCTATCAGGATACAATTCAATTTCTGCCTGATAATGATTAACTTCCACAGGTTTTTGCTAACTTTTACTACACAGGGATTCTGGAGAAAAAATGAAAAAGATATTACTTATGTTGAGTCTGCTATTTTTTACTACCGCGGGCTATTGTGAGATTTCGGATACGTTAGTGACAGGAGGTTATGATAAACAAGCGATGTCTGACGCGATTAAACATGCGCGAAAAGAAACTGATAAATTCATCGAGGTTATGAATAAAAAAGATGCCGATACTTTCGCAGTCAAAGCCCCGATAACCGATCACGGAAGAACCGAGCATTTCTGGCTCACAGATGTCACTTATTCTAATGGCATGTTTATTGGCGTAATCAGCAATGACCCTGGTATTGTTACAAACGTAGAATATGGCCAGGAGTGGAAAATCAAGAAAGAAGATATTTCAGACTGGATGTATACGCGCGGAGATAAAATTTACGGTGGTTATACCATTGATCCTTTATTGGTCACCTATCCAAAAGAAGAAGCCGACGAGCTAAGAGCAAAATTAGTTCGCTAATCAGCCGTTATATTGATTGTTTAAACTGGCGGTTGAACTAATGTCTTCAACCGCCATATGAAGTTCACTCTGTCCACAGCGCCAGTGCCAGGGTTTTATCATCATCGGTACGCTCATTTACCGCCGGGCTGGACAAAAACTGCTTTAACAATTCAGGTAATAAATCGAGTTGTTCCCGCGTTGCTGATGCCAGTCCATTGAAAAACGGGGTAAAGAAAGGCACATGCGGAGAATTATCCAGCATATTTAACGCCAGCCGCTGGATACCATCCGTAAATGCTGCAAATTTATGCGTACGCTCAGTGCAGGTGAAAGTTTCCAGTCTGGAAACCGCATCTTCATCGGTAATGAAGTACGTCATATTGGCATATTCACCCACCATCGGCGTGAGAGGCAATTGCAGACCTTGACCAAAATCCACCACCACGCCGCCATCGCCAATCTGCATAATCAAGGTGCCATTAGCCGATGAAATCAATCCCAAAAACGTGCAGGCAAAATCGCGAACCGCTAATTCTTTAGCTTCCGCCTCGGCAAAAAGTCGCTGACGAATGGTCAGTACAATATCCGTGGCGAGAACATCATTGAGTCCAAATTCACCGTTCTGCACTTTTTGCGATATAAAGGCCATCGCTTCATTGACGGCGAGCATCGCGCCTTCGCCACCCTGCGAGACGCTGCCTGCGCCATCAGCGACAAATACCGACAGTAATGGCTGCTGGTCATTTAGCCAGGCAACCTGCATCTGACAGGCATCCTGACAAGGCAAGTCCGCACTAATGTGCGACGTTCCAACAGCGGATGCATAAACCAGACGCCAGGTCACACTGACGTCCAGCCTTTTGGTGCTTCCAGTACAACTTCCGTTCCCGGCGTGGAGCGGGAAACCGAACGTAAGGAACTGGATAACCAGCTAAACAGTTCACGGAATTGTAATCCTTGCAGAGACAAAGGCTGACGGACGCTGATTTGGGCCAGAGTCTTCATATCCGCCCCCTGAACACCGATGGAAAAGAAGGCAAACTTCTTATCTTCTTCCCCCTGAAACACTTTGTTGGCGGCAGCCTGCCACTCATCGGTTGGTGCACCAT
Organism: Escherichia sp. E13S3; assembly: GCF_004212325.1. Classification (NCBI taxonomy): domain Bacteria; kingdom Pseudomonadati; phylum Pseudomonadota; class Gammaproteobacteria; order Enterobacterales; family Enterobacteriaceae; genus Escherichia; species Escherichia sp. E13S3. Next base: position 48,265 of record NZ_RHJR01000004.1, read on the forward strand.
CAGTGATCAGGAAAATCCACGGACGATAATAGGAAATACCATTGGCGCGGTACTCACGTTTCCGCTCTTCAACCATATCCAGGGCTTTGGTAATGGCTGCGCCCATCGGCGTATCGCCCTGGGCAAACAGGATAGGTGGGAAAAAATTAGCGGCGCTGGTAAAGGGTTGTTCCACATGCACCGGGCCGAACGTCACAATGCCGAGTTCCACTCTTTTTAAAGCCAGCGGATCAGCAAGCAGTTCATCACGAAAGGTAACCAATCCGGCGTTAAGTTCATTAATGGGTCTACCGTTCATCGAACCAGAAACATCCAGCAGCAAAATGCAGGGGCAACGTGGTTCCGGGTTACTGGCAAAATCGCTGGTGGCAAACGTGATTTGTTCGCTCATAAGAGGTCCTTTCTTAGAGAGTTATTGAGGTCCGGTATCATACCGACTGCAATAATGAAATAAGAGCAAACGAAGACATTTTCAGAATTAGGCCCGGCGGCGTAGATAATTTTGCTATTCGCCTCGCAAGAACGTGGGCTTATAGATTGACAACAAGGGTTGAGTGACATAATTTCAGGAGTGAGGGTAGAGCGGGGTTTCCCCCGCCCTGGTAGTCTTAGTAAGCGGGGAAGCTTATGACTAAGAGCACCACGATGATGAGTAGCTTCATCATGACCCTTTCCTTATTTAAGGCCCCTTCCTCGGGAGGGGCTTTCCCGTTTCAGCGTCCCGCTGAAATCTTCGGGTTACCTCCTTATTGCCATGTACGCAGTCTATCGCTAACCTGCGAATAAAATAGTTTCCTGTGTCATTACTGGATGCATGCTCGCAAAGCGCACCGTCATTCAGACGATTCCCGAAACTGTTTCATAATTCCTCCATTTTTCGCCCTTATTGGCTGGCTACACTAGTATCATTCCGCGAAACGTTTCAGGAAGAGAAACTCTTAACGATGAAAGGCAGTTATAAATCCCGTTGGGTAATCGTAATCGTGGTGGTTATCGCCGCCATCGCCGCATTCTGGTTCTGGCAAGGCCGCAATGAATCCCAGAGCGCAGCCCCAGGTGCGACGAAACAAGCGCAACATCCACCTGCGAGTGGTCGCCGTGGTATGCGTTCCGGCCCATTAGCCCCGGTTCAGGCGGCGACCGCCGTAGAACAGGCAGTTCCGCGTTACCTCACCGGGCTTGGTACGATTACCGCTGCTAACACCGTTACGGTGCGCAGTCGCGTAGATGGTCAACTGATGGCGTTACATTTCCAGGAAGGCCAGCAGGTCAAAGCAGGCGATTTGCTGGCAGAAATTGACCCCAGCCAGTTCAAAGTTGCATTAGCACAAGCCCAGGGCCAACTGGCAAAAGATAAAGCCACGCTTGCCAACGCCCGCCGTGACCTGGCGCGTTATCAACAACTGGCAAAAACTAATCTCGTCTCCCGCCAGGAGCTGGATGCTCAACAGGCGCTGGTCAGTGAAACCGAAGGCACCATTAAAGCCGATGAAGCAAGCGTCGCCAGCGCACAGCTGCAACTCGACTGGAGCCGTATTACCGCACCAGTCGATGGCCGCGTTGGTCTCAAGCAGGTTGATGTTGGTAACCAAATCTCCAGTGGCGACACCACCGGGATTGTGGTGATCACCCAGACACATCCTATCGATTTAGTCTTTACCCTGCCGGAAAGCGATATCGCTACCGTTGTGCAGGCACAAAAAGCCGGAAAACCGCTGGTGGTTGAAGCCTGGGATCGCACCAACTCGAAGAAATTAAGTGAAGGCACGCTGTTAAGTCTCGATAACCAAATCGATGCCACTACCGGTACGATTAAAGTGAAAGCACGCTTTAATAATCAGGATGATGCGCTGTTTCCTAATCAGTTTGTTAACGCGCGCATGTTAGTCGACACCGAACAAAACGCCGTGGTGATCCCCACCGCCGCCCTGCAAATGGGCAACGAAGGCCATTTTGTCTGGGTACTGAATAGCGAAAACAAAGTCAGCAAACATCTGGTGACGCCGGGCATTCAGGACAGTCAGAAAGTGGTGATCCGCGCAGGTATTTCTGCAGGCGATCGCGTAGTGACGGATGGCATTGATCGCCTGACCGAAGGGGCGAAAGTGGAAGTCGTGGAAGCCCAGAGCGCCACTACTCCGGAAGAGAAAGCCACCAGCCGCGAATACGCGAAAAAAGGAGCACGCTCCTGATGCAGGTGTTACCCCCGAGCAGCACAGGCGGCCCGTCGCGCCTGTTTATTATGCGTCCTGTCGCCACCACGCTGCTGATGGTGGCGATCTTACTCGCCGGGATTATCGGTTATCGCGCCCTGCCCGTTTCGGCACTGCCGGAAGTGGATTATCCGACTATTCAGGTGGTTACACTCTACCCTGGCGCCAGCCCGGATGTGATGACCTCTGCCGTCACCGCGCCGCTCGAACGCCAGTTCGGGCAGATGTCCGGCCTGAAACAAATGTCATCGCAAAGTTCCGGCGGTGCGTCGGTTATCACTTTGCAGTTCCAGCTAACATTGCCGTTGGATGTCGCCGAGCAGGAAGTGCAGGCCGCGATTAACGCCGCCACTAACCTGTTGCCGAGCGATCTGCCTAACCCGCCGGTTTACAGCAAAGTGAACCCGGCAGATCCGCCGATCATGACGCTCGCCGTCACCTCAACCGCCATGCCGATGACCCAGGTGGAAGATATGGTGGAAACCCGCGTCGCGCAGAAAATCTCGCAGATTTCCGGCGTCGGCCTGGTGACACTTTCCGGCGGTCAGCGTCCGGCTGTTCGCGTCAAACTTAACGCCCAGGCGATTGCCGCACTCGGCCTGACCAGCGAAACCGTGCGAACCGCCATTACCGGCGCTAACGTTAACTCGGCAAAAGGTAGCCTCGACGGCCCTTCCCGTGCGGTCACGCTTTCCGCTAACGACCAGATGCAATCCGCCGAAGAGTATCGCCAGCTAATCATCGCCTACCAGAACGGCGCGCCGATTCGTCTGGGCGATGTCGCAACTGTAGAGCAAGGTGCAGAAAACAGCTGGCTCGGCGCGTGGGCGAACAAAGAACAGGCCATTGTGATGAATGTTCAGCGCCAGCCCGGTGCTAACATTATCTCCACCGCCGACAGCATCCGGCAGATGCTGCCACAGCTCACCGAGAGTCTGCCGAAATCGGTGAAGGTGACGGTACTTTCTGACCGTACCACCAATATCCGCGCATCGGTCAACGATACCCAGTTTGAGCTGATGATGGCTATCGCGCTGGTAGTAATGATTATCTACCTGTTTTTGCGCAATATTCCGGCGACCATCATTCCCGGCGTCGCGGTGCCGCTGTCGTTAATCGGCACCTTCGCGGTCATGGTGTTTCTCGATTTTTCAATCAATAACCTGACGCTGATGGCGTTAACTATCGCCACCGGATTCGTGGTCGATGACGCTATCGTGGTGATCGAAAATATTTCCCGCTATATCGAAAAAGGCGAAAAACCGTTGACGGCGGCGCTCAAGGGCGCGGGTGAAATCGGCTTTACCATTATCTCGCTGACCTTCTCACTGATTGCGGTGTTGATCCCCCTGCTGTTTATGGGCGATATCGTCGGGCGACTGTTCCGCGAATTTGCCATTACTCTGGCAGTCGCGATTTTGATCTCAGCCGTGGTGTCGCTGACCCTGACACCGATGATGTGCGCGCGGATGCTCAGCCAGGAGTCGTTGCGTAAACAGAACCGCTTCTCCCGTGCCTCGGAAAAAATGTTCGACGGGATAATCGCCGCCTATGGTCGTGGACTGGCGAAAGTGCTGAATCATCCGTGGCTGACCTTAAGCGTGGCGCTCAGCACGCTGCTGCTTAGCGTGCTGCTGTGGGTGTTCATTCCGAAAGGCTTCTTCCCGGTACAGGACAACGGCATTATTCAGGGCACTTTGCAGGCGCCGCAATCCAGCTCCTTTGCCAATATGGCCCAGCGGCAACGCCAGGTCGCGGATGTGATTTTGCAGGATCCGGCGGTGCAAAGCCTGACCTCGTTTGTTGGCGTTGATGGCACTAACCCGTCGCTGAACAGTGCGCGTTTACAGATCAACCTCAAACCGTTGGATGAACGTGATGATCGGGTGCAAAAAGTCATCGCCCGTCTGCAAACGGCGGTGGATAAAGTACCGGGCGTCGATCTCTTCCTGCAACCAACGCAGGACCTGACCATCGATACTCAGGTCAGCCGCACCCAGTACCAGTTTACCTTGCAGGCCACGTCACTGGATGCGCTCAGTACCTGGGTGCCACAGTTGATGGAAAAACTCCAGCAGCTGCCACAGCTTTCCGATGTCTCCAGCGACTGGCAGGACAAAGGGCTGGTGGCGTATGTCAATGTTGATCGCGACAGCGCCAGCCGTCTGGGGATCAGCATGGCGGATGTCGATAACGCCCTGTACAACGCGTTTGGTCAGCGACTGATTTCCACTATTTATACTCAGGCTAACCAGTATCGCGTAGTGCTGGAGCACAACACCGAAAATACTCCAGGGCTTGCGGCGCTGGATACCATTCGCCTGACCAGCAGCGACGGCGGCGTGGTGCCGCTAAGCTCAATTGCTAAAATTGAGCAGCGTTTTGCGCCGCTATCCATCAACCATCTGGATCAGTTCCCGGTAACGACCATCTCCTTTAACGTGCCGGATAACTATTCGCTGGGCGATGCGGTGCAGGCGATTATGGACACCGAAAAGACGCTGAATCTACCGGTGGATATCACCACGCAGTTCCAGGGCAGCACCCTCGCCTTCCAGTCGGCGCTGGGCAGCACTGTCTGGCTGATTGTCGCGGCGGTGGTGGCGATGTATATCGTGCTCGGCATTCTGTACGAGAGCTTTATTCACCCGATCACCATTCTCTCGACGCTACCCACCGCAGGGGTCGGCGCGCTGCTGGCATTAATGATTGCCGGTAGCGAACTGGATGTGATTGCGATTATCGGCATTATTTTGCTGATCGGTATTGTGAAGAAGAACGCCATCATGATGATCGACTTCGCGCTGGCTGCTGAGCGCGAGCAAGGCATGTCGCCGCGCGATGCTATTTACCAGGCTTGTCTGCTGCGTTTTCGTCCAATCCTGATGACCACTCTGGCGGCTCTGCTTGGCGCGCTGCCGCTGATGTTGAGTACCGGGGTCGGCGCGGAACTGCGTCGTCCGTTAGGTATCGGCATGGTCGGCGGTCTGGTTGTCAGCCAGGTGCTGACACTGTTTACCACGCCGGTGATTTATCTGCTGTTCGACCGCCTGGCATTGTGGACCAAAAGCCGCTTTGCTCGTCATGAAGAGGAGGCGTAAGTGAAGTTTTTTGCCCTCTTCATTTACCGCCCGGTGGCGACGATTTTACTGTCGGTTGCCATTACCCTGTGCGGCATACTGGGTTTCCGTATGCTGCCGGTCGCCCCGCTGCCGCAGGTCGATTTTCCGGTGATTATGGTCAGCGCCTCGCTGCCCGGTGCGTCACCAGAAACAATGGCGTCTTCCGTTGCCACACCGCTGGAGCGCTCACTTGGGCGCATTGCCGGGGTTAGTGAAATGACCTCCAGCAGTTCGCTCGGCAGCACGCGCATTATTTTGCAGTTTGATTTTGACCGGGATATCAACGGCGCGGCGCGCGATGTGCAAGCGGCGATCAACGCCGCGCAAAGTTTGCTGCCCAGCGGGATGCCAAGCCGTCCGACCTATCGCAAAGCGAACCCGTCGGATGCGCCAATTATGATCCTGACGCTGACATCCGATACTTATTCGCAGGGTGAACTGTACGATTTCGCCTCGACGCAGCTGGCTCCGACGATTGCGCAAATCGACGGTGTCGGTGATGTCGATGTCGGCGGCAGCTCACTGCCCGCCGTGCGCGTGGGGCTGAATCCGCAGGCGCTGTTTAATCAGGGAGTCTCGCTGGACGATGTTCGCACCGCCATCAGCAATGCCAACGTGCGTAAACCGCAGGGGGCGCTGGAAGATGATACCCATCGCTGGCAGATCCAGACTAACGATGAACTGAAAACCGCCGCCGAATATCAGCCGTTGATTATTCATTACAACAACGGCGGCGCGGTTCGTCTGGGCGATGTGGCGACGGTGACCGACTCAGTGCAGGATGTGCGCAACGCCGGGATGACCAACGCCAAACCGGCTATTTTGCTGATGATCCGCAAGCTGCCGGAAGCCAATATTATCCAGACGGTTGACAGCATCCGGGCAAAATTACCGGAGTTGCAGGAGACCATTCCGGCGGCAATTGATCTGCAAATTGCCCAGGATCGCTCCCCCTCCATTCGCGCCTCGCTGGAAGAAGTCGAGCAAACGCTGATTATCTCGGTGGCGCTGGTGATTCTGGTGGTCTTTTTATTCCTGCGCTCGGGTCGCGCCACTATTATTCCCGCCGTTGCCGTGCCGGTTTCGCTGATTGGTACGTTTGCGGCGATGTACCTGTGCGGATTCAGTCTCAATAACCTGTCGTTAATGGCGCTCACCATTGCTACTGGGTTCGTGGTGGATGACGCCATCGTGGTGCTGGAAAACATTGCCCGTCATCTGGAAGCGGGGATGAAACCGCTACAGGCCGCGCTACAAGGTACTCGCGAAGTCGGTTTTACGGTGCTGTCGATGAGTCTGTCACTGGTGGCGGTGTTCCTGCCGCTGCTGTTGATGGGCGGATTGCCGGGTCGCCTGTTACGCGAGTTTGCCGTGACGCTTTCTGTCGCCATTGGTATTTCGTTGCTGGTTTCTCTGACGCTAACGCCGATGATGTGCGGCTGGATGCTAAAAGCCAGCAAGCCGCGCGAGCAAAAGCGACTGCGTGGTTTTGGTCGCATGTTCGTTGCCCTGCAACAAGGCTACGGCAAGTCGCTGAAATGGGTGCTCAATCATACCCGTCTGGTGGGCGTGGTGCTGCTTGGTACTATCGCGCTCAATATCTGGCTGTATATCTCGATCCCGAAAACCTTCTTCCCTGAGCAGGACACCGGCGTGTTGATGGGCGGGATACAGGCGGATCAGAGTATTTCGTTTCAGGCGATGCGCGGTAAGTTGCAGGATTTCATGAAAATTATCCGTGACGATCCGGCAGTGGATAATGTCACCGGATTTACCGGCGGTTCGCGAGTGAACAGCGGGATGATGTTTATCACCCTCAAGCCACGCGATGAACGCAGCGAAACGGCGCAGCAAATTATCGACCGTTTGCGCGTGAAGCTGGCGAAAGAGCCAGGAGCGAATCTGTTCCTGATGGCGGTACAGGATATTCGCGTTGGCGGACGTCAGTCGAACGCCAGTTACCAGTACACGTTGTTATCCGACGACCTGGCGGCACTGCGCGAATGGGAGCCGAAAATCCGCAAAAAACTGGCGACGTTGCCTGAACTGGCGGACGTGAACTCCGATCAGCAGGACAACGGCGCGGAGATGAATCTGGTTTACGACCGCGACACCATGGCGCGGCTGGGAATCGACGTGCAGGCTGCCAACAGTCTGTTAAATAACGCCTTCGGTCAGCGGCAAATCTCGACCATTTACCAGCCGATGAACCAATACAAAGTGGTGATGGAAGTGGATCCGCGCTATACCCAGGACATCAGCGCGCTGGAAAAAATGTTCGTTATCAATAACGAAGGCAAAGCGATCCCGCTGTCGTATTTCGCTAAATGGCAACCGGCGAACGCTCCGCTGTCGGTGAATCATCAGGGATTATCGGCAGCTTCGACCATCTCGTTCAACCTGCCGACCGGAAAATCGCTCTCGGACGCCAGTGCGGCGATCGATCGCGCAATGACCCAGCTTGGTGTGCCTTCGACCGTGCGCGGCAGTTTTGCCGGAACAGCGCAGGTGTTCCAGGAGACGATGAACTCACAGGTGATCCTGATTATCGCCGCCATCGCCACGGTGTATATCGTGCTGGGAATGTTGTACGAGAGCTACGTGCACCCGCTGACGATTCTCTCCACCCTGCCCTCGGCGGGCGTTGGAGCGCTGCTGGCGCTGGAGCTGTTCAATGCCCCGTTCAGCCTAATCGCCCTGATAGGGATCATGCTATTAATCGGCATCGTGAAGAAAAACGCCATTATGATGGTCGATTTTGCGCTTGAAGCCCAACGGCACGGTAACCTGACGCCGCAGGAAGCTATTTTCCAGGCCTGTCTGCTGCGTTTTCGCCCGATTATGATGACTACCCTGGCGGCGCTGTTTGGCGCGCTGCCGCTGGTATTGTCGGGCGGTGACGGCTCGGAACTGCGGCAACCCCTGGGGATCACCATTGTCGGCGGTCTGGTAATGAGCCAGCTTCTGACGCTGTATACCACGCCGGTGGTGTATCTCTTTTTCGACCGTCTGCGGCTGCGTTTTTCGCGTAAACCTAAACAAACGGTAACCGAGTAAATGACAGATCTTCCCGACAGCACCCGCTGGCAATTGTGGATTGTGGCTTTCGGCTTCTTTATGCAGTCGCTGGACACCACCATCGTAAACACCGCCCTTCCCTCAATGGCGCAAAGCCTCGGGGAAAGTCCGCTACATATGCACATGGTCATTGTCTCTTATGTGCTGACCGTGGCGGTGATGTTGCCTGCCAGCGGCTGGCTGGCGGACAAAGTCGGCGTGCGCAATATTTTCTTTACCGCCATCGTGCTGTTTACTCTCGGTTCACTGTTTTGCGCGCTTTCCGGCACGCTGAACGAACTGTTGCTGGCACGCGCGTTACAGGGCGTTGGCGGTGCGATGATGGTGCCGGTCGGCAGATTGACGGTGATGAAAATCGTACCGCGCGAGCAATATATGGCGGCGATGACCTTTGTCACTCTGCCCGGTCAGGTCGGCCCACTATTGGGTCCGGCGCTCGGCGGCCTGCTGGTGGAGTACGCGTCGTGGCACTGGATCTTTTTGATCAACATTCCAGTGGGAATTATCGGTGCGATCGCCACACTGATGTTAATGCCGAACTACACCATGCAGACGCGGCGCTTCGATCTCTCCGGCTTTCTGTTGCTGGCGGTTGGCATGGCGGTATTAACGCTGGCGCTGGACGGCAGTAAAGGTACAGGACTGTCGCCGCTAACCATCGCCGTGCTGGTAGCGGTTGGCGTGGCGGCACTGGTGCTTTATCTGCTGCACGCCAGAAATAACCATCGCGCTCTTTTCAGTCTGAAACTGTTCCGCACTCGTACCTTTTCGCTGGGCCTGGCGGGGAGCTTTGCCGGACGTATCGGTAGCGGCATGTTGCCCTTTATGACGCCGGTTTTCCTGCAAATTGGCCTCGGTTTCTCGCCTTTTCATGCCGGACTGATGATGATCCCGATGGTGCTTGGCAGCATGGGAATGAAGCGAATTGTGGTACAGGTGGTGAATCGCTTTGGTTATCGTCGGGTACTGGTAGCGACCACACTGGGTCTGTCGCTGGTCACCCTGTTGTTTATGACTACCGCTCTGCTGGGCTGGTACTACGTTTTACCGTTCGTCCTGTTTTTACAAGGAATGGTCAACTCGACGCGTTTCTCCTCCATGAACACCCTGACGCTGAAAGATCTCCCGGACAATCTGGCGAGCAGCGGCAACAGTCTGCTGTCGATGATTATGCAATTGTCGATGAGTATCGGGGTCACCATCGCTGGGCTGTTGCTGGGGCTTTTTGGTTCACAGTATGTCAGCGTCGACAGCGGCACCACACAAACTGTCTTTATGTACACCTGGCTTAGTATGGCGTTTCTTATCGCCCTTCCGGTGTTCATCTTTGCCAGAGTGCCGAACGATACGCATCAAAATGTAGCTATTTCGCGGCGCAAAAGGAGCACTGAATGAAGTTCTGGCGGCCCGGTATTACCGGCAAACTTTTTCTGGCAATCTTCGCCACCTGCATCGTCTTGCTGATCACAATGCACTGGGCGGTACGTATTAGTTTTGAGCGTGGTTTTATTGATTACATCAAGCATGGTAATGAGCAACGGCTGCAAATGCTTGGCGACGCGCTTGGCGAGCAATACGCCCAGCACGGTAACTGGCGCTTTCTGCGTAATAACGATCGCTTCGTATTTCAGATCCTGCGTTCGCTTGAACACGATAGCAACGACGATAAGCCCGGCCCCGGTATGCCACCACACGGCTGGCGTACCCAGTTCTGGGTGGTCGATCAAAATAACAAAGTGCTGGTTGGCCCACGCGCCCCCATTCCACCGGACGGCACACGGCGGCCCATTCTGGTCAATGGTGTGGAAGTCGGCGCGGTGATCGCTTCCCCCGTTGAGCGCCTGACGCGCAATACCGATATCAATTTTGACAAGCAACAGCGGCAAACCAGCTGGCTGATTGTGGCGTTATCTACTTTATTAGCGGCGCTGGCGACATTTCCACTAGCACGCGGTTTGCTGGCACCGGTAAAACGGTTAGTTGACGGCACGCACAAACTGGCGGCGGGCGATTTCACCACTCGCGTGACGCCCACCAGCGAAGATGAACTGGGGAAACTGGCACAAGACTTCAACCAGCTCGCCAGCACGCTGGAGAAAAACCAGCAAATGCGCCGCGATTTTATGGCCGATATTTCTCACGAACTGCGTACGCCATTAGCGGTGCTGCGCGGTGAACTGGAAGCTATTCAGGATGGCGTGCGTAAATTCACGCCGGAGACGGTGGCGTCTTTACAGGCGGAGGTCGGCACACTGACCAAACTGGTTGACGATCTCCATCAGTTGTCGATGTCTGATGAAGGCGCTCTCGCCTATCAAAAAGCACCGGTAGATTTGATCCCACTGCTGGAAGTGGCGGGCGGCGCATTTCGCGAACGATTCGCCAGCCGTGGCCTGAAACTGCAATTTTCCCTGCCAGACAGCATTACCGTATTTGGCGATCGCGACCGTTTAATGCAGTTATTCAATAACTTACTTGAAAACAGCCTGCGCTACACCGACAGCGGCGGCAGCCTGAAAATCTCTGCCGAGCAGCACGACAAAACGGTGCGCCTGACCTTTGCCGACAGCGCGCCGGGCGTCAGTGATGATCAGCTGCAAAAACTGTTTGAGCGTTTTTATCGCACAGAAGGTTCCCGCAACCGTGCCAGCGGCGGTTCCGGGCTGGGGCTGGCGATTTGCGTTAACATCGTTGAAGCGCATAATGGCCGCATTCTTGCCGCCCATTCGCCTTTTGGCGGGCTAAGCATTACAGTAGAGTTACCGCTGGAACGAGATTTACAGGGAGAAGCATGACCGAGTTACCCATCGACGAAAACACGCCACGCATTTTAATCGTGGAAGATGAACCCAAGCTGGGGCAGTTGCTCATTGATTATCTGCGTGCCGCGAGCTACGCGCCAATACTTATCAGCCACGGCGATCAGGTACTGCCGTACGTGCGCCAGACGCCGCCGGATCTGATCCTGTTGGATCTGATGTTGCCAGGCACCGATGGTCTGACGCTGTGCCGGGAAATTCGTCGTTTTTCCGATGTCCCAATTGTGATGGTGACGGCGAAAATCGAAGAGATCGATCGCCTGCTGGGGCTGGAAATTGGTGCTGATGACTATATCTGCAAGCCGTACAGCCCGCGTGAAGTAGTGGCGCGCGTCAAAACCATTTTGCGCCGCTGCAAACCGCAGCGCGAGTTGCAGCAACAGGATGCCGAAAATCCGTTGATTATCGACGAAGGTCGTTTTCAGGCTTCATGGCGTGGCAAAATGCTTGACCTGACGCCTGCGGAATTTCGTCTGCTGAAAACGCTCTCCCATGAACCGGGTAAAGTATTCTCCCGCGAGCAATTGCTCAATCATCTTTACGACGACTACCGCGTGGTAACCGACCGAACTATCGACAGCCACATTAAAAACCTGCGTCGCAAGCTGGAATCTCTCGACGCCGAGCAGTCATTTATCCGTGCCGTTTACGGTGTCGGTTACCGTTGGGAAGCTGACGCCTGCCGTATTGTTTAGCCTGTTCCTTTTAATGGCAGTCTCAAACTACAACGCGAACCGTTCCGTCGCCCACTGAGTATTATTACCCTCTCTGAAAAAGAGAGGGATAAAGCCGTGCTCGTATTCAGATTTCAGCATATTTATCAGTAATCTCCCCCATGCATTAGAGGGTATTCCCCTGATTGGCAACCACCTGAATATCACCCATACTTAAATCGTTACATACTGTTTTCGATACGCAATTTCAAGCAAGGAGTCAATATGGCTGGTTGGTTTGAACTTAATAAGAGCAGTGATAATCAGTTCCGTTTTGTGTTAAAAGCGGGAAACGGAGAAATCATTCTCACAAGCGAATTGTATGCCTCAAAAGCCTCTGCGGAAAAGGGCATCGCCTCGGTACAAAGCAACAGTCCGCAGGATGAACGCTATGAGAAAAAGACGGCGAGCAACGGCAAGTTTTATTTCAATCTGAAAGCTGCCAATCATCAGATAATTGGCTCCAGCCAGATGTATGCTACCGCTCAATCACGCGAAGTCGGAATTGCCTCTGTAAAAACCAATGGCGTAAGCCAGACGGTGAAAGATAAGACTTAATCATTGTGCCGGGCGCGGATGACGCGCCTGGCTTTATTTCTAATAAACACTGGCTTATTGATGCTAAGGATCAATCCTCGCCATTAAAATAATGGGAGGATAAGTTTCATATTAGATGAAAGAATTTTTATTCTTCTTTTTGAACGCCACGTTATTTATTTCCTGCAAGTGCCGAAGAAATTATCGTTATTCGCATCCTTACCAAAACCAGAAGACGACCAGACATTTGCACTGGAGCCAACCCCACCGATTGCGCTACAATGCCCGCCCTTAAAGTGGGGACACTCCCCTAACCGCTTCATCAGGTGAAGCGGATCTGACCTGTCATCAGAACGAGAGAATTATGTTTAAACCGGAACTCCTTTCCCCGGCGGGAACGCTGAAAAATATGCGTTACGCTTTCGCTTATGGCGCAGATGCTGTTTATGCGGGCCAGCCGCGTTACTCCCTGCGTGTGCGCAACAACGAATTCAACCACGAAAATCTTCAGCTCGGCATCAATGAAGCCCATGCGCTGGGGAAAAAGTTTTATGTCGTGGTCAACATTGCGCCGCACAACGCTAAGCTGAAAACCTTTATCCGTGACCTGAAACCGGTAGTGGAAATGGGGCCGGATGCGCTGATTATGTCCGATCCTGGGCTGATTATGCTGGTGCGTGAGCACTTCCCTGAAATGCCGATCCACCTTTCCGTGCAGGCTAACGCCGTAAACTGGGCGACGGTAAAATTCTGGCAGCAAATGGGCCTGACCCGCGTGATCCTCTCCCGTGAACTATCACTGGAAGAGATTGAAGAGATCCGCAATCAGGTGCCAGATATGGAGCTCGAAATCTTCGTTCACGGCGCACTGTGCATGGCCTACTCCGGTCGCTGCCTGCTCTCTGGCTATATCAACAAACGCGACCCGAACCAGGGCACCTGCACCAACGCCTGCCGCTGGGAGTACAACGTCCAGGAAGGTAAAGAAGATGACGTCGGCAACATCGTACACAAATACGAGCCGATTCCGGTGCAAAACGTTGAACCGACGCTGGGTATCGGCGCGCCAACCGACAAAGTGTTTATGATCGAAGAGGCCCAGCGTCCGGGTGAGTATATGACCGCGTTTGAAGACGAACACGGCACTTACATCATGAACTCGAAAGATCTGCGCGCTATCGCACACGTTGAACGCCTGACCAAAATGGGCGTGCATTCGCTGAAAATCGAAGGCCGCACCAAATCTTTCTACTATTGTGCACGCACCGCGCAGGTTTATCGTAAAGCTATCGATGATGCCGCTGCGGGCAAACCGTTCGACACCAGCCTGCTGGAGACGCTGGAAGGTCTGGCGCATCGCGGCTATACCGAAGGTTTCCTGCGTCGCCATACGCATGATGATTATCAGAACTACGAATACGGTTATTCCGTTTCTGACCGCCAGCAGTTTGTTGGTGAGTTTACCGGTGAGCGTAAAGGCGACCTCGCGGCGGTAGCGGTTAAAAACAAATTCTCCGTTGGCGACAGCCTTGAGCTGATGACTCCACAGGGCAATATCAACTTTACCCTTGAGCATATGGAAAATGCCAAAGGCGAAGCGATGCCGGTTGCGCCGGGCGATGGTTATACTGTGTGGATCCCGGTCCCGCAGGATCTCGAACTGAACTACGCGCTGCTGATGCGTAATTTCTCTGGGGAAACCACGCGTAACCCGCACGGCAAGTGATTAATTTCAAGTATTTTTCCCAGATAGAAAATTCTTAGAAACCGATCACATACAGCTGCATTTATTAAGGTTATCATCCGTTTCGCTGAAAAACATAACCCATAAAATGCTAGCTGTACCAGGAACCACCTCCTTAGCCTGTGTAATCTCCCTTACGCAGGCTTATTTTTTTGCACCACGACTTTCATCCTGTTCTGACTCCACCTTCTCTTTTCTGCTCTACACTTTCTAAAGATCAATAATAAAGGCATACGACGATGGCCGATTTTCCCGCCAGTTTGCTGATTCTTAACGGCAAAAGTGCTGACAATGAAACATTGCGCGAGGCGATTATGCTGTTGCGTGAGGAAGGAATAACGATCCATGTACGGGTCACCTGGGAGAAAGGTGATGCCGCGCGTTTTGTGACTGAAGCGTGCCAACTTGGCGTCGCGACGGTGATAGCAGGCGGTGGCGATGGCACCATTAATGAAGTCTCCACGGCGTTGATTCAGTGTGAAGGCGATGACATTCCTGCTTTGGGGATTTTGCCGCTAGGTACAGCGAATGATTTCGCCACCAGCGTGGGGATCCCTGATGCGCTGGATAAGGCGTTGAAACTGGCGATTGCTGGTAACGCTATTGCAATTGATATGGCGCAGGTTAACAGGCACACCTGTTTTATCAATATGGCAACGGGCGGGTTTGGTACGCGCATCACCACCGAAACACCGGAAAAATTAAAAGCCGCGCTGGGGGGAGTCTCTTACATCATTCATGGCTTAATGCGCATGGATACATTGCAACCGGACCGTTGTGAAATCCGCGGTGAAAACTTTCACTGGCAAGGTGACGCCCTGGTCATTGGTATTGGCAACGGACGTCAGGCCGGTGGCGGTCAGCAGTTGTGCCCAAATGCGCTGATTAATGATGGCTTGTTGCAGTTGCGTATTTTCACCGGAGATGAAATTCTTCCGGCCCTCGTATCCACATTAAAATCTGACGAAGATAACCCGAATATTATCGAAGGCGCTTCGGCGTGGTTCGATATACAAGCACCACACGAAATCACTTTTAATCTTGATGGCGAACCGTTGAGTGGACAAAACTTTCATATTGAAATACTTCCGGCGGCGCTGCGTTGTCGTTTACCACCGGATTGTCCGTTATTGCGTTAATCAAATTATTCTCTCTTGAATCAGGGAAAATCAGTTATGCCGGATGCGGTGTAAACACCTTATCCGGCCTACAGAACAATACTACACCGTAATTAATTTCACCCGAGTCTTCTGCAATGCCAGTTTATCGACCTCTGATACGGCATCATCGGTAATAATAATATCGATTTTTTCGATTGGCAGTACCTGATTAAATCCACGACGGTTAAATTTTGTTGAGTCGAGAACTGCGATAACTTTATTCGCCGCTGTCACCATAGCACCGCTAACGGAATAACCTTCATTAAAGGTCGTAATACCATTAACCGCATCAATCCCATCAGCACCCACAAACATTAAATCGGCATTAATATCCTGCAGGGAACGTTCAGCAATAGATCCATGCATAGATCGCGTTTTATGGCGCACCGTACCACCACAAACCACCAAAGTGATGTCTTTATTTTCAGAAAGGGCAAATGCAGCAGGAAGGCTATTGGTGATCACCGTGATATTTTTAGCAGTCATTAACCCTTCAGCGATAAGCATTGTCGTACTTCCGCTATCGAGGATAACCGTCATGCCTTCGTGGATCATTTTTACTGCCGCCTGCGCAATTCTGTTTTTCGGTGCGCTGGCTAACTGAAATCGCTCTTTAAACCCGACTTCCTGCGCCTCGGTTTCACTATTACCGGACATTATTTTTGCCGCACCGCCATGAAAGCGCGTGACCACACCTTTTTGTTCGAGAAAGCGCAAATCGGCTCGAATTGTCGCTTCCGATGCAGCAAATATTCCCGCCAGATCCTGAACAAGCACGGTTCCCTGTTCATTCACTAATTGGATGATCTTATTCCTTCGCTCGAATGAATTCATCGTCATTTACCCATATTCAATTGTGACTAGTGTAAACGAAGGGGGACCATTGGTGAATGATCTGTTTTGCACAATACCGGGCCAGCATCACGCTGGCCCACGGTTTCAGGGAATGAGCAACACTTTACCCAGCATGGTATTGCGAGCAATGTCACGCACCGCCTGGGCGAAGCTTTCAAAGCTTCCACGGTGAGCGATTAATGGCTCCAGGCTTAACTTACGTTCTGTCAGCAACCGGCTCGCCGTTTCCCACTCCTGCCCAGGCCACGGGCTGGAGTAGTTCATCCAACTGCCGATAACCGTCAGCTCTTTACGCAATATTTTGCCAAATGTCGCTGATGTTAAATGCAGATCCTGATGTAACGTTCCCACCAGTGCCAGTTGTGCGTGAGGCCCGGCGATTTCCACCCCCAGTTCGACGGTTTGCGGTACGCCTGCTGTCTCGAGGATAAGCTGGTTGAAGCGCAGTTCGCGTAAAACGCTCTGCATTTGCGCCGCGCTCATTTCGCTACTGTTAAATGTTTGCATAGCGCCGAAGGATTTTGCCAGTGCCAGTTTTTCTGGGCTAATGTCGATAGCCGTCACACTCTTTGCCCCCAGCGCGACAGCGCACTGAATGGCCAGCAGGCCAATGGTTCCGGCACCAATAATAATAACGTTTTTATTCTCGCAACCTTGCGCTAAATGGAAAGCATGCAGACCAACGGTAATCGGTTCAATAAAAGCACCATCCTCAATAGGCATATCCGCGGGTAGTGGAAAAACATTTTTTCGCTTAACGACAATATATTCGGAAAATCCGCCATCACGTCGCGAACCAATAAAATCATATTTCGCACACTGGGAATAAAACCCTTTCAGACACTCCGGGCAATTAAAACAGGGTAATAACGGCACACAGGCAACTGCATCGCCAGGTTGTAAATCATCAACACCGGTTCCCACCGCATCAATATAGCCACTAAATTCATGGCCTAACGTTATTGGATAATAATGTGCACCATTTTTAAAAATTCTGGGCAAATCGGAACCACATACCCCCGAGCTGGCAATTTTTACCCGCACCTCATCCTGATGATTAATTTCAGGAATAAGTTTTTCTACAACGCGCACGATACCATCAGTATCATTCACCACTGATTTCATAAAAACTCCTGAGTTGTTAAGGGGGATATTCTCCCCCTCAGGTAAAAATTATTCTGCGATAGCGGCTTTCTCTTGTTTGGTAAAGCCGCGCGCTCTACGCCAGGTCATGAAAATACCGGTGAGATAAATGGCGCCGATAATAATGAAACCGGGAATATTTTGCGGGGAGAAAACCTGAATCAATAACCAGGTAATGGGAGAACCGCCCTGATCCATCGAAGCCACCATACCTCCGGCTTTTAATGCGCCCGCATTGGCAGCCAGTTGAGTGTGCAGACCAATAGTTTGCGTCGCAATCCACAGGGTGATGCTCATGATGATGACGCCCGAGATTAAGGTGCGGAACAGGTTTCCACGATGCACGGCGACTGCCATCGCCACAAAGAAGCCAATAGTTGCAAGATCGCCAAACGGCAGCACCTGATTACCTGGGACACAAACAGCAATCAAAATGGTGAGCGGGATAAAAATCAGGCTTGCCGATACTACCGCCGTATGCCCCAGCAGCAATGCCGGATCAAGGCCAATCAGGAACTCCTGACCGCCGAACTTCGCCTGCAAACGGCTGCGAGCCTGCTTCGCAATAGGTGTTAAGCCATCCATGATGGGTTTAATCACCCGTGGCATCAGCAGCATGACTGCCGCCGTTTTTACCGCCAGTTGCAATACACCTTTGACATCGTAACCCGCGAGTATGCCGATAATCAGCCCCATCACAAAACCCACGGTGACAGGTTCGCCAAAAGGACCAAATTTGCGCTGAATATCGTCGGCGCTAAATTTAATTCGGTTAACGCCAGGGATTTTCTCGATAATGGCATCCACCAGTACCGCGATGGGTCCCAGATACGCCGACGTACCGTGTGGAATAGCAATGCCTTCCAGCTCAAAGAAATCACGGGTATCGCGGGCAAACCAGTCGCCGAGCTTATAAACAAACGCCGCGTGAATTACCACACCCGCCATCCCTATCATCCATGAACCGGTTGCCAGATGCAGCAACGCGCCGGTGAAGGTCATATGCCAGATATTCCAGATATCAACATTCACCACCCGCGTCATACGGGTCAGTAGCATTGCCACGTTAACCAGAATCGCAATCGGAATCGCCACCAGCGCGATTTGCGACGCCCAGGTCATTGGAGATGATCCCGGCCAGCCGACATCGACCACATGCAGATTCAGGTCGAAATTTTCCGCCATCGCTTTCGCCGCCGGGCCAATGGAATCCAGCATTAAGCCAATCACCAGGCCAATGCCCACAAAGCCAATCCCGATATGCAGACCCGCTTTAAAGCAATCGCCTGCCTTCATGCCTAATATTTTAGAAAAAATAATGATGACAATCGGCAGCATCACCGTAGGGCCGAGGTCGAGAATATAACGCATGACTTCTGAAAACATAGGTCACCCCTGTAAGATAGTCAGAATTTTATTTTGTAATGCTTCGATACCGACACCAGAAATAAAAGGCATGCCGTGAACTAACGGAATATCGCCAAAACTACGATCCACTTTGGCAGTGGTGCATATCAAATGCACGCCATCCATATAAGTTTCTATTTCATTAACCCGACACTGGATTAATTCAACAGGAATATTATGACTCTGACACAACTCTTTAATTTCTTCCGCCGCCATCGTAGAGGTCGCAACCGCGCCTCCGCAAGCGACAATAATCTTGCGTTTCATAAATAGTCCTTTTTATTGTTACAGAGGGATTTATTCGTCTGAATCTAAAACATACTTTGTGAAGTATTCCTTTAACTGGGTTTCAGGAAGAGTGATTAGTGTCTCGACAATATCGGGCTGTTGTAACTTGCCAAATAAACAGCGTAAAAGTTTCAATTGCTGCTGCGGATTTTCCACAATCAACGCAATAACCAACGATACCGCCACGTCGTTATCATCATCCGCTTGCTGAAAATGAACTTTATTTGTTGGCCTTAACAGATAAATGGCTGACGACTTAGCATGAATCGCCTCACAATGCGGTATTGCAATGGCGTGCTGCTCAAGCATTATCCCGGTGGGAAATTCCGCCTCTCTGGCAATTAATGCCTGCGGCCAGGAGTCATGAACTACACCTTGCGCGACCATTTCATTGCCGATATGGGTCAGTGCCTCACTGCGATCGGCAAAAGAAATCCCGCTACGAACAAAGAGCTTTGTCATATGCCGTCCTTATTCCGCACAGCCGTAGCAATAGGCACGCAAAACATCATAAATTTTATCCATAATCAGCTGATGCGGTATTGCTGATAATTCCCCGGACTGAATGCGTTCAAATTGCTTAGGAAGATACTGACTAATCATGCCCAGTGGGATGTCCACACCTTCCAGATTCGCCATCATCGTTTCGACGCTATGTTTAATCCGGTTATGCGGCCAGTAATAACGAATACGATCCGAAAGACTATAACGAATATCCAATAATGAATCGTTAAAACCCGTACGATAATATTTCTTCCAGTACTGCGGTTCGTCGAACATCACTTCTTCAATTACCTCCAGGCAACCGCTGCGATTTTCGGGGGAGATAAGTTCCTTTTCAATTTGCGCCAGCGAAAATATCGCCTCGCGTAAAGCAAAGGTTAATGCCGGGCCGACTTTCAATATGGCAAAGTGATCGCGCACTAATTCCCGATAAGCCGTCCGGGTCTGATAATCGGTAGAATGTGCTTCATAAACCATTTTGGTGTTGATTATCCATTCAGCCAGCGCCTGCGCTTCTTGCGGCTGATAATGGATAATATTGCTGTGATCAAATTCCACGCCTGGCTGCACCACAATGGCAATCACGCGTGTTAACGCCTCAGCCAGACCACGGGCAATAAAGGCCTTTTGATGCGTACGTAAAGTATTGGCGGCATCTTCAACCTGGGTGATGTGTACTGACTGAATGGCGCTGGCCTCACCGCCCGGAACCGGAACTTCGGTACCAATGACATAGCTCAGTTGCTCACGCTGGCAATCTGTCGCCACACTTTCCGCAGCAAAGCAAAGCACAGCAGCTCGTTCCGCAACCGTTTCTGGCGCTAACGGTATGGGATCCCCCGCGCAGGACATTGACGCATCAAGGTGAATTTTACTGAATCCCGCACGAACATATGCCTTTACCAGCTCGACGGATTTTTCCATCGCCGCATCCGCATTTTCTTGCTGCCAGCAGTTCGGCCCCAGATGGTCGCCGCCGAGAATAATACGCTCACGTGCAAATCCGACTTTATCGGCAATCGCAAAAACAAATTCGCGAAAGTCCGCCGGTGTCATTCCGGTATAACCGCCAAATTGATTGACCTGGTTTGACGTTGCTTCAATCAGCACTTTGCGCGTGCTGTTGCGATCAAATGCCAGCGCCGCTTCGATAACCAACGGATGTGCAGAACAGACTGAACATATGCCGATATGTTCACCAGTTTTATGCCGGGCAATTAACGTTTTCATGTTTTTTCCTTGTTAAATGGCAGGTGCGTTATGCCCTGCCCTCGCAGCCACAATCGGCAATCACTTTGCTCACCACATCGCGCATTGCAGATTTAGCCGACTGCAAATAATCCCGGGGATCGGTCGCTTCGGGGTGCTCGGTCAGGTAATTTTTTAACGCCTGCGAGAAGGCATTTTTCAGCTCCGTTGCAACGTTGATTTTGCATATCCCCAGTTTGATGGTTTGCCGAATATCCTTAGTCGATAATCCTGACGCGCCATGCAGCACCAGCGGTAAGTTCACCCACTGGCGAATGTTCTCCAGTCGAGAAAAATCCAGCGCCGGTGCGCTGGCGTACATACCGTGAGCCGTGCCGATGGCAACCGCCAGGGAATCAATCCCGGTTACCTCGGCAAATTCCCGTGCCTGAACGGGGTTGGTGTACAACGCATCAGCTTCATTGACTTGCACATCATCTTCCTGGCCGCCCAGCTGCCCCAGCTCCGCTTCGACGCTGACATCAAAGCGATGGCAAAAATCCACCACTTCTTTGACCCGTGAAATATTTTGCGCATAAGGCAGATGCGAGGCGTCAATCATCACCGAGCGCACGCCGGAGCGGACTTTCTGAGCTATATCTTCAAAATTAGTGTGATGGTCGAGGTGAATCGCCAATGGATGGTGATATTGCTTCGCCATCGCGCTGACCAGCGCCAACAGATTTTCTGTACCGGCATGAGTAAATGTACCGGGCGTTCCAGCGATAATGACCGGTGCCTGCAGGTTGGCAGCGGTTTCCACCACTACTTGCATCGTTTCGAGATTGTGAATATTGAATGCAGGAACCGCGTAACCGCCGCGCTGCGCGTTGTTTAGCATCTGCTTTGTCGATACCACGTACATTTTCATATCCTATCGTTTATTTTCGATTTCAAAACATAATGAAATTATTTGTTTTTAAATGTCGAGATAACGATCACAAAAACGACAATATGAAAACCAATACAGGAATGAAGGCAAAAAAAACGGCCTCCCGGGGGGGAAGCCGTAACAAAGTGCGCGTGTTTTTATGCCGGATGCGGCGTAAACGCCTTATCCGGCCTACGGGGCAGTGCTGTGTGTAGGCATGATAAGACGCTTCAGCGTCGCATCAGGCACAGGTTGCCGGATGCGGCGTAAACGCCTTATCCGTCCTACGGGGCAGTGCTGTTCGTATGAAGCGTATCAGGCGATAGTAATTTTGCTATCGAGATAAACGTCCTGCACGGCGTTAATCAGTTTCACGCCGTCAGCCATTGATTTCTTAAACGCTTTACGGCCGAGAATCAGCCCCATTCCGCCAGCGCGTTTGTTGATGACCGCAGTACGCACCGCATCACTAAGGTCAGTTTCACCGCCCGCAGCGCCGCCGGAGTTAATCAACCCTGCGCGCCCCATATAGCAGTTAGCTAACTGATAACGCACCAGATCAATCGGGTTTTCGCTGGTCAGTTTGCTGTACACGCGATCGTCGGTGTAACCGTAATTAATCGCTTTATAGCCGCCGTTATTTTCCGCCATTTTTTGTTTGACGATATCTGCACCGATGGTCGCCGCCAGATGGTTCGCCTGGCCGGTCAGGTCGGCGGAAACATGGTAATCAACGCCATCTTTCTTAAAGGCAGAGTTACGCAAATAGGCCCACAGCACTGTCACCATGCCCAGCTCGTGCGCACGTTCAAAAGCCGCAGAAATTTCTTCAATCTGGCGACGTGACTCTTCCGAGCCAAAATAGATGGTCGCGCCAACCGCCACCGCGCCCATATTGAACGCCTGCTCTACGCTGGCATACAGCGTTTGATCGTAGGTGTTCGGGTAACTTAGCGTCTCGTTGTGATTAAGTTTGACGAGGAATGGAATGCGGTGCGCGTAACGCCGCGACACCGACGCCAGCACGCCGTAAGTTGACGCCACACAGTTGCAGCCCGCTTCGATCGCCAGTTCCACAATGTTCTTCGGGTCAAAGTAGAGCGGGTTAGCGGCAAATGAAGCTCCGGCAGAGTGCTCGACGCCCTGGTCAACCGGCAGAATAGAAAGATATCCTGTGCCAGCCAGACGCCCGGTGTTGTACAACGTCTGCATATTACGTAACACCGCTGGCGGACGATTATTGTCAATCATCACGCGGTCTACGTAATCATGTCCGGGGAGATAAAGCTGGTCAGAAGGAATAGTCATACAACGGTGCTGTAAAAGGTTGTCGGCGTCTTTGCCAAGCAACTGCGCAATATCTGTCATTACTATGCTCCCGTAAATTCCGATTGGATATCGGCTATGGATTGTCCTGGCCCACCTTTTGCGGGCAATCATAATCCTGGTCGTTACGGACGAGTTTTTCCATCTTTCGGCTGTTTTTTCAGCGTTTTCTGTTGGCACGATTCATCAGAAAAAGTGTTACAGCGGTCAAGTTTTCACCGCAAAGGTATTTAAAAGGTATTGTTAAGTGGTATTGTCAGCGCGTACCTTACATTACCTGTCATGAAGGAATTAAAAGATGAAAACAACAGCAAAGCTGTCGTTCATGATGTTTGTTGAATGGTTTATCTGGGGCGCGTGGTTTGTGCCATTGTGGCTGTGGCTAAGTAAAAGCGGTTTCAGTGCCGGAGAAATTGGCTGGTCCTATGCATGTACCGCCATTGCGGCGATACTGTCACCGATTCTGGTTGGCTCCATCACTGACCGCTTTTTCTCGGCGCAGAAAGTGCTGGCGGTATTGATGTTCGCCGGTGCGGTGCTGATGTATTTCGCCGCGCAACAGACCACCTTTGCCGGGTTCTTCCCGTTACTGCTGGCCTACTCACTGACCTATATGCCGACCATTGCGCTGACTAACAGCATCGCGTTTGCTAACGTGCCGGATGTGGAGCGTGATTTTCCGCGCATTCGCGTACTGGGGACTATAGGCTGGATTGCCTCTGGCCTGGTCTGCGGATTCCTGCCTCAGATGCTGGGATATGACGATATCTCACCGACCAATATTCCGCTGTTAATTACCGCAGGAAGCTCCGCATTGCTCGGTGCGTTTGCCTTATTCCTGCCAGACACTCCGCCAAAAAGCACCGGCAAAATGGACATTAAAGTCATGCTCGGCCTGGATGCGCTGATCCTGCTGCGCGATAAAAATTTCCTCGTCTTTTTCTTCTGTTCATTCCTGTTTGCGATGCCACTGGCGTTCTATTACATCTTTGCCAACGGTTATCTGACTGAAGTCGGCATGAAAAACGCCACCGGCTGGATGACGCTCGGCCAGTTCTCTGAAATCTTCTTTATGCTGGCATTGCCGTTTTTCACCAAACGCTTTGGTATCAAAAAGGTATTATTGCTTGGTCTGGTCACCGCTGCGATCCGTTATGGCTTCTTTATTTACGGTAGTGCGGATGAATATTTTACCTACGCGTTACTGTTCCTCGGCATTTTGCTGCACGGCGTAAGTTACGATTTTTACTACGTTACCGCCTACATCTATGTCGATAAAAAAGCCCCCGTGCATATGCGTACCGCCGCGCAGGGGCTGATCACGCTCTGCTGCCAGGGCTTCGGCAGTTTGCTCGGTTATCGTCTTGGCGGCGTGATGATGGAGAAGATGTTTGCTTATCAGGAACCGGTAAACGGGCTGACCTTCAACTGGGCCGGGATGTGGACTTTTGGCGCGGTGATGATTGCCATTATCGCCGTGCTGTTCATGATTTTTTTCCGCGAATCCGACAGCGAAATTACGGCTATCAAGGTCGATGATCGCGATATTGCGTTGACACAAGGGGAAGTTAAATGAAAACAGAACGTATTCTCGGTGCTCTTTACGGGCAGGCGTTAGGGGATGCGATGGGGATGCCCTCCGAGCTTTGGCCACGCAGCCGCGTTAAAGCACACTTTGGCTGGATTGACCGTTTTCTGCCTGGACCAAAGGAGAATAACGCGGCCTGTTATTTTAACCGCGCCGAATTCACCGACGATACCTCAATGGCGCTGTGTCTGGCGGATGCGTTGCTGGAACGTGAAGGCAAGATCGATCCGAATCTGATTGGGCGTAATATTCTCGACTGGGCGCTGCGTTTCGACGCCTTCAACAAAAACGTGCTAGGTCCGACCTCGAAGATTGCGCTTAACGCCATTCGCGACGGTAAACCCGTGGCTGAACTGGAAAACAACGGCGTGACTAACGGTGCGGCGATGCGCGTCTCACCATTGGGGTGTTTACTTCCGGCGCGTGATGTTGATTCCTTTATTGATGATGTGGCGCTGGCGTCCAGCCCGACCCATAAATCCGATCTGGCGGTTGCAGGTGCGGTAGTCATCGCGTGGGCAATTTCTCGTGCCATTGACGGAGAAAGCTGGTCAACGATTGTTGATTCCCTGCCTTCAATTGCGCGACATGCACAGCAAAAACGCATCACCACGTTCAGCGCCTCACTGGCGGCGCGGCTGGAGATTGCACTGAAAATTGTGCGCAATGCAGACGGCACCGAATCCGCCAGCGAACAGCTTTATCAGGTCGTTGGCGCAGGCACCAGCACCATTGAGTCCGTGCCGTGCGCCATTGCGCTGGTTGAGCTGGCACAAACCGATCCGAACCGTTGCGCCGTCCTGTGTGCCAATCTTGGCGGCGACACAGACACCATCGGCGCCATGGCAACGGCAATTTGCGGCGCGTTGCATGGCGTTAACGCTATCGATCCTGCGTTAAAGGCGGAACTGGATGCGGTAAATCAGCTTGATTTCAACCGCTATGCCACAGCGCTGGCGAAATATCGCCAACAACGGGAGGCGGTATGAGCGGCGCTCGATTACACACGCTGCTGCCTGAATTAACCACGCGTCAGCCGGTGATGGTCGTCGGCGCGGCGGTCATTGATGTGATCGCCGACGCTTACGCTCTGCCCTGGCGTGGGTGCGATATCGAACTGAAACAGCAGAGCGTTAACGTTGGCGGCTGCGCACTGAATATTGCCGTGGCGTTAAAGCGCCTCGGCATCGAAGCGGGTAATGCCCTGCCGCTCGGTCAGGGCGTGTGGGCGGAGATTATTCGCAACCGGATGGCGAAAGAGGGGTTAATCAGCCTGATCGATAACGCCGAAGGCGATAACGGATGGTGTCTGGCGCTGGTTGAGCCGGATGGTGAACGCACGTTTATGTCGTTCAGTGGTGTGGAAAATCAGTGGAATCGCCAATGGCTGGCGCGATTAACCGTTGCGCCTGGCAGCCTGCTCTATTTTTCCGGTTATCAACTGGCCTCGCCCTGCGGCGAATTGTTAGTGGAATGGCTGGAAGGGCTGAAAAACGTGACGCCGTTTATCGATTTTGGCCCACGTATTGGCGATATCCCGGATGCATTACTTGCGCGGATCATGGCCTGTCGACCTGTCGTGTCACTCAATCGTCAAGAGGCTGAGATTGCCGCCGAACGTTTTGCTTTATCCGCAGAGATAACAACGCTTGGCAAGCAATGGCAGGAGAAATTTGCCGCGTCGTTGATCGTTCGTCTCGATAAAGAAGGTGCCTGGTATTTCAGCGACAACACGTCAGGCTGCGCTCCCGCATTTCCAACGCAAGTTGTAGACACCATTGGTGCGGGCGACAGTCATGCAGGTGGCGTACTTGCCGGGCTGGCCTCTGGTCTGCCACTGGCGGATGCCGTATTACTGGGCAATGCAGTGGCATCGTGGGTTGTCGGGCATCGCGGCGGTGATTGTGCGCCAACGCGCGAGGAACTACTCCTCGCACACAAAAACGTATAGATCGCTGCGACAGTGGCTGATGCTGTACTCAATAGGCCGTTGCTGTTGGTCAAGCGCCACTTGCTTGATCACCAGCACCGGTATTTTGCTATCTAACTGAATATGTGACTGAAACTCAGCATCCGGCATTCGGGCGCTAACGCGGGAACGCGTACGTTGTGGGTAAATGTGCTGGCTGCGGAAATAGTCATAAAGAGAAATTCCGATGGCATCAACATCATGAATTAAATGCGCCGGAACCCACGATTCCTCAATGGATACCGCGTCTTCATCGACATAGCGAATACGCTTAAGCAAAAAGACATCACTGCCCGCTTCGACCGCCAGTTGCTGCGCCACCTCTTCAGGGCATTTAACCACTCGCTTGTTAACCCACAGCGTATCGGGCTTTTTCCCGCGCAACACCACCTGTTGAGAAAATCCTCGCGCTTCTTTCAACGAGTATTCAAAGATGTTGTTGATCTGCGTGCCGTAGCCACGCGAACGTGTCACCACGCCCTCTTCTTCCAGCGCCTGCATCGCCTTGCGCACCGTAATACGCGAAACGCCGGTTAACTGACTTAAATCACGCTCGCCGGGTAAAATATTGCCATGTTCCAGCACCCCGCTGCGCACGGCATTTTTTACCGTTTCGGCAAACTTAATATAAAGCGGCGTGTTGTCCGCCGCTAAAATACGCTCATTCAGTTGAGCGATAAGCTGGGTATGCGCTTGTTCCATTTGTCTTTTTCCTGCCGGGGAGTCTGGTAGGAGTATATCACTGCTGGTTATTTAAGGCGTTTCTTTAATGCCATCAACGAAAGCCTGCAACTCCTCCGCCTTGCCATTAAACACATTAAAATCCACCGGACCATTAATGCCATCTACCTGTCCACGGTCGGAATGCTGCCAGAAGCGCCAGGCCATGCCGTCATTGTCCGGACGACGTTGATAATAGTGCGCCACCCACCACGGATACTCATTGAAATACCCCGCCAGATTCGTGTGATAAAACACGGCTCCGGAGTAAATAATCGGCTTTTTTCCCGTGCTTTTTTCGACCATTTTTAGCCACTGACTTACCCGTTTGCGTAATTCTTTTGCCGATAATTTTCCTCGCTCTTCTACGTCCAGCACGGCAGGGAAATCGCCGTGGGCAAAATCCACTGTTTGCAGAAATAATCTGGCCTGAACTGAAGCGGATACCGACGGAGAAAAATAGTGATACGCCCCGCGCAGCAGGCCATTTTCGCGGCTTAGTTGCCAGTTACGCGAAAAATACGGGTCCACCAGCTTTTCGCCTTCCGTCGCCTTGATAAAGGCAAATTGCAAGCGAATACCGTTGTCGCGCATTTTTGCTACACGCTGCCAGTCGATCCGCTCCTGCCAGCGTGAAACATCAATACCATGAATGGTGTAATTGGCAGGGATACGAATAGCAAAAGATTTGACCGGGCGATAACCATAAAAGTGGATGTAGTCTTTAATCTGAATTGCTGTCGAATAGAAAAAATTCACCGTCTGACGGGGATGAATCGCAACGATGGAAATTAGCCCCAGAGCGCATATCAAAGCGGTGAAATTTTTTCGACTGCCGATTCTTAGCTGCATTGGTTTCATCCCTGAATGTCAGCGCCAAAGACTGACAATAACCAAAGCAGCTATACTACGGTGCTCACCACCAGGCGTGAAAGTGGTGAACCGGACCAATCCCGTGGCCAACTTCCAGCGTGTCTGTCTGCGCTAACGCCGCAGAAAGCCAGCTTTTTGCCTCCTGTACGGTGTCAGCCCAGTTTGTATGGCGCGGGCGTAGTGCAGCCAGCGCCGCTGAGAGCGTACAACCAGTGCCGTGGGTGTTTTTGGTCATAATGCGCGGTGCAGTAAATCGTTGTTCTCCCTCACGAGTAAACAGCCAGTCCGGGCTTTGCTCATCATCCAGATGACCGCCTTTCATCAGCACTGCGCCACAGCCCATCGCCAATAATTCACGTCCCTGTTCCAGCATTTCCTGTTCGTTACGCGCGTGTGGCGCGTCGAGCAAGGCAGCAGCTTCGGGCAAGTTTGGCGTTATTAATGAAACCTGTGGCAATAATCGACCGCGCAGCGTGGCAACCGCCGAAGGTGAAAGCAGTGGATCGCCACTTTTTGCCAGCATAACGGTGTCGAGTACCACGTTTTGGATCTGATAACGTTGCAACCGTTCTGCCACCGCTTCAACAATATCGGTTTCCGCCAACATACCGATTTTAGTGGTGTCGATTCGCACATCGCTGAACACCGAATCGAGCTGGGCGGCGACAAAATCAGGCTCAATGCGATACACCGACTGTACGCCACGGGTGTTTTGCGCCACCAGTGCAGTAATAACTGAGCAACCATAAGCGCCAAGTGCCGAGAAGGTTTTAAGATCGGCCTGAATCCCCGCACCACCACTCGGATCAGTACCGGCAATCGTCAGAGCGTTAATTCGTTTCATGCCTGCACCTCCTGCGTCAGCTGCCAGAGCGCATCAAGGAAATGTGGAACAAAACTGCCTGGCCCCTCGCTTCTGGCGACGGCGCGTTCTCCGGCTTGTTTCATCCAGTGACAGGCAGATGCGGCATTTCCCAGCGTATCGCCTGGTAACGCACTACAGGCAGCGACAACCGCCGATAATGCACAGCCAGTTCCTACCACTTTGGTCATTAACGGATCGCCGCCGTGAATGCCAACGGTGCGACGACCATCGGTAACATAATCTACCTCGCCAGTGACCACGACGACTGCGCCAGTTTCCCGTGCCAGTATTTGTGCAGCAGGTATCGCGTTAGCTGCGGCGTCAGTGGTATCCACACCACGTCCACCATTAGCAATGCCAGCTAATGCCATGATTTCCGAAGCATTACCACGTATCGCTGTCGGTTTAAAAGATAAAAGTTCCAGACAAAAACGGCGGCGATAATCGAGTGCACCAACCGCAACCGGATCAAGCGTCCAGGGCGTTTGTGATCGTGTTGCCTGCTCAACGGCAGCACGCATCGCCTGCGCACGTGGCTGCGTCAGTGTGCCTACGTTAATCAACAAGGCACTGGCGATAGCCGCAAACTGACTGGCCTCTTCGGCTTCGATAACCATCGCTGGCGATGCACCGAGCGCCAGTAAGGTATTGGCAGTAAAGGTTTGCACCACATCATTGGTCATGCAGTGCACAAGGGGAGAGTGTTGGTGAAAGAGGTGTAACGCGTGCGCAGATTGCGCCGGACTCAGCAGGTCGACTTGCATAGTTTGCTCCTGCCATAACGTGAAGAAGCAATGACCTGATGGTCTGTGACTTCCCTACGCTGGCATTATCCAGATCAGGTGATACGGGTATTTCTCAGCCTTCACGCAGAAGGGCACCCCGAGTCGTTTGGTTGCGATGATAAATCGCAGAGGAGGATGGTAATGTCCAGCGCACGCGTTGTAAACGAGGAAAAACCGCAGTTTTACAATCGCGTTAATAAATTATTTGATATAAGAATCCAGCACTTTCAGAACGACATCCAGATCTTCTTCACGCTTTAATTCATCGCCCTGATGAACAATGTGTTCCGTCAGATGGCCTTTAATCACTTCTCGCATCAAGCCGTTTACCGCACCACGGATAGCGGCAATCTGTTGTAGAACAGCAGCACATTCGTGCGGCTCGTCGAGCATTTTCTTGAGCGCAACAACCTGTCCCTGAATCTTACTGGCACGCGCTTTCAGTTTCTGTTTATCACGGATGGTATGAGACATGGCAACACCTGGTTAACAAGATCATGGAAAATCATAGCACTATTAATCTACTGGGGGGTAGTATCATGTACTGGGGGGGAGTAGAATCAGGCCGCCGACTTAATACTAAGAATTATTATCATGACCGAATTTACAACTCTTCTTCAGCAAGGAAACGCCTGGTTTTTCATCCCCAGCGCCATCTTACTTGGTGCACTACATGGTCTGGAGCCAGGACACTCAAAAACGATGATGGCGGCGTTTATCATCGCCATTAAAGGCACCATTAAACAGGCGGTGATGCTTGGACTGGCGGCAACCATTTCGCATACGGCAGTAGTCTGGTTGATTGCTTTTGGTGGGATGGTGATCAGCAAACGCTTTACTGCACAGTCAGCGGAGCCGTGGCTTCAGTTGATTTCCGCGGTGATCATTATTGGCACCGCGTTCTGGATGTTCTGGCGCACCTGGCGAGGTGAACAAAACTGGCTGGAGAATATGCATGAGCACCACCATCATGACCATCATCACGACCACAACCACGAGCATGATCATCATCACGAACATGACCAGAGCGACGAGTATCAGGATGCTCATGCGCTGGCCCATGCCAGTGACATTAAACGACGCTTTGATGGTAGAGAGGTCACCAACTGGCAAATTTTGCTGTTTGGCTTAACCGGCGGGCTTATCCCCTGCCCTGCGGCAATAACAGTGTTGTTGATTTGCATTCAGTTGAAAGCCCTCACATTGGGTGCAACTCTGGTCGTCAGTTTCAGCATCGGCCTGGCATTAACGCTGGTCACCGTAGGCGTTGGCGCAGCAATCAGCGTTCAGCAGGTTGCAAAACGCTGGAGCGGATTTAACACTCTCGCTAAACGCGCCCCCTATTTTTCCAGTCTGTTAATTGGCTTAGTCGGGTTGTATATGGGAGTGCATGGCTTTATGGGTATTATGAGATAAAACAATCATCTGGGCTTCGTTATCCCTTTAGCCCAGGATGATTCTTAAATCAGCTTATTCCGCTCACTTCTCGCTCAATGAGGATGCTTTTGCTGCATCCTTTCATTTACACTTTTTACGAAATCATGGGATCACTAACAAAATATCGCTTGTCGGTTATATTGTATGGCAGGAAAGATATGCGACTGATTTTACTGATCCCCAAAGTGGAGAGTATATGACCATAAAAAATAAGATGTTGCTGGGTGCGCTTTTGCTGGTAACCAGCGCAGCATGGGCCGCACCAGCCACCGCGGGTTCGACCAATGCCTCGGGAATTTCGAAGTATGAGTTAAGCAGTTTCATTGCTGACTTCAAGCATTTCAAACCAGGTGACACCGTACCAGAAATGTACCGTACCGATGAATACAACATTAAGCAGTGGCAGTTGCGTAACTTGCCCGCACCTGACGCCGGAACCCACTGGACCTATATGGGCGGTGCATATGTGCTGATCAATGATACCGACGGAAAAATCATTAAAGCCTACGACGGTGAGATTTTTTATCATCGCTAAAAAAAGCCCCCTCGGAGAGAGGGGGAAATGCAGACACCTTATTATTTTTTATTATTAGCCACTTGCTCGTCTTACTTGTTATTAGTCGTATTTCACGTTGATTAATGCGGTTGCCTGTAGTGCGCCAGATTTTACTTTATTTTTATCATAAACATAGTAACTGGCCAGGACAGGTATATTAATAATATTACTATTTAAAGAAGCCCCGGGTTTATCTGTTTTCCATAATGATGTCGCCGCGCCCTGATCGCCGCTAGCAGAAATTTTGATGGCTGCTTCAGTCCCTTTGGGTGGTTCTTTTAGATCCAACACAAATCCTACACCATTATCTATGTTGCCGCGCAAAATTGTATTGCTTCCTGTAACTAAGTCACTACTGGAAAGATATACGACCATATTCCGCGATGCTTGTTTTGTGTCGCCGAAAAGATTATCACATTTCAACGTAATTATTCCTTCCTTACTATTCGCCGTAATCTTTCCCTGACTTCTGAGTTGGGACAAGGCAATATCATCTACTTTTATTATTGTGTTTTCAGGCTTACAGGTCGTATTTTTAGGATAATAGGAAATACTTAATCCAAGCGTAAATGTATCCCCCGCCAGTTTACTGGTGAGATAACTTACACACCAGTTAATCTTCAATGTCTTACAAATGCTCAACCAAAAGTCAATGGATGAAGATGACTCACCGCCAATATTTGCAATCACAGTATCTGAAAGAAACCAGGTAGGTTTTCTTTCTCCAGTAAAATCAGGTGTGCCTTTAGATATTTTAACCACATAGGGTAATACTGCCTGTGCATTGCTGGATTTCCCAATCGTGTCACTGGTTTTACCTAAAGACTCTATTTTAACCTTTAACTTTTCGCCATTACCAAAAGGCCCGACTTCAACCCAATCACTTTGGATATTTTTATAGACTATTTTATCCGTGCTCGTATCACAAGATATCCCAGTAAACACAACACTTTTACTAAAGGAAACCTCATTCGCTAAAATCTCC
This sequence comes from Escherichia sp. E13S3, assembly GCF_004212325.1. Lineage (NCBI taxonomy): Bacteria > Pseudomonadati > Pseudomonadota > Gammaproteobacteria > Enterobacterales > Enterobacteriaceae > Escherichia > Escherichia sp. E13S3. The sequence continues at coordinate 81,071 of NZ_RHJR01000004.1, forward strand.
CCCACATTAATACTATCAGTAATATTTAATGATGCAGTGGTACGACATCCAGCCCAGGTAAAATTAGCCCATAAAATAAAAATTAGTAACATTCCATTTCTGAAAATCATATTCCACCTCTCACCGACAGATATAATTTTTACTTTCATCAATCTCTTTATCGAAGGTGATTGTGCATGAAAGCCCTTGTTGCTTATCAATTGCCACATTAACCGCTGGCGGTACTTCATTGGTGCGAATAAATAACTGGCTTCCCTGGCCGACAACGCCAATATTATGACCATGGATATCATTGACTTCATAACCAAACGTTAATGGTTGCCCATCCGCTCTTGACGCTTTTATAAACCAGGGCTTGCGCTGATCGGTATCAAAATCAACCAGTACAACCGCGCCGCGATAAGGTGCGGCAATTTTCCGGTTACCGCGCAATTCTGCTTCGCTATCGCTTTGCGACACATCCAGCATCAGGTGATTTTCCCGATAAGGTGTCATTCCGTCGTATACCACCACTCCATTACGGTTTGTTGTGCGATATTTTTGCCCATTGACATAAGCATCTTTAATTCCTGGCGCATTCATCACAGCAAACGTTTCGGAAAGACGGTTCGCCAGATTAACGCCACCCGACCAGGCGACGATGCCCCCTGAAACACTGGCTCCAGCCTGTCGATAAGTACTCGACTGACTATAGCTGCCATTCACTGTTGCCACCGGCGCGTTCCAGGTTAAATTCGTTCCAGCTGTCGTTTCATTTCCCTGATGTTGATGACTCAGGTTGACACCATAATTGAACTGATCCCGACTCCCTACTGTTCCTGATAATCCCGTATTATTTGAGGCAAAACCCTGATCATCAAACGTCGTTGAGTTAGACATATATATTTGCCGACGAGGCGTCGTAACGTCATCACCCCAATCAAAGGGAATTGATATAAAAATATTAAAACGTTTCTCTTCATGATGATTCTCGTCATACGCCTGACTTGCCGCGAGGGTATAGCTTATCCGTTGCCAGTTATTGGAATAACTCAGTTGATAATCTTTACTACTGCCACTGCGCCCCCAGTAATCACGCCATAAAGTACTTAATGACACAGATCCCCAGCCTTCTGGCAATGACTGACTCATATTGGCGGAAAAGCTATTTTTGCGACCAAAATCATTCTGGTAATAATCGGCAATGTCATAGACATCGTTTTTATCACGACGATAATTATCTTTATTATTTGCCCACACATAATCGTTAAACGTGCGGTAATCACGCGACGAATAACGCCAGGCCGCCAGACCAAAACGTGTCGATGTTTGGCTCAAAAATTTGTTATAAGCAATTTGATAACTTTGCCCGTCAAACACATCACCATTGTCTTGCTTACTGTGCGATTTAGTTGCATCGACTGAAATTGCGCCAATGCGCGTGTTCCAACCTGTTCCGAGGGTAAACGCGTAGTAATTATTAGCAACCATCGTGCCGCCATACAGCGTCAATAAGTTATTAAAACCATACTGATAACCTGCCTGGACAAAATCACTTTGCTTGCTCGCACCTTCAATATGACTACGGCCCGCTGCAAAATCATATTTTGATACGCCAGGTTGCAACATATTAGGTACTGCCGCATAAGGCACCAGATATGTAGTAACTGATCCATCGGCTTCCTTAACACTCACATCAAGATCCGCACCTCCTCCCGCTAACTGCAAATCACTAATCGAAAACGGGCCTGGTGGAACCTCTTTCTGATAAACGACAAAACCGTTCTGTTCAATAGTTACCAACGCGTTACTCTGAGCAATCCCCTGTACCCGTGGGGTAAAATTTTGCTTCGAGTTTGGCAACATCTGCATATCACGAAATAACCGAACCCCGCTGAAGCGAACGGAATCAAATATATCGGCTGACGTGTACATATCACCAATACGCAGCGTACCGAGAATTTGAGAAAATCCACGCTCCAGATACAGTGTGTTGCTTTTCCACTCCCCTGGATTATTATCCGTTTTGCTAAAACTGGCGTCAGAATGCAGCTGCCATCCCAGCAAATTTAGCCCACTGTTAAAACGCACATAGGTACTCTTACTATTACCCGAGGCTTTATAGTCACTGTAATACTGACTTACATAATAAGACGTATAAAACGCATTAATTCCCCGTTCCCAGTTTTCTGGCGGAACGTAACCATTTTCCAGTTCTTCGACCCAGGCCTGTGGGACAGCAAGATCCAAACGAAAAATTCCAATATCCCAGGCGTAGCTTCCACCCTGTACAAGTTGCTCAAATGTTAAGCATTGTTTGTCGCGTGCCAAATTATCGCTATTTATACCTAACCGCTTTACAATTTCACGCGTCAGGCAAGTTTCATCTGGGTTATCTTTGACGATAATCTCATATTTTCCACGCCATTGCTTATTGACATAAATATCAATGTCGTACTGGCCGGGTAAAGGCTGATTATCATCAAGACGCAAATTTGTTACTTGCTCACCTTTCATTCCGCCCATCATAAAATGGGTGTCAAATGTTTCTTCTGTTGCATGTGCTTCAATGCCGAGCAATAACGCAACTATTGCTGATGCAAGCGGGGTCATTCTCAACATAGGAAGCTCCTGCAATTAAATTTTGTCACTAATATAGTTGCCGTGATCATCGATAATGGTCAGTTGCCAGCCATCCGTATTATTATTTTTTACACTGACATTCTGACTTTCTAGTGGTGCAATCATGATAGTTTCATAATTCACTTTGACGTTATTAGCCTTAACGTCAGAAATCGTTACCCAATTTGGCGAGTCATTTTTTATGACTACGTTATTACCGCTACGACTCACCCGCAATTTTTTAAAGGTCGTTTTATTTACTGGGGCAACACCTGCAGGTCGGTAAAACAACTTGATTCTGTTTTGCATGGCAAATTTTAACGCATTCTTTCCTTCATCTTCTGGGCTATTCGGTGGAATATCCAGAACGTTTAGATAGAAAATACTCTCCTTATTAACAGGTAATTTATTAGGCATGATTTTAATTTTTATTTGTTGCCCAGAATTGGCCGCTACTTTCACTACTGGTGGCGTTAACATGAAAGGAACCTGAATCTTTTCTGGCGGCAGAGACGTGTCACCATCATCAATCCATACCTGCACCAGCGAAGAGCGGTTTCCCTGATTCATCAGTTGTACCATGACTTCTTTCTGCTCTGCCGGGTAAATGATACGTGTCCCGAAAATAACCATTCCGGCATGCACAGGAAATATCATAGAAGAGATGAGTAAAGATAATAATCCTTTCATCTTAATGCCTCTTATATTTATGCTGACCGCCATGAATATGGCGGCCATTTTAAGTTGCTGAAAAAACAAGGTGATTATTTTAAATGTTTAATCCTGGGCAACACGCATAACCAATGAAGAGTTAACAGTACCAGATGCAACACCACTGTCAGTCAACTTCAGATATTTTGCCTTAAACGGTATGGCATATTGTCCGTCAGCAGTTTTATAACTTTCAATATTAAACGGTGCGGAAATATCCAGTACGTCACTGCTATCCCCTAAATAGAGATAGTATCCAACTGTGTCATTACTACTGGATATTGCCTTATCATTACCAAGAATTTTCTCGTTGGTGATCAATGAAAGTTTTACGCCATCAATAGTCTTCGGACAAGTAATTTTCAGCATACTGCTGGTTACACCAACCGCATCATCATAAGTTGAATATTTCGCTTTACCATCAAATACAGTGGTTGGTACAGTCGGCATATTAATACTGACTGAATCACCACCAGCAACAAATGTACATGGAGATTCAGCAATATTTCCTTTAATGGTTAAAGTTCCGGTGTCGACGTCTTCAGCAAATACACCAGCACTCATAAATACAGAGGACAAGACAGCGGCAGCAATAATTGAACGTTTCATAATGTGTTCCTTAATAGGTTTATTTTGTTTTGTTAAGAGTCTGTATCTCTTGGAAACAAATTTCTCACACCAAAAAGGTTGCTTCAATGTAAACATATTGTTTTATTGATTTAAAACAAATTAACTAATACAATATAATCACAACAAATAACTCCATATAACAAACATATTTGAAACTGATTGATTACCGAAAATAACATTTATTAAATAAATAAAAAAGCCAAAATCATTCACGAGAATGATTTTGGCTTTCTAAATATGCTTAAAACGGTGTTGCCAAATTAATCGTAACGATTTAACACGATTTTACGTTTGTCATTATTACCCACAGCAACCACTTCTGTCGTAACGCCTTTTGCAGTAGAAGAAGCGCGATAGTTGGTTTCAACTCGTTGTAACAACCGCCCACAACGTTGCTGAAGATGATTATTAACAACATCCATACTGCATGTAGGGGAACTAATCCTGCCATTGATGGTTAATGTTGCAGTATCAGAAGAGAACGCGGGTGATGCTAGTCCATAAGCAAGAAAAAAAACTCCTGACAACCAATACTTATTCATTGAACGTTATCCCTGTAGTAAAGGTTATGCCGGGTAGATTGAGTGCATAACAAACTATAGCTGTACATCCGCTACACAGCCACGAGGGATGATAAAGAGACAGTGTTTGCACAATCAATCGCCTTTGTACAGTTTCGGACTAAGATCCACTGAATATTCGCAGCATTAAAAAAGGGGTTATTAAGGCTGCAAAAAAATTCACCGCATCAATTTAACATTGATGCGGTGAATGAAGAATAACCAGAAAGGTTAATACGCGTTATACGGCGCGAAAGGCAATCTCGCCAGGGATGACTTCGCCCTGCCAGTAGAGTTGGGCTGCAACACGGTCTGCCAGTTGGCGGTAGATAGCGGTAAATTCGCTCTCCGGACGGCTGATAACCGTTGGCGTGCCTTTATCGAGATCTTCACGTAAGGAGATGTGTAACGGCATCTGTCCCAGCAGTTGCGTGTGGTATTTCTCTGCCAGTTTCTCTGCGCCGCCAGTGCCGAAAATCGGCTCATGGTGACCACAGTTACTGCAAATATGCACACTCATATTCTCGACAATACCGAGCACCGGAACTTCGACCTTTTCAAACATCACGATGCCTTTTTTCGCATCGATCAGCGCGATGTCCTGCGGCGTTGTTACCACTACTGCACCGGTCACCGGAATGTTCTGCGCCAGCGTCAGCTGAATGTCACCAGTTCCTGGCGGCATGTCGAGCACCAGATAGTCGAGGTCTGGCCACAAGGTTTCTTGCAACATCTGCATTAGCGCCTTGCTGGCCATTGGACCACGCCATACCATCGCATTGTCGTCAGTGACCAGATAACCAATTGAATTGGTTGCCAGGCCATGAGACATAATCGGTGCCATATGGGTGCCGTCTGGTGACGTCGGACGCTGGTTTTCTGCGCCCAGCATGGTTGGGATTGATGGGCCGTAGATATCGGCATCCAGAATACCCACTTTCGCCCCTTCCGCCGCCAGTGCCAGCGCCAGGTTTACCGCCGTGGAGGATTTACCCACGCCGCCTTTGCCGGAACTGACCGCAATGATGTTCTTCACGCCGTTAATACCCGGCTGATTCTTCACGCGTTTCAGAGTGGCAATGTTATGCGACAGTTTCCAGTCGATAGCTTTCGCCCCAGTGATACGCAGCAATTCGGCGCTACATTGCTCTTTTAAATCTTCGAACGCACTATGCCAGACAAACGGCATAACCAGTTCCACATGCAACGTGTCGTCCATCCAGGCAACATGGTGCAACGCTTTTAGCGTAGTGAGGTTATGCTTGAGGGTTGGGTGCTGAAAATTGGCCAGTGTCCCGGCGACCATTGCGCGCAGGGCTTCTGGTGATTTGGCCTGGGATTGTTCGTTCATCCCGACTCCTTATTTATAAAGATAACTTATCGCTATTAGTTTACCTGAAGTTAACAGCTAAGTACTTACCTAATAATGCATCATAAGATGCTTGCACAGGACTTACGTAACCATGCCCCATTTGGTACTATCTAAGCCCTTTTCACTACAAAGAAGTAATGCCTACTATGACTCAAGTCGCGAAGAAAATTCTGGTAACGTGCGCACTGCCGTACGCCAACGGCTCAATCCACCTCGGCCATATGCTGGAGCACATCCAGGCTGATGTCTGGGTCCGTTACCAGCGAATGCGCGGCCACGAGGTCAACTTCATCTGCGCCGACGATGCCCACGGTACGCCAATCATGCTGAAAGCCCAGCAACTTGGTATCACACCGGAGCAGATGATTGGCGAAATGAGTCAGGAGCATCAGACTGATTTCGCAGGCTTTAACATTAGCTACGACAATTACCACTCTACGCACAGCGAAGAGAACCGTCAGCTGTCGGAGCTTATATACAGCCGCCTGAAAGAGAACGGTTTTATTAAAAACCGCACCATCTCTCAGTTGTACGATCCGGAAAAAGGCATGTTCCTGCCGGACCGTTTTGTGAAAGGCACCTGCCCGAAATGTAAAGCACCTGATCAATACGGCGATAACTGCGAAGTCTGCGGCGCAACATATAGCCCGACTGAATTGATCGAACCGAAATCGGTGGTTTCTGGCGCTACGCCGGTAATGCGTGATTCCGAACACTTCTTCTTTGATCTGCCTTCTTTCAGCGAAATGTTGCAGGCATGGACCCGCAGCGGCGCGTTGCAGGAGCAAGTGGCAAATAAAATGCAGGAGTGGTTTGAATCCGGCCTGCAACAGTGGGATATCTCCCGCGACGCGCCGTACTTCGGTTTTGAAATTCCGAACGCGCCGGGCAAATATTTCTACGTCTGGCTGGACGCGCCGATTGGCTATATGGGTTCATTCAAGAATCTGTGCGACAAGCGCGGCGACAGCGTAAGCTTCGACGAATACTGGAAGAAAGATTCCACCGCCGAGCTGTATCACTTCATCGGTAAAGATATTGTTTACTTCCACAGCCTGTTCTGGCCTGCCATGCTGGAAGGTAGCAACTTCCGCAAGCCGACCAACCTGTTTGTTCACGGCTATGTGACGGTGAACGGCGCGAAAATGTCCAAGTCTCGCGGCACCTTTATTAAAGCCAGCACCTGGCTGAATCATTTTGACGCCGACAGCCTGCGTTACTACTACACTGCAAAACTGTCTTCGCGCATTGATGATATCGATCTCAACCTGGAAGATTTCGTTCAGCGCGTGAATGCCGATATCGTTAACAAAGTGGTTAACCTGGCCTCCCGTAATGCGGGCTTTATCAACAAGCGTTTTGACGGTGTGCTGGCAAGCGAGCTGGCTGACCCTGAGCTGTACAAAACCTTTACCGATGCCGCTGAAGTGATTGGTGAAGCGTGGGAAAGCCGTGAATTTGGTAAAGCAGTGCGCGAAATCATGGCACTGGCTGACCTGGCTAACCGCTATGTCGATGAACAGGCTCCGTGGGTAGTCGCAAAACAGGAAGGTCGCGATGCTGACCTGCAGGCGATTTGCTCAATGGGCATCAACCTGTTCCGCGTGCTGATGACTTACCTGAAGCCGGTACTGCCGAAACTGACCGAGCGTGCAGAAGCATTCCTGAATACGGAACTGACCTGGGATGGTATCCAGCTACCGCTGCTTGGCCATAAAGTGAATCCGTTCAAGGCGCTGTATAACCGCATCGACATGAAACAGGTTGAAGCACTGGTGGAAGCATCCAAAGAGGAAGTAAAAGCCACTGCTGCACCAGTTACTGGCCCGCTGGCAGATGATCCGATTCAGGAAACCATCACCTTTGACGACTTCGCCAAAGTTGACCTGCGCGTGGCACTGATTGAAAACGCAGAGTTTGTTGAAGGTTCTGACAAACTGCTGCGCCTGACGCTGGATCTCGGCGGCGAAAAACGTAATGTCTTCTCCGGCATTCGTTCTGCTTACCCGGATCCGCAGGCACTGATTGGTCGTCACACCATTATGGTGGCCAACCTGGCACCACGTAAAATGCGCTTTGGTATCTCTGAAGGCATGGTGATGGCTGCCGGTCCTGGCGGGAAAGATATCTTCCTGCTAAGCCCGGATGCTGGTGCTAAACCAGGCCATCAGGTGAAATAATCCCCCTTCAAGGCGCTGCATCGACAGCGCCTTTTCTTTATAAATTCCTAAAGTTGTTTTCTTGCGATTTTGTCTCTCTCTAACCCGCATAAATACTGGTAGCATCTGCATTCAACTGGATAAAATTACAGGGATGCAGAATGAGACACTTTATCTATCAGGACGAAAAATCACATAAATTTTGGGCGGTGGAGCAGCAAGGCAACGAGTTGCATATCAGTTGGGGCAAAGTCGGCACCAACGGGCAAAGCCAGGTAAAAAGTTTTGCTGATGCTGCTGCGGCGGCAAAAGCGGAACAGAAGCTGATCGCAGAGAAAACGAAAAAAGGCTATGTGGAAGGCGATTCGGCAAACGTATATATCCCTCCAGTCACCAAAGCCACTCCTGAAGTTAAAACTCCCCCTGTGAGTCAAAATAAACGCCCATGGCTGGCTGATGATGCAGTCATTCTGGTAACTGACGATATTAATCGATTTGCTTTTCCACATCGCTCTCGCCCCAAGGAGATCAATTATCTGCGCAAAGACGGTGAGATATGGAAGCGCATCGCGAATAACACCAGGGCATATGATCCCGACAACAATTACCGCTCTTATCCTGAAAACTGGCAGCTGGCGTTTGCCGAGTTACAAAGGCGAATTCTGAATAATCAACAAACAGGAAGTATAAAATCTGATGCGGCATTGCTCTGGAGTTTATGGAACTCTTACTCTACAGATGAACTGGTCGATGACTTAGTCATTCGCTGTGGTCTGGAAAGTGCCGTTGAAATCGCCCTTCTCGCTCTTCAACTCAAATATAAACCAGTAAAAGCCGACGTCACCACCATCATTCCCCCTGATTTCAAAGCAGAATCGCTACCGAACTGGCATCAACGTCTATGTCATCATCTTTCACTCGCTTCAGAAGATGAGTGGCAACGCTGTGTAGATAAAGTACTCGCGGCTATTCCCTCGCTCTCCCCCGCACGGCAACCTTTTGCGGCGTTATTGATCCCTGAACGCCCGGATATCGCCAATGCTATGGCGCTACGTTATGCAGACCAAAACGTTCCGGCGATGACCTGGTTAAGTATGATGGTAAGCGATGATGTTGCCCTGGCCACCCTGGAAAAATATGGTTTCCCTCCGCTATATAATGATTTCCGCAAATATCTGGCTACGTTGCTGGCAAATAATGGAATGCGTGGTGTAAGCCGGATACTTCTCAAGCTACCTGTCGACTATCCCGTAAAATACACGGACCTTTTCACTCACATACACGCCAATGCTGAAGATCTTGTCAAATGGTTATGGAAAACGAATCACCCGGATGCGATTCAAATTCTGATCCTCGGTGTAATTGGCAAGAAAAAGCACCTGGAATACTTAAGCAAAGCCTGTCAAAAACATCCCGCTGCGGCTATTGCCGCTTATGCAACTTTGCTGGCAATACATGAAGATGCACAGTGGCGTAACGCACTTGTCAAACTGATTACCGCCACGCCAGAGTTAGTATGCGACGTCATTCCCTGGGTGAATGCCAAAGCCGCTGGCATCTTATCTGAATGTCGTCCGCAGCCAGTAGCTGAAGAATGTGAATATGCCACTGTGGATATGTTGCCGGAGCTGTTTGTCGCTCCACCGTGGGTAATAAATAAAAAGAAAAATGTAATACCCGTATTTGATTTACCTGTGCTTCCTGTTCCTGCCGTCACGGATATCACACCTGGAATTACAGAGTTAATCAGTCATACTGACATATCCAGATTCAGTGAAATCGCGCAATATCAGGCATCCCAGCAAACCTTATTTACCGACCTGCCACTAATTGAAAAAGAAAGTTGGGAGACATCTTTCATTCCTTTTACACCAGAACAACAAATCCTTTGGCAATTAGGTTTTAATGAATGGCGGCATTGCGAGGATGACTTGCATGAAAAAAAATATATACCGCAAAGCGCCGTTGATGCCTTGTTGCGCTTTGATTTTCCAACACTAAAAGCTGAGTTTGCGAAATATCACAACAATGCAAACAAAAGCTGGAATCTATCTGCGCTTTGTTACTTACCGGGACAACAGGCGATTTCATTTCTCAACCAAATAATCATTGAGGAGCGATATTCAGGTGAGAAAGAGATTCTGGCGATTTTTGGTAGTACTGCCATTCCTGCGTTCATGACTTGCTTGCAAAGAGATCATCAACGACTGTGGATATTCACCCTTTTTATTGGGGCCAGTGAACTAGCCTTACCAATGGCGCAGCGGTTACAGAAAAAAATGGCTTACAAGGATGCCGCTAATTGGCTGGCAAATAACCCGCGCCATGCCGCCGCCGGGCTACTGCCTTTGGCGCTAGGCAAATCCTGTCAAAATCGGGAATATGCCCGCCAGGCACTCCGCCTGCTAGTGAAATTAAACCAGCGAGAAACTATTGAGGAAATCGCGCAAGGATATAATCAACCTGATGTTTTAGCTGCGCTGGCAACATTATTTGATAGCGACCCACTGGAAGAATATCCTGCAAAAATCGCCCCACTGCCCGGTTTTTATCAGTTCACCTTATGGCGCAGACCACGGCTTAAAAGTAACAACCAGCCTCTGCCAGATGACGCTATGCGCCACCTGGGCACTATGTTGAGCTTTCCACGCGACATTACCCCCTACGCAGGGCTTGCGATCATCAAAGAAACCTTCACCCGCGAATCACTGGCTGAATTTGGCTGGGATCTGTATACCGCCTGGACAGAAGCTGGCGCACCCGCAAAAGAAAACTGGGCATTTACCTCGCTTGGGATTTTAGGCAATGACGACACCGCGCGTAAATTAACACCGCTCATCCGCACCTGGCCGGGTGAATCCCAGCATAAACGCGCGGTTTACGGGCTGGATGTGTTAGCCAGTATCGGTAGTGATATTGCGCTGATGCTGCTTAATGGCATTGCGCAAAAAATTAAATTCGCCGCATTGCAGGAACATGCGAGCGACAAAATCAACATGGTCGCTGAAAACCGTGGGCTGACTATGGCTGAACTGGAAGACCGCCTGGCACCGGATTTAGGACTTGATAGCAGTGGCTCGCTGACACTGGATTTCGGCTCACGTCAATTTACCGTTGGTTTTGACGAAACCTTGAAACCCGTGGTTCGCGACGCAAACGGCAAAGTTCTGAAAGATTTACCCAAACCAAATCAGAGCGATGATAAAACACTGGCAACTGACGCGGTTAATCTCTTCAAACAGTTGAAAAAAGATGTACGCGCCATAGCCAGCCAGCAGATTGATCGTCTGGAGCAGGCTATGTGCCAGCGCAGACGCTGGACGGCAGAGCAGTTCCGCCTGTTCCTGGTGGAGCATCCGCTGGTACGTCACTTAACCCGACGGCTGTTATGGGGAGTATATACTGAGGAAAACACGCTGATTGCCTGCTTCCGGGTCGCAGAAGACAGCACTTACAGCGATGCGCAGGAAGAGCTATTCACGTTACCAGCAGGAAACATCGGTATACCGCATGTGCTGGAAATCTCCCCTGAATCCGCCGCTGCATTTGGGCAAATTTATGCTGATTACGAACTACTTCCTCCGTTCCGCCAACTCGATCGTGGTTATTACCACCTTGCTGATAATGAACGTGATACCCATGAGTTGATACGCTGGGACGGACGTCTCTGCCAGGCCGGACGCATTGTCGGGCTGGAACGCAGAGGCTGGCAACGTCTGGAAGAAAGCGGCAGCATCTATGCGATGCGCAAATCTACCCCTTATGGCGCTCTCGAACTTGAAACAGAACATTTTTCATTAATTTATGGTGAAACGGGGTATAGCGACCTGCTGCCTGTCGAAAGCGTAAAAATCACTGCCTCTTATGATCGCAACGGTAAACAATCCTCACTCACTTTCTCCGCGCTCGACGACATCACCGCCAGCGAGCTGATTAACGATATTGAATCACTGTTTGATTAAAAGGATTTAACAATGAAAACCTATATTTATCAGGACGAAAAATCACATAAATTCTGGGCGGTTGAGCAGCAGGGAAACGAGCTGCATATTAACTGGGGTAAGGTCGGCACCAACGGGCAAAGCCAGATAAAAAGCTTTGCAGATGCTGCGGCGGCGGAAAAAGCGGAACTGAAGCTGATTACGGAGAAGGTGAAGAAGGGGTATGTGGAGCAAGTAGACGCTAACGCTCACTCACATGATGCCTCAGCAAAGAAAGTCCTGGTCACAGAGGAAAAAGCCTCAATAAATCACCAGGCAGCAACTAATGGTTTACCCTGGCTGGCAGACAACGATCCCATTATTCTTCCCCCGAATATTGCCCGCCATGCCCTCAGCCACCGCCTTTGGCCGGGAGAGCCAGTAAAAAAACCGACCAAACCCGAGAAACAAAATTTAATTTCCCGGCTAGCAAATCGTACTTATCACTATTATAAAAATCTGACTTTCGATTACAGCTCATGCTCTGATGAATGGGCTGATGCGATTAACCAGGCAATTAGCTTAATTAATGCTCAAAAGCTGGAGGTACCTGCACGTACTATGGCGGTGCTGACCTTACTGGAAATTTGTTTTTGTCAGGGCTGGAATGATGAAACCTCATCCGAGTTGCTGGATGAAATTGTAAGCACCTTCGGTATCGAATACGCAACTGAAACTGTCATCTTCTGGTGGCAAATTGATTTCGATTTTGACTATAAAGATGAACATTTGACTTTCTTTATTAATTATGCAGATAGCAGCAAGGACAGTTATAGAAGGAATAACGACAAATTTAGTTTACGTCTGCGTAAACATTTATCACTAGCAGAAGAAGAAGTATGGCAAAATTGCATTGCAAAATTACTCGTTGCGTTACCAGATATATCACTCTATCGCCAACCGTTAATTGCCATTTTAATGCCAGAAATACCCGAAGTGGCCCATGAGATCGTACATCGTTTACACCAGGTCGCAGATGTTCCACAACTTGAAATGTTGAAACTGGTAGCGACAGATCCATTCACGCTCGAAATACTGGAGAACTATCAATACATTGATGTATTTAACACCTATGGTGCCAGTTGGTCAGCTACGGTATTACGGGAGCAAGGTATAGCGGCACTGGCTCGCCTGGCTCCCTATGCTGAAGAAGATAATTGCGGTGACGTACTGAAATGTATTAATCATCCGTTGGCCATTACGGCACTCATCGAAGCCGCCGATACTAATAAACGCTGTTATGAACGACTAATAAAAAGTGCCGAAAATTTTCCTTCTGCCACGATAGCGGCATTAGCCGAAGCATTGGTAAAAAAAGATGATAAACGCAAACATACGTTGCTGGTTTCATTACTTAATGCAAATCCTTTATTGGTCGAAAAATTAGTCATCGGATTATCGTCGCAAGCGGCAAATTTATTGCAACAATGTCAGCAATTGCTGAATAGTCGCAATGAAGATTTTGCAAACTCAGAAATTCTACCAATGGTACTAGTCTCACCGCCCTGGGCAATTCAAAATAAAAATAACGACAACAGTCCTGTGGGTAAATACCCGGCGAAAATCCCCCCTTTACCGTTGTTTTATCAACCTCCATTATGGACTCGCCCGAAACTCAAAAATAGCAGCAAGGTACTGCCAGATAGCGCCCTCCTCCACCTCGGCGAAATGCTCCGCTTCCCTCAGGAAGAGGCTCTGTATCCGGGATTATTGCAGGTGAAAGATGCCTGTACCGCCGACTCTCTGGCTGAATTTGCCTGGGATCTGTTTACCGCCTGGCTGACTGCGGGAGCTCCGTCGAAAGAGAGCTGGGCGTTCAGTGCGTTAGGTGTTCTCGGCAACGATGACACCGCCCGCAAACTGACGCCATTAATCCGCGCCTGGCCTGGTGAATCCCAGCATAAACGCGCCACCGTTGGGTTGGATATTCTCGCTGCTATCGGCAGCGATATCGCCCTGATGCAGCTTAACGGCATCGCCCAGAAACTGAAATTCAAAGCATTACAGGAGCGGGCAAAAGAAAAAATTGCCAACATTGCCGAGAGCCGCGAACTCACGGTGGCGGAGCTTGAAGATCGGTTAGCACCGGATCTCGGTCTGGATGATAACGGTTCGTTGCTGCTGGATTTCGGCCCACGCCAGTTCACCGTCAGCTTTGATGAAACCTTAAAACCGTTTGTGCGTGACGCTTCCGGCAGTCGTCTGAAAGACCTGCCCAAACCAAACAAAAGCGATGATGAATCACAGGCGAACGATGCTGTTAACCGCTACAAATTGCTGAAAAAAGATGCGCGTACCGTTGCTGCCCAGCAGGTAGCAAGGCTGGAATCCGCCATGTGCCTTCGTCGCCGCTGGTCGGCTGAAAACTTTCAGCTCTTCCTGGTTGAGCATCCGCTGGTCCGCCACTTAACCCGCCGTCTGATTTGGGGCGTTTATAGCACCGAAAACCAGCTACTGGCGTGCTTCCGCGTGGCGGAAGATAACAGCTACAGCACCGCTGACGATGACCTCTTCACCTTACCGGAAGGCGATATCTCTATTGGTATTCCTCACGTTCTGGAGATATCACCGACGGATGCCGCCGCCTTTGGGCAGCTTTTTGCCGACTATGAACTGTTACCGCCGTTCCGCCAGCTCGACCGTAACAGTTACGCCCTGACAGAAACCGAGCGCAATGCCAGCGAATTGACCCGCTGGGCAGGCAGAAAATGCCCGAGCGGTCGGGTCATGGGACTGGCGAATAAAGGTTGGGTGCGTGGTGAACCGCAGGATGGTGGCTGGATCGGCTGGATGATCAAACCTCTGGGCCGCTGGTCGTTAATCATGGAAATCGATGAAGGCTTTGCAGTTGGTATGTCGCCAGCCGAACTTAGCGCCGAGCAACTCTTAAGCAAGCTGTGGCTATGGGAAGGCAAAGCAGAAAGCTATGGCTGGGGAAGTCATTCAACACAGGAAGCACAGTTCTTCGTGCTCGATGCCATCACCGCCAGCGAGTTGATTAACGATATTGAAGCTCTGTTTGAATAAGGAAAGAGCATGGACAAGGAATTACCGTGGCTGGCGGATAACGCCCAAGTGGAACTGAAATATAAAAAAGGCAAAACACCACTCAGCCATCGCAATTGGCCGGGCGAACCGGTGCCTGTTATCACTGAAAGCATCATCCAGACACTGGGTGATGAATTGCTACAAAAAGCTGAGAAGAAAAAAAACATTATCTGGCGTTATGAAAATTTTTCACTGGAGTGGCAGTCCGCCATTACGCAGGCCATCAACTTGATCGGCGAACACAAACCCTCAATCCCGGCCCGGACAATGGCGACGCTAGCCTGTATTGCGCAAAAGGACAGCCAACAGTTGCTCGACGAAATCGTCCAACAAGAGGGGCTGGAATATGCAACTGAGGTGGTGATTGCACGCCAGTTTATTGTACGGTGTTATGAGAGTGATCCTCTGGTAGTCACATTGCAGTATCAGAACGAGGATTATGGCTATGGTTACCGCTCAGAAACCTATAACGAATTCGATCTCCGACTGCGTAAGCATCTCTCTCTGGCAGAGGAAAGCTGCTGGCAGCGATGCGCCGACAAACTCATTGCCGCACTGCCAGGAATAACCAAAGTTCGCCGCCCTTTTATTGCGCTGATCCTCCCGGAAAAACCAGAAATCGCCAATGAGTTGGTAGGCCTTGAATGCCCGCGAACTCATTTTCATTCTAAGGAGTGGTTAAAAGTTGTTGCTAATGACCCCACAGCGGTGAGAAAACTCGAACACTACTGGAGCCAGGATATATTTAGCGATCGAGAAGCCAGCTACATGTCGCATGAAAACCACTTCGGCTACGCGGCCTGCGCCGCCCTTTTGCGCGAACAAGGAATTGCAGCCGTTCCGCGCCTCGCGATGTATGCCCATAAAGAAGATTGCGGCAGTCTGCTGGTACAAATTAACCATCCGCAAGTCATCCGCACCTTGCTGTTAGTTGCCGATAAAAACAAACCCAGCCTGCAACGTGTGGCTAAATACAGTAAAAACTTCCCCCATGCGACGCTCGCCGCACTGGCAGAACTGCTGGCGTTAAAAGAACCACCAGCCCGCCCAGGTTATCCAATCATCGAAGATAAAAAGCTGCCTGCACAGCAAAAAGCTCGAGATGAATACTGGCGTACGCTGTTACAAACGCTGATTGCATCGCAGCCACAACTGGCAGCAGAAGTGATGCCGTGGTTAAGTACTCAAGCCAGGGCAGTGCTGAAGAGTTATTTATCGGCACCGCCCAAACCGATTATTGATAGTACCGATAACAGCAATCTGCCTGAAATCCTCGTTTCACCACCGTGGCGTTGTAAGAAAAAAATGACAGCTCCACGTCTTGATTTGGCACCGCTCGAATTAACTCCGCAAGTTTACTGGCAACCAGGCGAACAAGAGAGGCTTGCCGCCACTGAGTCTGCCCGTTATTTCAGCACGGAATCTCTTGCGCAACGCATGGAACAAAAAAGTGGACGAGTTGTATTACAGGAACTGGGTTTTGGGGATGATGTATGGCTGTTTCTGAATTATATACTCCCCGGAAAACTGGATGCTGCACGCAATTCACTCATTGTTCAGTGGCATTACTACCAGGGGCGGGTTGAAGAGATCCTGAATGGCTGGAACTCCCCGGAAGCACAATTAGCAGAACAGGCGCTCCGCAGCGGTCACATAGAAGCGTTAATTAACATATGGGAAAATGACAACTGCTCACGTTATCGTCCGGAAAAGAGTGTCTGGAACCTGTATTTATTGGCACAGTTGCCGCGTGAGATGGCTTTGACCTTCTGGCTGCGTATCAATGAGAAAAAGCATCTGTTCGCGGGTGAGGACTATTTTCTCAGTATCCTCGGATTGGATGCGCTACCAGGTCTGCTGTTGGCTTTTTCACATCGTCCAAAAGAAACATTTCCGTTAATTTTAAATTTTGGCGCAACAGAACTGGCGCTGCCTGTTGCCCGCATCTGGCACCGTTTTGCGGGCCAGCGTAATCTGGCTCGCCAGTGGATTTTACAATGGCCGGAACATACGGCTACTGCACTTATCCCTCTTGTCTTTACCAAACCCAGCGATAATAGTGAAGCCGCATTACTTGCCCTGCGTTTACTGTACGAACAGGGACATGGCGAATTGCTGCAAACTGTGGCAAACCGCTGGCAACGCGCTGATGTATGGCCTGCCCTGGAGCAATTACTTAAACAGAGTCCAATAGAGATTTACCCAGCACGCATTCCAAAAGCTCCTGATTTCTGGCATCCGACAATGTGGTCCAGGCCGCGCCTTATCACTAATAATCAGCCTGTTACCGATGACGCTCTGGAAATTATCGGCGAAATGCTGCGCTTTACCCAGGGTGGACGTTTTTATAGCGGGCTGGAACAACTGAAAACGTTCTGCCAGCCGCAAACGCTGGCCGCTTTTGCCTGGGATCTCTTCACCGCATGGCAACAAGCGGGCGCCCCCGCAAAAGACAACTGGGCATTTCTGGCGTTAAGTTTCTTTGGCGACGAAAGCACGGCACGGGATCTGACGACACAAATCCTCGCCTGGCCACAAGAAGGCAAATCTGCCCGTGCTGTCAGTGGTCTGAATATACTCACCCTGATGAATAATGATATGGCGCTGATACAGCTGCATCATATATCGCAACGGGCGAAATCCCGCCCCTTACGTGATAACGCGGCGGAATTACTTCAGGTGGTCGCAGAAAATCGCGGGCTAAGCCAGGAAGAGTTAGCGGACAGAGTAGTCCCATCACTGGGCCTTGATGACCCGCAGGCGTTGATTTTTGATTTTGGTCCCCGGCAGTTTACCGTTCGCTTCGATGAAAACCTCAACCCGGTTATCTACGATCAGCAAAACGTTCGCCAGAAAAGTGTTCCCCGGTTGCGAGCCGATGACGATCAACTGAAAGCGCCCGAGGCACTGGCCCGATTAAAAGGGCTAAAAAAAGATGCCACTCAGGTGAGCAAAAACCTGCTCCCGCGTCTTGAAACTGCCCTGCGCACCACCCGACGCTGGTCGCTGGCAGATTTTCATTCTCTCTTTGTTAATCATCCATTTACTCGCCTGGTTACCCAGCGACTGATATGGGGCGTTTATCTGGCAAATGAACCGCGACGTTTACTCAACGCCTTTCGTGTGGCTGCAGAGGGGGAATTCTGCAATGCACAAGATGAGCCAATTGACCTGCCTGCGGACGCTCTGATTGGCATTGCCCACCCGTTAGAAATGACAGCAGAAATGCGCAGTGAATTTGCACTGCTTTTTGCCGATTACGAAATTATGCCGCCTTTTCGCCAGTTGTCGCGCCGCACGGTGCTGCTCACACCTGACGAGTCAACCAGTAACAGCCTGACTCGCTGGGAAGGTAAATCCGCTACCGTTGGGCAACTTATAGGAATGCGATACAAAGGCTGGGAGTCAGGCTATGAGGACGCATTTGTCTATGACTTGGGCGAGTACCGGCTGGTCCTTAAGTTTTCACCCGGTTTTAACCACTACAATGTTGATAGCAAAGCGCTAATGAGCTTCCGTTCTCTTCGGGTTTACCGTGACAATAAATCCGTCACTTTTGCCGAACTTGATGTGTTTGATTTGAGTGAAGCGTTAAGCGCACCCGACGTCATTTTCCATTAAAACACAGCGGGCAGTGATGCGACTGCCCGTTATCAACCCGACTTACCACCGGGAAAAGCGATGATCGTGCAAAAAGAGCTGGTTGCTATTTACGATTATGAGGTCCCTGTACCTGAAGATCCGTTTTCCTTCAGACTTGAGATCCATAAATGCTCTGAATTATTTACAGGTTCCGTCTATCGACTGGAACGATTCCGGCTACGTCCAACATTTCATCAACGTGATCGAGAAGATGCCGACCCGCTAATAAATGATGCGTTGATTTATATAAGAGATGAGTGTATTGATGAGCGAAAATTACGAGGTGAATCACCTGAAACTGTAATAGCAATTTTTAATCGCGAACTACAGAATATATTCAACTAGGAAATAGAATAATAGTTTATTAAAGGGGGAAGCGGTTTCCCCCTTAGATGCGTTTCAATTTGCCCGTTACTTCAACAAATCAATCAACCGTAACAGAGCCACTAATAACTCCAGTACGGCAATGAGCACGGTTAACTTTTGTGTCAGCGTGTCCATCCGCTCTCCTTATTAAGGAGCGCAACACCAGCACCTTACCCTTACACTGCCTGTCGATACTGGTTTACGTATGTTGGTACGAAACGTTGCTCTCCGGATCAGGGCACCGCCTGCGGCACCACCCGTCCGGCAGCCAGGACTTAAAATTGGTCCGATCCGGCACAACCTCCCAACGGGCCGGATTATAAATCTCACTCACTGAATTGCAATGGAGTGTGGATATGGTTATAATTTATTCGTTGGTACGAAATGTTGCACAATCAGCAAGTTAGCGTCATTGTAGTAAATAAAAGAACCTGCCTCACCAGCAGGTTTTTTATTTACTGTGATCTGCTTTCCAGATATTTTCCGCCCAAACAACTAATGCGCCAAACATTTATTGCGCGTAAAATATCGTTTATTTCATTAATACATTTCAGGGATGAATATATGTCACCGCAGAATAATCATCTGCAGCGTCCGCCTGCTGCTGTGTTATACGCCGATGAACTGGCAAAATTAAAACAAAATGATAACGCCCCATGTCCGCCCGGTTGGCAGTTAAGTTTGCCTGCGGCCCGTGCTTTTATCCTTGGCGATAGCGCGCAAAATATTAGCCGTAAAGTCGTGATTAGTCCCTCCGCTGTCGAACGTATGTTAGTCACTCTTGCCACCGGACGCGGTTTGATGTTGGTGGGGGAACCAGGCACCGCAAAATCTCTCCTGTCTGAATTACTGGCAACCGCTATTAGCGGCGATGCCGGGTTAACCATTCAGGGCGGCGCATCTACCACCGAAGATCAAATCAAGTACGGCTGGAACTACGCCCTGCTTATCAACCATGGTCCGTCAACGGAAGCGCTGGTCCCAGCCCCGCTTTACCAGGGAATGCGCGACGGCAAAATTGTCCGTTTTGAAGAGATAACGCGTACACCGCTGGAAGTACAAGACTGTCTGTTAGGTATGCTTTCTGACCGGGTTATGACGGTGCCGGAACTCACTGGTGAAGCCAGTCAGCTCTATGCGCGAGAAGGCTTTAATATTATTGCCACTGCCAATACCCGCGATCGCGGCGTCAATGAAATGAGTGCCGCGCTAAAGCGTCGCTTCGATTTTGAAACGGTTTTTCCGATTATGGATTTCGCCCAGGAGCTGGAGCTGGTCGCCAGTGCTTCGGCGCGTTTGCTGGCCCATAGCGGTATTCCGCATAAAGTGCCTGACGCGGTACTGGAGTTACTGGTCCGCACCTTCCGCGATCTGCGTGCCAACGGCGAAAAGAAAACGTCAATGGATACACTAACAGCGATTATGTCCACCGCTGAAGCCGTGAACGTGGCCCATGCAGTGGGCGTCCGCGCCTGGTTTTTAGCGAATCGCGCGGGGGAGCCTGCCGACCTGGTGGACTGTATTGCCGGAACCATCGTCAAAGATAACGAAGAAGATCGCGCTCGTCTGCGCCGTTACTTCGAACAGCGTGTCGCCACACATAAAGAAGCTCACTGGCAGGCTTATTATCAAGCCCGCCACCGCCTGCCGTGAGGAAAGAGCATGAGCGAGCCGTTAATTGTCGGCATCCGGCATCATAGTCCGGCCTGCGCCCGGCTGGTGAAATCGTTAATCGAAAGCCAGCGGCCACGATACGTGTTGATTGAAGGCCCGGCTGATTTTAATGACCGGGTAGACGAACTGTTGTTAGCCCACCAGCTTCCGGTAGCTATTTACAGTTATTGCCAGTATCAGGACGGTGCGGCCCCCGGGCGTGGTGCCTGGACGCCATTTGCTGAATTTTCGCCGGAGTGGCAGGCGCTACAAGCCGCTAGTCGTATTCAGGCACAAACTTACTTCATCGATTTGCCTTGCTGGGCGCAGAGTGAAGAAGAGGACGATTCGCCTGATACGCAAGAGGAAAGCCAGGCCTTGCTGCTGCGTGCCACCCGCATGGATAACAGCGATACCCTGTGGGATCACTTGTTCGAAGATGAAAGCCAGCAAACTGCATTACCCTCTGCGCTGGCGCACTATTTTGCCCAACTGCGGGGCGACTCCCCCGGCGATGCTCTCAATCGTCAGCGCGAAGCCTTTATGGCTCGCTGGATTGCATGGGCGATGCAGCAAAACAATGGCGACGTGTTAGTCGTCTGCGGTGGCTGGCACGCCCCTGCACTGGCAAAAATGTGGCGCGAATGTCCGCAGGAAATTAACAAGCCAGAATTGCCCGCACAAGATGGGGCCGTTACAGGTTGCTATCTCACGCCATACAGCGAAAAGCGCCTTGATGTGCTGGCTGGATACCTTTCCGGTATGCCTGCCCCGGTCTGGCAAAACTGGTGCTGGCAGTGGGGCTTGCGGCAGGCGGGAGAACAACTGCTAAAAACGGTTCTTACCCGTTTGCGCCAGCATCACTTGCCTGCTTCAACCGCGGATATGGCTGCCGCTCATCTGCATGCGATGGCACTGGCACAGTTGCGCGGTCATACACTACCGTTACGCACTGACTGGCTGGATGCCATAGCAGGCTCGCTGATTAAAGAAGCCTTGAACGCGCCGTTGCCGTGGAGCTATCGCGGCGTTATTCATCCCGATACCGATCCGATTCTGCTAACGTTGATAGACACATTAGCGGGTGACGGATTCGGTAAACTTGCCCCCTCCACGCCACAACCGCCTCTGCCAAAAGATGTCACCTGCGAACTGGAACGTAGCAAAATCACTCTTCCATCCGACCTGACGTTGAATCGCTTTACCCCCGATGGATTAGCGCAAAGTCAGGTGTTACATCGGCTGGCAATACTGGAGATCCCAGGGATTGTGCGCCAGCAGGGAAGTACACTGACACTTGCAGGCAACGGTGAAGAACACTGGAAATTAACCCGCCCGCTTAGCCAACATGCGGCATTGATTGAGGCCGCCTGTTTTGGTGCCACACTCCAGGATGCCGCACGCAATAAATTAGAAGCCGATATGCTGGACGCGGGCGGAATCGGCAGTATCACCACATGTCTTAGCCAGGCGGCGTTAGCGGGTCTGGCGTCCTTCAGTCAACAATTACTGGAACAACTCACATTATTAATCGCCCAGGAAAATCAATTTGCCGAAATGGGCCAGGCGCTGGAAGTGCTATATGCCTTATGGCGGCTGGATGAAATTAGCGGTATGCAAGGCGCGCAGATATTACAAACGACGTTATGCGCGGCTATCGATCGCACGCTGTGGCTGTGTGAATCTAACGGAAGACCGGATGAAAAGGAGTTTCACGCTCACCTGCATAGCTGGCAAGCGTTGTGTCATATCCTGCGCGATCTGCATAGCGGTGTGCAGCTCCCCGGCGTTTCTCTTTCTGCGGCGGTGGCCTTACTGGAGCGCCGCAGTCAGGCGGTTCATGCCCCGGCACTGGATCGCGGCGCGGCTCTTGGCGCACTGATGCGTCTGGAACATCCCAACGCCAGTGCCGAAGCGGCGCTGGCGATGCTGACGCAGTTATCCCCGGCACAATCCGGCGAGGCGCTGCACGGTTTGCTGGCGCTGGCCCGCCATCAACTGGCCTGTCAGCCTGCATTTATCGCCGGTTTCAGCAGTCATTTAAATCAACTAAGTGACGCCGATTTTATCAACGCCCTGCCCGATTTACGCGCGGCGATGGCCTGGCTACCGCCACGAGAACGTGGGACGCTGGCGCATCAGGTGCTTGAGCATTATCAACTGGCGCAACTTCCCGTTTCGGCGCTGCAAATGCCGTTGCATTGCCCACCGCAAGCCATTGCACATCATCAACAACTCGAACAGCAGGCACTGGCATCGCTGCAACACTGGGGAGTTTTCCATGTCTGAACTGAACGATCTTCTGACCACCCGTGAGCTACAACGCTGGCGATTGATTCTTGGCGAAGCGGCAGAAACGACGCTTTGTGGACTGGATGACAACGCCCGACAAATAGACCACGCGCTGGAGTGGCTGTACGGGCGCGATCCTGAACGGATCCAGCGTGGTGAACGTTCCGGTGGATTGGGTAGCTCAAATCTCACCACGCCTGAGTGGATCAACAGTATTCACACGCTGTTTCCGCAACGGGTGATTGAGCGGCTGGAAAGCGATGCCGTGCTGCGCTACGGCATTGAAGATGTGGTGACGAATCTCGACGTGCTGGAACGTATGCAGCCTTCTGAAAGCCTGCTACGCGCCGTTTTGCACACCAAACATCTGATGAATCCTGAAGTGCTGGTTGCCGCCCGCCGGATAGTGCGCCAGGTAGTGGAAGAAATTATGGCGCGACTGGCAAAGGAAGTTCGCCAGGCTTTTTCTGGTGTCCGCGATCGCCGCCGTCGCTCATTTATTCCACTGGCGCGTAATTTCGATTTCAAAAGTACTCTGCGCGCCAACCTGCAACACTGGCACCCGCAACATGGCAAGTTGTATATCGAATCCCCCCGCTTTAACAGCCGTATTAAGCGCCACAGTGAACAATGGCAATTGGTCTTACTGGTTGATCAAAGCGGATCGATGGTCGATTCGGTGATCCACTCTGCGGTGATGGCGGCCTGTTTATGGCAGTTACCCGGCATTCGTACCCATCTGGTGGCGTTTGACACCAGCGTAGTTGATCTCACGGCAGACGTTGCCGATCCGGTAGAGTTATTAATGAAAGTACAGTTGGGCGGCGGGACCAATATCGCCAGTGCCGTAGAGTATGGTCGGCAACTTATTGAACAACCAGCAAAAAGCGTCATTATCCTCGTGAGCGATTTTTATGAAGGGGGTTCATCATCATTGCTGACGCATCAGGTGAAAAAGTGTGTCCAGAGCGGTATCAAAGTGCTGGGACTGGCAGCGCTCGATAGCACAGCAACGCCATGCTATGACCACGATACGGCCCAGGCGCTGGTTAATGTCGGCGCACAAATAGCCGCGATGACGCCGGGCGAGCTGGCATCATGGCTGGCGGAGAATCTTCAGTCATGAATTCACTACGTCCGGAATTATTAGAACTGACACCGCAGGCGCTGACGGCGTTAAGCAATGCCGGTTTTGTGAAGCGCAGTCTTAAGGAACTGGAAAATGGCAACATTCCGGAAATCAGCCATGAAAACGGTGTTTTACTCGCCACGTTCAGTGACGGTGTCCGTACCCAGCTGGCGAACGGTCAGGCACTGAAAGAGGCTCAGTGCACCTGCGGGGCCAGCGGCATGTG
Organism: Escherichia sp. E13S3; assembly: GCF_004212325.1. Classification (NCBI taxonomy): domain Bacteria; kingdom Pseudomonadati; phylum Pseudomonadota; class Gammaproteobacteria; order Enterobacterales; family Enterobacteriaceae; genus Escherichia; species Escherichia sp. E13S3. The sequence goes on from NZ_RHJR01000004.1 coordinate 105,440, forward strand.
CCGTCATCGCGTGATGCTGGTGTTAAGTTATCAACGACTTTGCGCTACCGCCCAGCCCACGGAAAAAGAAGAAGAGTGGGATCCAGCAATCTGGCTGGAAGAGCTGGCTACCCTACCCGATGTCACCCGTAAACGTGCACAAGCCCTTGTCGCTAAAGGCATCACCATTGAGTTGTTCTGTGTGCCGGGCGAAATTCCCTCTGCCCGATTGCCGATGAGTGACGTACGTTTTTATTCCCGCAGCAGCATTCACTTCGCCCGCTGTGATTGTATTGCCGGAACGCTTTGCGAACACGTGGCGCTGGCGGTACAAGCATTCGCCGAGGCCAAAGCGCAGCAAGCTGAGTTTACTCATTTAATCTGGCAGATGCGCAGCGAACACGCCGCATCTAACGACGATCCATTTGCCAGCCAAGAAGGCAAAACGTGTCGTCAATATGTTCAGCAATTAAGTCAGGCATTATGGCTGGGCGGCATCAGCCAGCCGCTCATCCATTACGAGGCCGCATTCAGCCGTGCATTGCAGGCGGCAGAGACCTGCAACTGGCGATGGGTGAGTGAATCGCTACGGCAACTGCGCGCCAGCGTTGATGCCTTCCACGCCCGCGCCAGCCACTACCATGCCGGAGAATGCTTACGTCAGCTTGCGGCATTAAACAGTCGCTTGAACAGTGCACAAGAAATGGCACGCCGCGACAGTGTTGGTGAAATTCCTCCCATGCCGTGGCGCACGGTGGTTGGCGCAGGCATTGCCGGAGAAGCAAAGCTTGATCATCTGCGGCTGGTGTCTTTAGGTATGCGTTGCTGGCAGGATAATGAGCAGTATGGTTTACGCATCTGGTTCACCGATCCCGACACCGGCAGTATTTTGCACCTTTCGCGCAGTTGGCCGAGAAGCGAACAGGAAAACTCACCGGCAGCCACACGTCGGCTGTTTAGTTTTCAGGCTGGCGCACTGGCAGGTGGGCAAATTGTTTCACAAGCCGCGCGTCGCAGTGCCGAAGGTGAGCTGCTGTTAGCTACTCGCAACCGCTTAAGTAGCGTTGTCCCACTGTCGCCCGATGCCTGGCAAATGCTGAGTGCACCGTTGCGCCAGCCCGGCATTGTGGCTTTGCGGGAATACTTACGCCAGCGTCCGCCAGTCTGCGTCCGGCCGCTTAATCAGGTGGATAATTTATTTATTCTGCCGGTGGCGGAGTGTATTTCGCTGGGATGGGACAGCAGCCGCCAGACGCTGGATGCGCAGGTGATTAGCGGCGAAGGTGAAAATAATGTGCTGACGTTATCGCTGCCAGCCTCTGCCTGCGCGCCCTTTGCCACTGAACGCATGGCGGCACTTTTACAACAGCAGGATGATCCTGTGTGTCTGGTTTCTGGATTCGTCAGTTTTGTTGAAGGACAGTTAAGGCTGGAACCTCGAGTCATGATGACGCAAACCAGAGCCTGGGCGCTGGATGCTGAAACTGCGCCTGTTGCAGCACTACCTTCAGCGTGCGTACTTCCTGCGCCATCCACCGCTCATCAGTTGCTGATGCGCTGTCAGGCGTTGCTCATTCAATTGCTACACAACGGCTGGCGCTATCAGGAACAGAGCATCATTAGCCAGGCTGAGTTGCTGGCAATAGATTTAACCGCGACGGGGTTTTATCGGCTGGCGCATGTGTTGAATCAATGGCGCCATACGGAAGGTGAGACACTAATAGAAACATTGAATAGTTGCGTTTTACTTTGCGAACAATTATTACCGATGCTTGAGCACCAGGGAGGAGAAAATGCTTTTTATTAAGAGTTCTACTCCATTTCCGGACTGCTCAAAACAAGGTATAAAGCATATTCTATAGCGCCCTGGTGAGAGTCACCAGTTTCCTGATTTTGATAAAATGGAGTTTTACATGAAGGCTTTCAACAAGCTGTTTTCCCTCGTAGTTGCATCTGTTCTGGTTTTCTCTCTCGCAGGCTGCGGTGACAAAGAAGAATCTAAGAAATTTAGCGCTAATCTGAACGGTACTGAAATTGCCATTACTTATGTCTACAAAGGCGACAAAGTGATTAAGCAATCTTCAGAAACCAAAATTCAGTTTGCAACCATTGGTGCAACCACCAAAGAAGATGCAGCTAAGAAACTTGAGCCATTAAGCGCCAAATACAAAAACATTCCGGGCGTTGAGGAAAAATTAACCTATACCGATACTTACGCGCAGGAAAATGTAAATATCGATATGGAAAAAGTTGATCTGAAAGCCCTGCAGGGCATTTCCGGTATCAAGATGGGTGATGAAGATACCAGCAAAGGTGTCAGCATGAAGCAGATTGAACTGGTCATGGCTGCTGCTGGTTTTAAAGAAGTGAAATAATCTGTCGGCGGCCATGTTCTTGCATGGCCGCCATGCCCGTCTTAGCTTTTCTTCACATGCTGGCGCGCTGCCAGTCCACGCAGAAAATAACGCAAGAATTGATCGCCGCATTCACGGAAGTTTTTATGATCCGGTGCACGCATCATCGCAGTAATTTCCGGCATCGAAACACGGAACTGTTGTTCGGTGAGGATCGCCAGAATGTCATCGGTTTTCAGTGAAAACGCGATGCGTAATTTTTTCAGCACGATGTTGTTATTAATGCGACGTTCCGGCTCCAGTGCCGGAGCAGACTCATCCCTGCCGCGTTTTTCGTAAATCAAACCATTCAGGAATGAAGACAAAACAATGTCCGGACAACGCTGAAAACCCTCTTCGTCTTCTTTACGTAGCCAGACGGCGATCTGTTCCGCGGTGGCTTCAACATTAGCCAGCGCCAGGATACGCACCAGGTCATTATTGTTGGCTTTCAAAATGTAGCGCACGCTGCGCAGAATATCGTTACTTAGCATGAGGCCTTCGGGTGTTAATGAGGCAAAAAGCCATTTTAGCAGTCTTTTACAGGCCAATCGCCTCTTTTAAACTTTTCAGATAACGGCGGCTGACAGGGACGGTTAATCCATTACGCAAAATCAACTCAGCCTGACCGTTATCTTCCAGGCGAATCTCCTGTAAATGCGCGAGGTTAACCAGATACTGTCGATGGCAGCGCAGTAGCGGGGTGCGGCTCTCCAGCGTGCGCAAAGTTAATTCTGTGAAGCCCTCTTTCCCTTCCTGGCTGATAACGTAAACACCGCTCATTCGACTACTAACAAACGCCACATCTTTCATTTGCAGCAAATAAATACGACTATGACCGGTACAAGGGATAAATTTCAGCGCCTGCTGATTTTCCGGTAACAGCGAAACATCCTGCTTGCTGCGCTCCTGTCGCAAACGCACCAGTGTTTTCTCCAGCCGCGCTTCATCAATCGGCTTCAATAGATAATCAAAGGCATGTTCTTCAAAGGCTTTTATAGCGTATTCGTCAAATGCGGTGAGAAAAACAATATACGGGCGATGTTCCGGGTCAAGCATGCCAACCATTTCCAGACCGCTGATACGCGGCATCTGGATATCGAGAAACAGCACATCCGGGCGCAGTTTATGCACCGCGCCGATCCCTTCTACGGCGTTTGAACATTCGCCGACAATTTCAATATCACTCTGCTCCTGCAGAAACACACGCAGGTTTTCCCGTGCTAACGGTTCATCATCAACAATTAAGACTTTAATCATGCCTCATCCCTCCATGGTAGTCGTAACGTTATTCGGGTGTAACTATCAGGCTCACAGGCGACGCTTATCCCATAGTCATCGCCAAACCGTTCACGTAAACGCTTATCCACCAGATTCATCCCCAGCCCGCTGGCATTGGTTGCCGGTTGATACAAACCAGCATTGTCTTCGATCTCCAGCATTAAATGTTGCCCATCACGTCGGGCGCTAATTGCCACTCGTCCTGTTTCCAGCAGTTGTGATGTCCCATGTTTGATGGCGTTTTCCACTATTGGTTGCAGGGTAAATGCGGGTAACTGCTGCTGAGACAACGCCTCCGGAATAGAAATGTTGACCTGCAACCGCGACTGGAAACGCGCCTTTTCAATTTGCAGATAAGCATTCACATGTTCAATTTCGTCAGCGAGAGTAACAAACTCCGAAGGCCGCTTTAAGTTTTTGCGGAAAAAAGTGGAAAGATACTGCACCAGCTGACTGGCCTGTTCGCTGTCACGGCGGATCACGGCTTTGATGGTGTTAAGTGCATTAAACAAAAAATGGGGATTGACCTGGGCGTGAAGCAGTTTGATCTCTGACTGGGTGAGCATCGCTTTTTGCCGCTCATACTGCCCGGCGAGGATCTGCGCCGAAAGCAGTTGTGCAATCCCCTCACCCAACGTGCGGTTGATCGAGCTGAACAGCCGATTTTTAGCTTCATACAATTTGATGGTACCCATCACCCGCTGATTTTCACCACGCAGAGGGATCACCAGCGTTGAGCCTAACTTGCACTGCGGATGCAAAGAGCAACGATAAGGCACTTCGTTGCCATCGGCGTAGACCACTTCTCCGGTTTCAATGGCTTTTAAGGTATAAGCCGAAGAAATCGGTTTACCTGGTAAATGATGGTCGTCACCAATACCAGTAAAAGCCAACAGTTTCTCGCGATCGGTAATCGCTACCGCGCCAATATCCAGCTCCTGATACAGCACCTGAGCCACTTTCATGCTGTTCACTTCGTTAAACCCCTGGCGCAAAATGCCTTCCGTCGAGGCCGCAACTTTCAGCGCGGTAGCGGAAAAAGCTGAGGTGTATTTTTCAAACATCGCGCGCTTATCAAGCAAAATGCGCATAAACAGCGCCGCGCCCACGGTGTTGGTTACCATCATCGGCGCAGCGATATTACTCACCAGACGCACCGCATCTTCATAAGGTCGGGCAATCGCCAGGATGATCAGCATTTGCACCATTTCCGCGACGAACGTGACGGCACCAGCGGTAATGGGGTTAAAGACTTTATCGGTACGCCCGCGGCGGATCAGGATGCTATGTACCAGCCCGCCGAGCAATCCTTCGACGATCGTCGAGATCATGCAACTCAGCGCGGTCATGCCCCCCATTGAGTATCGATGTAGACCGCCGGTCAGACCAACCAGTCCGCCCACTACCGGACCACCGAGTAAGCCGCCCATTACCGCACCTATGGCCCGGGTATTGGCAATAGAGTCGTCAATGTGCAGCCCGAACCAGGTGCCCATGATGCAGAAGATGGAAAAGACGATATAGCAGAGAAATTTGTGCGGCAGACGAACTGTGACCTGCATTAATGGTATGAATAATGGCGTTTTACTCATCAACCACGCAATGACCAGAAAAACGCACATCTGCTGAAGCAGCAGCAACACCAGATTAAAATCGTACATACCCGCAAACCACACGTCCCTTTAAAACGCGTAACATACATTGCTCGCGTTCAACTTTCTTTGAACTGTTGCAGAAAAATGAAAAATCGTGAGTACGATCACTCAAAACAACCTGGCAAAAACAAAATCATCCTAATCGAGATCAAAAAACTGCCAAAACTACCTGGTTCATAAAAGAACGTCTACAGTTATGCTGGGACCTCGCAAGCAAGGGTGGGACGATGGCGCTTTACACGATTGGTGAAGTGGCGTTGCTTTGTGATATCAACCCTGTCACGTTACGCGCGTGGCAGAGGCGTTATGGGCTGTTAAAACCGCAGCGCACAGACGGCGGTCATCGCCTGTTCAACGATGCCGATATCGACCGGATCCGGGAGATCAAACGCTGGATCGACAACGGTGTGCAGGTCAGCAAAGTTAAAATGCTACTCAGTAATGAGAATGTTGATGTGCAGAACGGCTGGCGCGATCAGCAAGAAACTCTGCTTAGTTACCTGCAAAGTGGCAACCTGCAAAGTCTGCGAATGTGGATCAAAGAGCGTGGTCAGGATTATCCCGCCCAGACGCTCACCACACATCTGTTCATTCCTCTGCGCCGACGGCTTCAGTGCCAACAACCGACTCTCCAGGCACTGCTGGCGATTCTGGACGGCGTACTGATCAACTACATCGCCATTTGCCTGGCTTCGGCACGTAAAAAACAGGGCAAAGATGCGCTGGTGGTTGGCTGGAATATTCAGGATACCACCCGTCTGTGGCTGGAGGGCTGGATTGCCAGTCAACAAGGGTGGCGCATTGATGTCCTCGCCCACTCGCTCAACCAACTCCGCCCGGAACTGTTTGAAGGCCGTACGCTATTGGTGTGGTGCGGTGAAAATCAGACTCCCGCCCAACAGCAGCAACTCACCAGTTGGCAGGAACAAGGGCATGATATTTTCCCGCTTGGCATTTAATGATTCGTTAACAAATGCGCTTTACTGTACAATCCTTTCGTTAACATAAGGAGTGCATTATGCGCGTAGCTAAAATTGGGGTCATCGCCCTGTTCCTGTTTATGGCGTTAGGCGGAATTGGTGGCGTCATGCTCGCAGGTTATATCTTTATTTTGCGTGCTGGCTAAGCGCCTGCACCAGCCGTTCAAACAGGCGGTCTACGATGATCGCCGCCAGTGCCACCAGTAACGCTCCCTGAATCACATAAGCGGTATTAAATCCGCTAAGCCCGATGATGATCGGCGTACCCAGCGTGCTGGCTCCTACCGTTGAGGCGATCGTCGCCGTGCCAATGTTGATAATCACCGAAGTCCGCACGCCCGCCAGAATCACCGGCGCTGCCAGCGGTAACTCGACTTTGCGCAGTCGCTGACTACGGCTCATTCCCATGCCTTTGGCAACTTCGGTCACGCTGGCATCAATCGCTCCCAGCCCGGCAAGTGTCGCCTGCAAGATGGGGAGCACGCCGTAAAGGATCAGCGCGATAATCGCCGGTTGCTGACCAAACCCAATTACCGGAACGGCAATCGCCAGCACCGCGACGGGCGGAAAAGTCTGCCCAACGGCGGCAATAGTTTCCACCATCGGGCGAAATTCCGCGCCCCACGGGCGAGTGACAGCAATTCCGGCACCAGTGCCAATGATCACCGCAAACAAACTCGAAATTCCCACCAGCCAGAAATGGGCCAGCGCCAGGGCTGCAAAACTTTCTTGCTGATAAACGGGCCGCGGCAGCTGTGGGAACAAGGCAGCAAACAGCGGCTGGCTGTAAGGTAGCCAGAAGATCAGTGCCACAAACAGAGCAATGAGCCAGAACAGCGGATCGCGCAACATCTTCATACGCTTACGCCTCCACCAGCAGATCCTGAAAATGCAGCGTGCCGCAAGGCTGGCCCTGCGTGTTCACCACCGGCAGCACCTCGCATCCCCGCGCGACAAACAGGGAGAGCGCATCGCGTAGCGTCATCTCTTCTGCCAGCGCCTCACCTTCTGCCCGTTCTTCGCGACGCACATAATCCGCCACACTACGTAACGAAAGCAGGCGCACACCCAGTTCGCTGCGCCCAAAAAACTGGCGGACAAAATCGTTTGCCGGACGAGTAAGCATCGTCAGCGGATTGCCCTGCTGCACCACTTCACCGTGATCCATTAACACCAGATGTTCTGCCAGCCGTAGCGCCTCGTCGATATCATGGGTCACCAGCACAATAGTGCGCCCCAGCAAACGGTGAATGCGCGTCATCTCTTGTTGCAACGCGCCGCGCGTTACCGGGTCCAGCGCGCCAAAGGGTTCATCCATCAGTAAAACTTGCGGATCGGCAGCCAGTGCACGCGCCACTCCCACACGTTGCTGCTGACCACCGGAAAGCTGATGCGGATAACGCTCACGCAAATTTGACTCCAGCCCCAGTAGCGCCATTAATTCGTCGATACGATCGTCAATCCGCGCCCGCGACCATTTTTGTAATTGCGGCACGGTAGCGATGTTTTGCGCCACGCTCCAGTGGGGGAACAGGCCAATAGATTGAATGGCATAGCCCATCCGGCGGCGCAGCTCCAGCACTGGCAGCGAGCGAATTTCTTCTCCGGCAAAGCGGATCACTCCACTGTCATGCTCCACCAGGCGGTTAATCATTTTCAGGGTGGTGGATTTGCCGGAGCCAGAGGTGCCAATCAGCACCGAAAAACTCCCTTCCTGAAAATTGAGATTGAGATCGTTAACGGCTTTTTGTGCGCCGAACAGTTTGCTGACATGGCTAAATTCAATCATTATGTTTCACCTTCAGCAGTGCGATAAGCAAATCGAACAGCGCGTCGGTAAGCACCGCCAGAACAATTACCGGGATCACCCCCAACAACACTAAATCAATGGCACTGCTTAACAGCCCCTGGAAGACCAGCGCCCCAAAACCACCCGCACCAATTAACGCCGCAATCACCGCCATACCGACGGTCTGCACCATCACCACCCGCAGGCTGCGCAGAAATACTGGCAGCGCCAGCGGTAACTGGACATGCAGGAAACGCTGCGCCCCGCTCATCCCCATCGCTCTGGCGCTCTCCAGCACATCACGCGGGATCTGGTTCAAACCGACTACCACGCCGCGCACCAGCGGCAGCAAGGCATAGAGCACCAGCGCAATCAGTGCGGGTGTCATTCCGGTTCCTGCTATGCCGAGCTTCCCCAGCCACGGAAAGGCAGTAACCAGCGCGGCAAGCGGCGCAATCAACAGGCCAAAGAGCGCCACCGAAGGCACGGTCTGAATGACATTGAGCATAGAAAAAATCGCCCCCTGACGCGCAGTGGAAAAGTAGCACCAGACGCCCAGCGGCACACCAATCACCAGCGCAGGCAGCACCGCACCAAACAGCAACGTCAAATGCTGTGCCAGCGCGTCATCAAACACATCCTGACGGTTGGCGTATTCTTTCATTAACGAGAGATCGTTAAGCGTGCCGGAGTACAGCAACCACAGCGGAATAATGGCAATCTGCATATGCAACAACCAGCGCCACAGCGGATGCGTGGTGATCCGGCGGATGGCATCGCTACAGGCCAGCAATGCCAGCGCCACAGCCAGCCAGAAACCACTGCCGAGGCTGGTACGCGCCAGCGCACTGCCGTTTTGCGCCAGCTGCGTCGCTGCTTTTCCTGCGCCCCATACCAGTAACACGAAGACGAGTTGCGCCAGAATGAGTGCAAAAATGCTGCCTTTTTTAGCGGGAATAAAACAGGCGGTCAGCCAGGCGCAACCAACGCCCACCAACATCCAGATTGTTTGCGGCCACAGCTGCCAGAGATGACGCCCTTCACCCGAGACTAAACGATTAGGCGCGTAAGTGATAAACGGCAGCGCCGCTGCGATTGCCGTCAGCAACAGCAGCAGCGCCAGAACAGGATTAATACGTAGATAAGTCACGGGAAATTACTTCGTCCACCCTTTTTGTTTCAGGTAGTCGGCAGCCACTTTTTTGGCATCCAGTCCTTCCACTGCAATGCTGGCATTCAGTTGCTGCAATGTTTTTTCATCGAGGCTGGCGAAGACTGGCTGTAGCCACTGTGCCATGTGCGGATACTCTTTCAGCACCGACTCACGCACCACTGGTGCAGGCGCGTAGATAGGTTGCACGCCTTGCGGATCGCTTAAGGTTTGCAGCCCCAGCGCCGCTACCGGGCCGTCAGTTCCGTAAGCCATTGCGGCATTAACGCCAGAGGTTTGCTGGGCAGCGGCTTTAATCGTCACCGCCGTGTCGCCACCGGCCAGTGACAGCAACTGATCCTGACCGAGCTTAAAGCCATAGGCTTTTTCAAAAGCGGGTAACGCATCGGCGCGTTCGATAAACTCTGCTGAGGCCGCCAGTTTGAAGGTGCCGCCCTCTTTCAGATAACGGCTCAGGTCGGCAAGCGAAGTGAGTTTGTTTTTCTCTGCAACATCCTGGCGCACGGCGATGGTCCAGGTGTTATTCGCAGGTGCGGGCGTCAGCCAGATTAACTTGTTTTGCTCTGCATCGAGTTTTTTGACTTTCTCGTAGCCTTGCCCGGCATTTTTCCACGCTGCATCGTTTTCATCTTTAAAGAAGAAAGCGCCATTGCCAGTATATTCCGGATAGATATCCAGTTCGCCGGAAGTAATCGCCCCGCGCACCACAGGAGTGGTTCCCAACTGGACTTTATTGACCGTCGGTACGCCATGGCTTTCGAGTACCTGTAAGATGATGTTGCCGAGTAGCGCGCCCTCGGTATCGATTTTCGAACCAACTTTAACGGGGGAAGCCGCCTGTAGCGGCAGGCTCACGGCTGCCAACATAACCAGTGAACCTGTCCAGAGCTTTGAGAGTGGCATGATGCTTTCCTCATTCTTTTACTGTTGTTTTCAGCGAATTAAGAGAAAAGCATAGTTGATAATAACAGGGTTAGCCTGAGCGGACGGATTCAGTTGCAGAATCAGATAAATACTTAAAGGGCATATCTTGCCCGGTGTATCTTGCCGGATGCGGCGCGAGCGCCTTATCCGGCCTACAAAGGGCGAAAATTCAGCAAGTTAAGATGTGAACATCAGGCAAAGGGCGCAAACGTCGCGCCCTTACTAAAGCATTACAGCAACTCAAACTCGCCTTTCTTAACGCGTGCGGAATCGGTACCGATGAAGACGTTGAATTTGCCAGGCTCGGCGTCATATTTCATCTGTTGATTCCAGAACTTCAGCGCCTCAATATCGATTGGGAAGCTGACGGTCTGAGTTTCGCCCGGTTTCAGGGTGATTTTCTCAAAACCTTTCAGCTGTTTCACCGGGCGACTCATGGAAGCCGTTACATCCTGCAAATACATCTGGACTACCGTCGCCCCTTCGCGCTTACCGGTGTTCGTCACCTGCACGCTGGCGGTCACTTTACCGTCACGCTTCATGGTCGGCGCAGAAAGTTTCACATCAGAGACGGTGAAAGTGGTATAGCTCAGACCATAGCCGAACGGATAAAGCGCCCCGTTAGCTTCATCAAAATAACGCGAAGTGTATTTATTCGGCTTGTCGGCATTATACGGACGACCGGTATTCAGATGGCTGTAGTAAACCGGGATCTGCCCGACAGAACGCGGGAAGGACATTGGCAGCTTACCGGACGGGTTGTAATCACCAAACAACACATCGGCAATCGCATTACCCCCTTCTGTACCCGCAAACCAGGTTTCCAGAATCGCATCAGCCTGCTGATCTTCTTTCACCAGCGCCAGCGGACGACCGTTCATCAGCACCAGCACCAGCGGTTTTCCGGTGGCTTTCAGCGCCGCAATCAAGTCACGTTGGCTTTGCGGAATAGTAATATCGGTACGGCTGGAGGCTTCGTGCGCCATCCCCTGGGCTTCACCGACCACAGCCACTACCACATCAGATTGTTTCGCGGTTTGCACCGCTTCATCAATCATCTCTTGGGCAGAACGAGGATCGACTTTGACCGCTTCTTCATACTGATTCAGGAAATCGATAATGCCTTTGTCACTAGTAACGTTCGCCCCTTTGGCATACAGCACTTTACCGTTTTCACCGACGGCATTTTTAATCCCGGTCAGCACAGTCACGGATTGATCGGCGACACCGGCTGCGGACCAGCTGCCCATCACGTCACGTTTACTGTCCGCCAATGGCCCAACCACCGCAATGGTTGCTGATTTTTTCAGCGGTAACGTTTCGAGACGGTTTTTCAGCAACACCAGGCTTTCGCGCGCCACTTCACGCGCTTCTTTGCGGTGCAGGCGGCTTTCAGCATTGGTATCCACCGGGTCAGACTCTTTCGGACCGAGATGGCTGTATGGGTCGTTAAACAGCCCCATATCATATTTAACGTTCAATACGTGGCGGGCGGCGTCGTCCAGCTCTTCCATCGTCACTTTGCCGGACTTGATCAAACCGGGCAGATACTTCGAGTAATACTCGTCGCTCATGCTCATGTTGATCCCGGACTTAAGCGCCACGCGCACCGCATCTTCCGGGTCTGCCGCCGTACCGTGTTTGATCAACTCTTTGATTGCGCCATGATCGGAAACGGTGATGCCTTTAAAGCCCCACTGATCGCGCAGGACATCTTTCAGCAGCCAGGAATCAGAAGTTGCAGGCGTGCCGTTGAGTGAGTTCAGCGCCACCATCACCGCGCCGCTGCCTGCGTCCAGCCCCGCTTTGTACGGCGGCATATAGTCATTAAACAGACGCTGCGGGCTCATATCGACAGTGTTGTACTCTTTACCGCCTTCTACCGCGCCGTAAGCAGCAAAGTGTTTGACGCTGGTCATCACCGAGTAGCGATCCGCCGGGCTTTTACCCTGCATCGCTTCAACCATGGTTTTACCCATAGTTGAGGTGAGATACGTATCTTCACCAAAACCTTCGGAAGCGCGACCCCAGCGAGGATCGCGCGAGACATCAACCATCGGCGCCCAGGTCATGTTCAGGCCATCGTCCGCCGCTTCATAAGCTGAAACGCGCCCGACGGTTTTCACTGCGTCGAGGTTAAAAGAGGACGCCAGACCGAGGCTAATCGGGAAGACGGTGCGCTGACCGTGCAGCACGTCGTAGGCAAAGAAGAGAGGAATTTTCAGGCGGCTCAGTTCCATCACCTGATCCTGCATGGCGCGGATATCCTGGCGTGTGACGGTATTGAAAATCGCCCCCACCTGCCCGTCTTTGATCATCTCGCGGATCGCCTCTTTCGGGTTATCCGGACCAACACTGATTAAACGCAGCTGACCAATTTTCTCATCGACCGTCATTTTCTTGAGCAGTTCGGTGACGAACGCATCCCGCGCTTCGGGCGTTAATGGATGGTTGCCGAATAAATCATCCGCCAGTGCTGGCTGTAGGGCCAGACTCACCGCGATACCTACTGAACATAGCCATTTCATATGGATTATTCTTCCTCTGTTGCCCGACGTGGCAGCGAAAATGGTGCAAAAGAGGTAGTTTGCCATAACCCTGATAGAGAGAGAAAAAGAAAGCTCAGTTTATTGTCTGAATTTTCAAAATATTCACTCGCTGAATTGTCATACAAGGCGCTATTCTAGTTTCTGATATTTTTTCGCCACCACAAGGAGTGGAAAATGTCTTCCATGACAACAACTGATAATAAAACCTTTTTGAATGAACTTGCCCGTCTGGTCGGTTCTTCACACCTGCTCACCGATCCCGCAAAAACGGCCCGCTATCGCAAGGGCTTCCGCTCCGGTCAGGGTGACGCGCTGGCCGTTGTTCTTCCAGGCTCGCTACTGGAATTGTGGCGAGTACTGAAAGCCTGCGTCACCGCCGACAAAATTATTCTGATGCAGGCCGCCAATACCGGTCTGACCGAAGGCTCCACGCCAAATGGTAACGATTATGATCGCGATATCGTGATCATCAGCACCCTGCGCCTCGACAAGCTGCATGTTCTCGGTAAGGGCGAACAGGTGCTGGCATATCCTGGCACCACGCTCTATTCGCTGGAGAAAGCTCTCAAACCATTAGGCCGCGAACCGCACTCGGTGATTGGTTCATCGTGTATTGGCGCATCGGTTATCGGCGGCATCTGTAATAACTCTGGCGGCTCGCTGGTGCAGCGTGGCCCGGCGTATACCGAAATGTCGTTATTCGCACGCATAGATGAAAACGGCAAGCTGACGCTGGTTAACCATCTGGGAATTGATCTGGGTGAAACGCCGGAGCAGATCCTTAGCAAGCTGGATGACGATCGCATCAAAGATGACGATGTGCGTCACGATGGTCGTCACGCCCACGATTATGACTATGTCCACCGCGTCCGTGATATTGAAGCCGACACGCCCGCACGTTATAACGCTGACCCGGATCGCCTGTTTGAATCCTCCGGTTGCGCTGGCAAACTGGCAGTTTTCGCAGTGCGTCTGGATACCTTTGAAGCGGAAAAAAACCAGCAGGTGTTTTATATCGGCACCAACCAGCCGGAAGTACTGACCGAGATCCGCCGCCATATTCTGGCTAATTTCGAAAATCTGCCGGTTGCCGGCGAATATATGCATCGGGATATCTACGATATCGCGGAAAAATACGGCAAAGATACCTTCCTGATGATCGACAAGCTAGGCACCGACAAGATGCCGTTATTCTTTAATATCAAGGGACGTACCGATGCGATACTGGAGAAGGTGAAGTTCTTCCGACCACACTTTACCGATCTCGCAATGCAGAAATTCAGTCATTTGTTCCCCAGTCATTTGCCGCCACGCATGAAAAGCTGGCGCGATAAATATGAACATCATCTGCTGTTAAAAATGGCGGGGGATGGCGTGGGCGAAGCAAAATCCTGGCTGGTAGATTTTTTCAAACAGGCCGAAGGCGATTTCTTTGTCTGTACGCCGGAAGAAGGCAGTAAAGCGTTTTTGCACCGTTTCGCGGCGGCAGGCGCAGCGATACGTTATCAGGCCGTGCATTCCGATGAAGTCGAAGACATTCTGGCGCTGGATATTGCTCTGAGGCGTAATGACACCGAGTGGTATGAACATCTACCGCCGGAAATCGACAGCCAGCTGGTGCATAAGCTCTATTACGGGCATTTTATGTGCTACGTCTTCCACCAGGATTACATCGTTAAGAAAGGCGTGGATGTGCATGCGCTGAAGGAACAGATGCTGGAGTTGTTACGCCAGCGCGGCGCGCAATATCCTGCCGAGCATAACGTCGGTCATTTGTATAAAGCACCGGAGACGTTGCAGAAGTTTTATCGTGAAAACGATCCGACCAACAGTATGAATCCGGGGATCGGTAAAACCAGTAAGCGGAAAAACTGGCAAGAAGTGGAGTAAATACGGCTGGATGCCTGATGCGCAAGCATCGCATCAGGCATGGGCATCAAATGCCGGATGCGGCGTAAACGCCTTATCCGGCCTACGGGCGCGTCACGTTTGTAGGCCTGATAAGATGCGCAAGCATCGCATCAGGCACGGGCATCGAATGCCGGATGCGGCGTGAACGCCTTATCCGGCCTACGGGCAAGCAAACTTAATCGTTTTGTGCCGTCTGCCCTGCCGCCGCCATCTGGGCGGCCTTTTGTTTTTTATAACTCAACGCCGCTGCCGGAACGGGCATCACTTTGCCGGTTTCAATCCATGTACGCAGGCGGCTAGCATCGGCAAAATGGGTATATTTGCCAAACGCATCCATCACCACCAGCGCCACCGGTTTATTATTGAAAACCGTGCGCATCACCAGGCAATGCCCTGCGGCATTGGTAAAGCCCGTTTTGGTTAGCTGGATATTCCAGTTATCGCGATACACCAGATGGTTAGTATTGCGGAATGGCAGCGTATACGACGGGTTAGAGAAGGTCGCCATATCTTCACGGGTGGTACTTAACTGACCGATCAACGGATATTGTTTGGTGGCAATCAACAATTTGGTCAGATCACGGGCAGTCGAAACGTTATGCACAGATAGCCCGGTCGGTTCAACGAAGCGCGTGTTATTCATCCCGAGAGCTTTTGCTTTCGCATTCATTGCTTTAATAAATGCGTTATAACCGCCAGGATAATGATGTGCCAGGCTCGCCGCCGCGCGGTTTTCCGAAGACATCAACGCCAGCAGCAGCATATCTTTACGGCTGATTTCGCTGTTCAGTCGTACGCGCGAATAGACCCCTTTCATCTCCGGCGTCTGGCTGATGTCTACTTTTAGTTTCTCATCCAGCGGCAGTCGTGCATCCAGCACAACCATCGCAGTCATTAATTTGGTGATTGAGGCAATCGGACGCACCAGATCCGGGTGGTTCGAATAGATCACTTTGTTGGTATTAAGATCAACAATCATCGCACTACCGGAAGCAATTTCCGGCTGCGAAGCGGTGGTAGCGGCTGCCGTTTTCGCAGCGGCCTGCGGTGCAAAAGGCACAGCCAGCATCAGGGCCAGGCTAAATAAAGAAACTCGAAATTTCGGCATGATGAGCATTCAAATAGTGGTTCACGCGCACGGGTTGCGCACCGCCGGAGTAAGGATTTACTGAGGCTAGCGAAGCCATCATAACGAGCAAAAAGTGCGGTCGTCAAAGGAGAATCGTGAGGAAATGCTGCATTGCTGACATTTACGCCAGCAATGCAACGCAAAAGAACTTTCTAGAACAGACGATAACCGTACCCCCAAAGTATGACGGTAAGGGCGAGCAGGACTTCCAGTACCAGCACACCAATCGCCAGTGTCGAACTGGAGAAGCTAAGACCTTCCTCTTTGTTAATATTCAGGAAGCTTGGAATACCGAGATAAAGCAGATACCCCGTGTAAAACAGCGCCACCGTGCCGACCAGAGCACACAGCCAGACCAGCGGGTAAAGCGCTACCAGACCGCTTAGAAACAGCGGCGTCGCGACGTATCCCGCGAAGACCATACAGTGCGCAAGCGACGGGCGCTGTGGGTAATTGCGCGCCATCCACCAGATGACCCGCCCCATCACCGCGACCCCAGCCAGCATCACGCCATAAAACAAGACAGCCAACGCCAGTCCGGTAAACCAGGATAACTTCAGGATAGTGCCATCGCCAAAATTCCAGCCGATTTGCGTGGTGCCAATGAAGGCGCAAATCACCGGAATCGCCGCCATCAGCAAAACGTGGTGGGTGTAGTGATGAGAAATCGTTTCGTTTTCACGATTAATCACCTGCATTTCACGATCGGGATGGGAAAACAGTCCCCAGACATGGCTCATACCGCCCCCTTGTTGTGAGTTCATGAACCTGACAGTTCAAGTATAAGTCAGCTTGTGATTAATTTTTATTCAACCACAAAATTAGTGCACTACCCTGAGGGGCTTTTTCTGCGTGAATAATTTACTGGGTGTATGCTTACAGGTAACCAAAGGGAGACAGACTGGCCTATGGATATTAATACACTTATTTCACAATATGGTTATGCCGCGCTGGTACTTGGCAGTCTGGCTGAAGGTGAAACCGTCACCTTGCTCGGTGGTGTTGCCGCGCATCAGGGGCTGCTGAAATTCCCGCTAGTGGTACTTTCCGTAGCACTTGGCGGCATGATTGGCGACCAGGCGCTTTATCTGTGCGGGCGGCGGTTTGGCGGCAAGCTGTTACGACGTTTATCAAAACATCAGGATAAAATTGAACGGGCGCAGAAGCTGATCCAACGTCATCCGTATCTGTTTGTTATTGGTACACGTTTTATGTATGGCTTTCGGGTGATTGGTCCGACGCTGATTGGCGCTAGTCAGCTACCGCCGAAAATATTTCTACCGCTGAATATTCTCGGCGCATTTGCCTGGGCGCTGATTTTTACCACCATTGGCTACGCAGGTGGCCAGGTGATTGCGCCGTGGTTGCACGAACTTGACCAACATTTGAAGCACTGGGTTTGGTTGATTCTGGTTGTGGCTCTGGTGGTTGGTGTTCGCTGGTGGCTGAAACGGCGCGGGAAGAAAAAGCCGGATAATCAGGCGTAAAGCAGTTATCTCATGATGCGGCCTGTAGGTCGGATAAGGCGTCCGCGCCGCATCCGACATTCGGTGCACCATGCCTGATGCGACGCTTGCGCGTCTTATCAGGCCTACAAAATATTACCTATTGAAATAGCCACTCACCTCATTGCACTACTCCGGCTTAAACTGCGGATTTGCCAGCATAAAACCGCCATCGACAATCAGCGACTGCCCGGTGGTGTAATTGGCGCCTTCGGAACATAGCCAGGCCACCAGGCTGGCAATCTCTTGCGTTGCGCCGAAACGTCGCAGGGGGATCGAAGGCTCTGCATCAGGCTTCACATCGCCGTCATCCATTCCGTTCATCGGCGTGGCAATCGCGCCAGGCGCGACCGCATTCACCAGAATCTTGTGCCGCACTAACTCCAGCGCCATTGCTTTAGTTAACCCGCCGAGCGCATGTTTAGCGGCTGTGTAGGCGCTGGCATCCGGCAGCGGCGTATGTTCATGTACCGACGTAATGTTGATGATGCGACCGCCCTGCCCTTGTTTCACCATCTGGCGGGCAGCAATTTGCGAGCATAAAAATGCACCATCGACATCAACGGTAAAAATCTTTCGCCACTCATCAAAAGCCATATCAAGAAACGGCGCTTTGGCCATCGTGCCCGCATTATTCACCAGCACATCAATGCGCCCCAGCCGTTGAATAAGTTTCTCCAGCGCCAGTGCTCCTTCTGGCAGTTTACCGAGATCCAGTTGCACGATCTCCGCACGTACACCGTGGCTAACCACCTCACGGGCGGTATCTTTTGCCCCTGCTTCATCAGAGTGCCAGGTAATGCCAATATCAAACCCCTGCTGCGCCAGTGATAACGCGCACTCTTTACCTATCCCTGAATCAGAAGCGGTAATAATCGCGACCTGCGCCATTGAGTTCTCCACCTAACGCTGACTAAACGTTAAGTATAGAAGGCGCATATCCTCAGCGTTTGTAGCCCCCGCCCAGCGCACTGGTGAGTTGAATGGAGGCATCCAGCCATTGCCCTTGCAAAAGCAGGCCGTTGGCTCGTTCGCGAAGCGCCGGAATTCTGGCTTCACTGACGCGGGAACCCGCGATGATGTCCGCGTTAAATCGCGCCTGTGCCAGCCCCACCACTCGCATGGCATCGCGCTCAATTTGTGCCTGATGCTGGTTTTTCTCTGCCAGTATCTGCACCTGACTCGCCGCCCGCGCCACATCGTTCACCGCCTCGACCACTGCTTTGTTGTAGTTGGCAATCGACAAGTTGCTTTCGGCTTTCGCAATATCAAGATTGGCATTAAGTCTGCCGCTGTCGAATATTGGCAATGTCAGCCCCGCCGTGACGCCCATCTGTTGGGCGGAGCTACGAAAAAGATCGCTTAAATGCAAAGCATCCTGTTGCAGGAAGGCCATCAGATTGATGTCGGGATAAAATGCCGCTTTTGCTGCGTCGATGGTACTTAACGACGACTCGACATACCAATGCGCCGCCTGCAAATCTGCCCGCCGGGCCAGCAAGGAATATCCCAGTTCATCAGGAAGCTGGCTTGCCACTTTCGGCAACGTGACCGGATGCAGCTTCAATGCGCTTTTCTGATGGTTGGTGAGCGCACTTAATCGCGCCTCGATGATTTTCATTTTACCCGCGACATCGTTGAGCTGTTGCTGGGTTTTACTGGCATTAATATCGGTTTCCACACCTTCAACCGAAGAGGTAATTCCACGCTGATAGAGCTGGCGATCGGTCGCAATAATGGTGTTCTGCTCTTTTTCGATTTGCAGCAATACAGTGTTCAAAGCTGCCTGGGTTTGCCACTCCCAGTACAGGCGTGCCACGCTGCCAGCCAGCAATTGTCGGGTCTGCTCACGTTCAGCCGCCCGTGCTTTAACATTCCCCAGGCGAGCAGTAACTTCCGCCCGATTCTTTCCCCAAATATCAAGATGCCAGCCCGCCGTTAAACCAAAAGTACCGTTGGTATACCACGGCCCCGTAGTTCCTGCGGCAGGATCGTTCAGGGCAAACGGCCCCATTAACCCTTCAGCCGACATTTTTTGCCGTTCCATATCCGCAGAAAAACCTACCTGCGGGCCATCCTGGGTCGCTACTGCTTTCGCCTGCGCTTCAGCCAGTTGAATGCGCTGTTCAGCCACCTGCATATCCGGCGCGTTCTGTATTGCATTATTAATTAAGGAAGTGAGTTGATTATCGTGGTATTCCAGCCACTGGCTGTCTGGCCAACCGTTTTTCAATGCCGCAGGTAACGCAGTGTCCACTTGCGTGGCAGGCGTTTGCAGGCTTAACGCCTGGCGAGTTTCGTGCACAGGCGCACACCCAGCCAACAAAATTAAAAGCGGAAAACAGACGCTTGCTGCATTAAATGAATCACGATTCATGGGGAATAATCAGGTAAGAAACGGTGCGCGGAGATTACCGTGTGTGGCGATATATTTTTTAGTTTCGCGTGGCAATACATCAGCGGAAATAAAACGACATATCCAGAAAATATACAGTAAGTGAATGATATCCTCTGATTTATCTTAATCGTTTATGAATGACGGCAAAGAGTTTCATTTTTTCCTATACTTATTCAGCATTCACAAATAAAGGAACGCCAATGAAAATTATACTCTGGGCAGTATTGATTATTTTCCTGATTGGGCTACTGGTGGTGACTGGCGTATTTAAGATGATATTTTAAAAATCAGATATGGCATAAAAGTTGTCAGGCTAGTAATTAGATGTTTTGTGTACTTGATTTGCAAACAGCTCCGGTGTTGGTGGCGTCAAAATCGCTGAAGCGTTCCCCGAAGGCCGGGGCAGCCCACATGGATGTGGGCTGAGGGCGCGTCATACAAGGACGTTACCTCGCGCCCGACCCGGTAGCCGAGGGGGATAAGCTGAAGGTACCGCGCAGCGGCGATTTTGTTCGCCAGAGCCCGGGGGTGCAGGGGGAGGAGGCGATTGTCCTCCCCCTGTGCGCTCCTTGCACCAGTAGCAATATGTGGCTTAGCTCATGAAAGGAGCGCAACAAGATGATGAAGCTGAATAAGCGATTCATTGTCCCTTATAAGCTGCGATTCCACTATTATCGCAGCTTATCGATATCAATTGCCTGAATAGCCATTGCAATATCAGGGGAATTATTCAACACCCGCACATGCTGAAATAATTCCGTTGCTTCATCATATTCTTTACGTAAATAACTCAACCACTGCTTAATCCGCGCGACGTGATATAAGCCGGTATCTCCCTGTTTCTCCAGACGGGTATACTTTTGCAGCAATGCAACGACCTCCGGCCACGGCATTCGCGGTTCGTTATATTTCACCACCCGACTCAGGTTGGGAATATTGAGCGCCCCGCGCCCAATCATCACCGCGTCGCAGCCGCTGATAGCCATGCATTGTTGCGCACTCTGCCAGTCCCAGATTTCACCATTGGCAATCACCGGAATATTCAGCCGCTGGCGAATCTCGCCAATCGCCCGCCAGTCGATATGCTCCGCGCGGTACCCCTGCTCTTTTGTCCGCCCATGCACCACCAGCTCCGTAGCACCAGCCTGTTGAACAGCATCGGCAATTTCAAATTTTTTCTCGCCACTGTCCCAGCCCAAACGCACTTTCACGCTGACGGGCAAATGCGCCGGTACGGCTTCGCGCATCGCTTTCGCGCCCTGGTAGATGAGTTCGGGATCTTTCAGTAACGTTGCCCCACCGCCGCTGCCGTTAACCGTTTTCGACGGGCAGCCGCAGTTAAGATCCACGCCCCAGGAACCTAATTCCACCGCACGGGCGGCGTTCTCTGCCAGCCATTGCGGAAACTGCCCCAGCAACTGTACGCGCACCAGCGTACCTGAAGGAGTACGGCTGGCGTTTTGTAGCTCAGGACAAATGCGATGAAAAACTTTTACCGGCAGCAGTTGATCCACCACGCGAACAAACTCAGTGATGCACAGATCGTAGTCGTTAACTTCAGTCAGCAATTCGCGCACCAGAGAGTCAAGTACCCCCTCCATTGGCGCCAGTAACACACGCATATCATCACCCGCAAAAAAATGAGGCGCTATGTTAGCGCCTCCGGTCAGCGGATTAAAGGTCTGCCGAGAGGGATTGCGGCAAAGCTGCAATCCCTCTCTATGCTTGATCTATGGCAAACACACTTTCTGTTGCGAAAAAGCAGATTTGCCTGAGTTCGCTGCTCACATCGTCATACCCAGGCACGAAAAATAGCGATGAATTCTTAATGTGATCTGTAGCACATTTTATGAATTAATTGTATGATGAATCCATCTCATCTGGGGTGTTGATTATGAGTAAGACACTGAACATTATCTGGCAATATTTACGCGCTTTCGTCCTGATTTATGCCTGCCTGTATGCAGGCATTTTCATTGCATCCCTGCTACCGGTAACCATTCCGGGCAGCATTATCGGGATGCTGATCCTGTTTGTCCTGCTGGCCTTGCAAATTCTTCCGGCGAAGTGGGTCAATCCGGGGTGTTACGTTTTAATTCGCTATATGGCGCTATTGTTTGTGCCGATTGGCGTAGGCGTAATGCAATATTTTGATTTACTACGTGCGCAATTTGGCCCGGTAGTGGTTTCCTGTGCAGTCAGTACGCTGGTGGTTTTTCTGGTGGTGAGCTGGAGTTCTCAACTGGTGCACGGTGAACGTAAAGTCGTAGGTCAGAAAGGATCAGAAGAATGATGGCAAATATCTGGTGGTCATTACCGCTGACGTTGATTGTCTTTTTTGCCGCCCGCAAGCTGGCGGCGCGGTATAAGTTTCCCTTGCTTAACCCGTTGCTGGTGGCAATGGTGGTGATCATTCCTTTTTTAATGCTGACCGGCATCTCTTACGACAGCTACTTTAAAGGTAGCGAAGTGCTAAACGATCTGCTGCAACCGGCGGTCGTCGCACTGGCCTATCCTTTATATGAACAGTTGCATCAAATCCGCGCCCGCTGGAAATCAATCATCACCATCTGTTTTATCGGCAGCGTGGTAGCGATGGTGACAGGGACTTGCGTGGCATTGTTGATGGGGGCTTCACCGGAAATTGCTGCGTCAATATTACCGAAATCAGTCACCACGCCAATTGCGATGGCTGTCGGCGGCAGTATTGGCGGTATTCCGGCAATCAGTGCAGTTTGTGTCATTTTCGTCGGGATCCTCGGCGCGGTCTTTGGTCATACGTTACTTAATGCGATGCGTATTCGTACCAAAGCGGCGCGCGGTCTGGCGATGGGGACGGCTTCCCACGCCCTCGGTACGGCGCGCTGTGCTGAGCTGGATTATCAGGAAGGCGCATTTAGTTCGCTGGCGCTGGTGTTATGCGGGATTATTACTTCGTTGATCGCGCCGTTTCTTTTCCCAATTATTCTGGCAGTAATGGGCTAAAATTTGCGATGCGTCGCGCATTTTTGATGTACGTTTCACTTGTTGCATAATTAATGAGATTCAGATCACATATAAAGCCATAGCAGGTTCGTAAACTGTTATCCCATTACATGATTATGAGGCAACGCCATGCATCCACGTTTTCAAACTGCTTTTGCCCAACTTGCGGATAACTTGCAATCTGCGCTGGAACCTATTCTGGCAGACAAGTACTTCCCCGCTTTGTTGACCGGGGAGCAAGTCTCTTCGCTTAAGAGCGCAACCGGGCTGGACGAAGACGCGCTGGCTTTCGCACTGCTACCGCTGGCTGCGGCCTGTGCGCGTACGCCATTGTCGAATTTTAACGTTGGCGCTATTGCACGCGGCGTGAGTGGTACATGGTATTTCGGTGCCAATATGGAATTTATTGGTGCAACAATGCAGCAAACTGTTCATGCCGAACAAAGTGCTATCAGCCACGCCTGGTTAAGCGGTGAGAAAGCTCTCGCGGCCATCACCGTTAACTACACGCCTTGTGGTCACTGCCGTCAGTTTATGAATGAACTGAACAGCGGTCTGGATCTGCGTATTCATCTGCCGGGTCGCGAAGCGCACGCACTGCGTGACTATCTGCCGGATGCCTTTGGACCAAAAGATCTGGAGATAAAAACGCTGCTGATGGACGAGCAGGATCACGGCTTTGCGTTAACTGGTGATGCGCTTTCTCAGGCGGCGATTGCCGCGGCAAACCGTTCGCACATGCCTTACAGTAAGTCACCAAGCGGTGTAGCGCTGGAATGCAAAGACGGTCGTATTTTCAGCGGCAGCTACGCTGAAAACGCCGCATTCAACCCGACTCTGCCGCCATTGCAGGGTGCGTTAATTCTGTTGAATCTCAAGGGTTATGATTACCCGGATATCCAGCGCGCGGTTCTGGCAGAAAAAGCCGATGCGCCGTTGATTCAGTGGGATGCAACCTCCGCAACGCTGAAAGCTCTCGGCTGTCACAGTATCGACCGCGTTCTTCTCGCTTAAGCCTGGTGCCGGATGCGGCGGGAACGCCTTGTCCGGCCTACAGGTCTGGCACGCTGATAAGCGTTGCATCAGACTTGCCAGCGCTCTCCTGATGTCGAAAATCCCGGCAAACAGTTTACCGTTTCTTGCGCAAAAGCAGCGGGTAAAGTAGCCTGATAAAAATTTCCCGAGATCGAGTCTTCTGCATGTTAAAGCGTCTGTTCTACAGCCTGTTAGTCATGATCGGCTTGCTGCTGTTGACTGTGCTCGGCCTCGATCGCTGGATGAGTTGGAAAACCGCGCCTTATATCTACGACGAGTTGCAGGATCTCCCCTACCGTCAGGTCGGCGTGGTGCTTGGCACAGCAAAGTATTATCGCACCGGAGTCATTAATCAGTATTACCGCTACCGTATTCAGGGGGCGATTAATGCCTATAACAGCGGTAAGGTGAACTATCTATTACTTAGCGGCGATAACGCGTTGCAAAGTTATAACGAACCGATGACCATGCGCAAAGATTTAATAGCCGCTGGCGTCGACCCCTCTGATATTGTTCTCGATTACGCGGGCTTCCGAACACTGGATTCCATCGTACGCACGCGCAAAGTGTTCGATACTAACGATTTCATTATTATCACCCAGCGTTTTCACTGTGAGCGGGCATTATTTATCGCTTTACATATGGGTATTCAGGCCCAGTGTTATGCCGTACCATCGCCAAAAGATATGTGGTCTGTCCGTATTCGCGAATTTGCCGCCCGTTTCGGCGCGCTGGCTGACCTTTATATTTTTAAACGTGAGCCGCGCTTTTTAGGTCCATTGGTCCCTATTCCGGCAATGCATCAAGTGCCGGAAGATGCGCAGGGCTATCCCGCCGTCACGCCCGAGCAGTTACTTGAATTACAAAAGAAACAAGGAAAGTAGTTATGGATGTACAGCAGTTTTTTGTCGTTGCCGTTTTTTTCCTCATCCCTGTATTTTGTTTTCGCGAAGCGTGGAAAGGCTGGCGTGCTGGCGCGATTGATAAACGGGTTAAAAATTCGCCGGAACCGGTGTATGTCTGGCGCGAAAAAAATCCGGGACTCTTCTTTGCTTATATGGTGGCGTATTGTGGTTTCGGAATTTTATCTATTGGCATGATTATTTATCTTATTTTCTATCGTTAATATTCCCCTCTCCAGTTAATTATTGAGAATAGTTATTACTTCACCTGATAAGCTGCGGATATCACATTCTTAACCGCAGCTATTTGTGAATCCTTTCACAGTTTAAATTTCCCCGCACGCTTAGCCTTAATATCAGTACATTATTATTGACTAAACGCTCGCCTTAATTACCTATAGCATTAAGGAAGATCACATGCCGCAACAAAATTATCTGGATGAACTCACTCCGGCTTTTACGCCTTTACTGGCGATTAAAGAAGCCTCTCGCTGTTTATTATGTCACGACGCGCCCTGTAGTCAGGCTTGCCCGGCGCAAACCGATCCGGGAAAATTTATTCGCTCAATTTATTTTCGTAATTTTAAAGGTGCTGCCGAGACGATTCGCGAAAATAATGCCTTAGGTGCCGTTTGCGCCAGAGTATGCCCTACGGAAAAATTATGCCAGCGAGGTTGTACACGTGCCGGTGTCGACGACCCGATTGATATTGGCCGCTTACAGCGTTTTGTTACTGATTTCGAACAGCAAACCGGAATGGAGATTTATCAGCCCGGCAGTAAAACGCTCGGCAAAGTGGCGATTATTGGTGCAGGCCCTGCCGGGCTACAAGCGAGTGTGACACTGACCAACCGGGGATACGACGTCACGATTTATGAAAAAGAAGCACAGCCAGGTGGTTGGCTGCGTAATGGCATTCCGCAATTTCGTTTGCCGCAATCAGTGCTGGATGCAGAAATCGCCCGTATTGAAAAAATGGGGGTGACCATTAAGTGCAATTGCGAGATTGGTAACACACTCACGCTGGAACAATTGAAAGCGAAAAACCGAGCGGTTCTGGTCACCGTGGGGTTATCGAGCGGTTCTGGTCTGCCGCTGTTTGAACATAGCAACGTTGAGATTGCCGTCGACTTCTTGCAACGTGCACGACAGGCGCAGGGCGATATCAGCATCCCACAGAGCGCATTAATTATTGGCGGCGGCGATGTCGCGATGGACGTTGCCAGCACGCTGAAAGTTCTTGGTTGCCAGGCGGTGACCTGCGTTGCGCGTGAAGAGTTAGATGAGTTTCCGGCAAGCAAGAAAGAGTTCACCAGCGCTCAGAAATTGGGGGTATCGATTATCGATGGCTTTACGCCAGTGGCTGTAGACGGCAATAAAGTGACGTTTAAACATGTCCGTTTACCGGGCGAACTGACGATGGCGGCGGACAAAATTATTCTCGCTGTAGGTCAGCATGCCGAACTTGCCGCGTTTGCGGCGCTGGAACCACAGCGCAACACCATCGAAACGCAAAATTACCAGACCCGCGACCCGCAACTGTTTGCCGCTGGCGATATTGTTGAGGGTGACAAAACCGTGGTTTATGCAGTGAAAACCGGGAAAGAAGCCGCCGAGGCGATCCATCACTATTTAGAGGGAGCTTGCTCATGTTAACGAAAGATCTTTCTATTACCTTTTGCGGCGTGAAGTTTCCCAACCCGTTCTGCCTCTCTTCTTCACCGGTTGGCAATTGCTACGAGATGTGCGCCAAAGCCTACGACACCGGCTGGGGTGGCGTGGTGTTCAAAACGATCGGCTTTTTTATCGCTAATGAAGTCTCACCGCGTTTTGATCATCTGGTGAAAGAAGATACCGGTTTTATCGGCTTCAAAAATATGGAACAGATTGCTGAACATCCGTTGGAAGAGAATCTGGCCGCCTTGCGTCGGCTGAAAGAAGATTACCCGGACAAAGTATTGATCGCTTCGATTATGGGGGAAAATGAGCAGCAGTGGGAAGGGCTGGCGCGTCTGGTGCAAGAAGCTGGCGCCGATATGATCGAGTGTAACTTCTCCTGTCCGCAAATGACTTCTCATGCGATGGGTAGCGATGTCGGGCAAAGCCCGGAGCTGGTAGAAAAATATTGTCGGGCAGTGACACGTGGTTCCACGCTGCCAATGCTGGCGAAGATGACGCCGAATATCGGTGATATGTGCGAAGTGGCGCTGGCGGCGAAGCGCGGCGGCGCAGATGGCATTGCAGCGATTAACACCGTCAAATCCATCACCAATATCGATCTTAATCAGAAAATTGGTATGCCGATCGTTAACGGCAAATCGAGCATTTCCGGTTATTCCGGTAAAGCGGTGAAACCGATCGCCCTACGCTTTATTCAGCAAATGCGCACGCATCCAGAGCTGCGCGATTTCCCGATCAGCGGTATCGGCGGTATTGAAACCTGGGAAGATGCGGCGGAGTTTTTATTGCTCGGCGCGGCAACCTTGCAGGTGACCACCGGCATTATGCAGTACGGGTATCGCATTGTGGAAGATATGGCGAGCGGGTTGTCCCATTACCTTGCCGATCAGGGATTTGATTCGTTGCAGGAGATGGTAGGTCTGGCGAATCATAATATTGTTCCGGCAGAAGATTTAGACCGCAGTTATATTGTCTATCCCCGTATCAATCTTGATAAATGTGTTGGCTGTGGACGCTGTTATATTTCCTGTTACGACGGCGGTCATCAGGCGATGGAATGGAACGAGAAAACGCGTACGCCGCATTGTAATACCGAAAAATGCGTTGGTTGTTTGCTTTGCGGTCATGTTTGCCCGGTGGCTTGTATCGATCTCGGAGAAGTGAAGTTTAAGAAAGGAGAGAAAGAACACCCGGTAACGTTGTAAAACCAGCATTTGGCACCGATTGCCGGATGCGGCGCATCCGGCAATACCCACAATCACATCACTTCTTACGTGCGTATTTCAGTGAATCCAGCGCCACAGCGAAGATAATAATCGCCCCTTTGATGATGTACTGCCAGTACGGGTTTACGCCGATGTACGTCAGGCCGTAGTTAATGACCGTAAAGATAATTACCCCGGTAACCACGCCAATCACCGTCCCCACACCGCCGCTGAACGATACGCCGCCCACCACGCACGCCGCGATAGCATCCAGCTCATACATGAAGCCGAGGTTGTTGGTGGCAGAGCCGATACGTCCGGCTTCTAACATCCCGCCGAAGGCATAGAACACGCCAGACAACGCGTAGATCATCAGCAGGTTCAGGCCGACGTTGACACCAGAAACTTTTGCCGCTTCCGGGTTACCGCCAATGGCAAAAATGTTCTTACCAAAACGGGTTTTGTTCCACAGCACCCAGACGAATGCCACCGCAATCAGGGCGTAGAAGGTGATGTAAGAGAGACGGAAACTCCCCAGCGCAATAAAGCCCTGGGCAAAAGTGGAGAAACCACTGTCAAAACCAGAAATAGGCGACGCTCCAACAAAGTCGTAATAGAGCGAGTTAATGCCATAAACGATGATCATCGTGCCGAGAGTGGTTATGAATGGCGTTACGTTGAGATAGGCGATAATCAGCCCGTTGATCAAACCGATAACCGCGCCAATAGCACAGACAATCAGAATAACCAGCGCAATCGGCATCGTCGCCATTTCCGGGAACACTTTGTTGGCGTTATCCATCGACTGCAATAACGTCGCTGCTACCACTGCCGCCAGCCCTACCTGACGACCAGCAGAAAGGTCAGTCCCCTGGGTGACAATTAACCCTGCCACGCCGAGCGCGATAATAATACGCACCGATGACTGGGTGAGAATATTACTTAAGTTCAACAGACTTAAAAATGTTGGGTCCTGGAAAATAATAATCGCCAGCAAAACTAAAAGAACGACGTAAATACCGCCCTCTTTCAGGTAAGTAAGAAAACTTTTCTTATTTAACGCACTCATGGGAAGCCCCTAATCTTAAAGGTGCAAAGACGCAAGACGCAGAATTTCGTTTTGCGTTGTTGTTTTTGTATCGACAATTCCGGAAACGAGGCCATTGCTCATAACCAGAATACGGTCTGTTATCCCTAACAACTCTGGCATTTCAGAGGAGATAATAATAATCCCCTTGCCTTTCTTCGCCAGTTCGGCAATTAACTGATAAATTTCAAACTTCGCCCCGACATCAATACCGCGCGTCGGTTCGTCGAGCATTAATATTTCTGGTTGCGTTAGCAGCCAGCGACCAATAATCACCTTTTGCTGATTACCACCTGAGAGCGAACCAATTTGCGTCCGATGCCCTGGCGTTTTTACCCGCATCGAATCAATCACCCACTGGGTATCGCTTTTCATCCGCGAGTTATCCAACAAGCCAACTTTATTTTTGTAGTTGCGAATATTGGAAATTAATGAGTTAAAGCCAATATCCAGATAAGCATAAATTCCCGTTGAACGGCGTTCTTCAGTTACCAACGCGAATCCGTGGTTAATGGCTTCGTTGGCGTTATGGTTATTGATCTTTTTGCCGTGCAACGTAATGGTGCCAGCAGATTTCTCGCGAATGCCAAATAACGTCTCAACAATATCGGTACGTTTCGCCCCCACCAGCCCGGCAATACCGAGGATCTCCCCTTTATGCAAGTCAAACGAGACATCGCGAATCGATGGCTGGCGTAGTGACGTCAGGTTACGCACTTCGAGGATCACTTCGCCCGGCTTGTTTTCTTTATCCGGGAAACGCTGGTTAAGAGAACGACCAACCATCATGGCGATGATCTTGTCCATCGTCAGCCCTTCCAGCGGTTCGGTAGCGATCCACTGACCGTCGCGCAATACGGTGACTTCATCACATAACTGGAAAATCTCTTCCATTTTATGCGAGATATAGACAATACCGCAGCCGCGTTCTTTTAATTTACGAATAATAGTAAACAGATGATTGACCTCTTTTTCGGTTAACGAAGAAGTCGGTTCATCCATAATCACAATTTTCGCGTTATAGGAAAACGCTTTAGCAATTTCGATCATCTGCATTTGCGAAACGGATAATGTGCCGACGCGCGCACGCGGATCGATATCAATATCCAGTTCATCAAAAATCGCTTTAGTTTCGCGGTACATTTTGTCCTGATCAACAAACATGCCTTTGGTGGGATATCGCCCCAGCCACATGTTGTCCATCACCGAACGTTGTAATACCAGGTTTAACTCCTGGTGTACCATCGAAATACCATTTTCCAGTGCTTCTTTGGCAGAATGAAAATCGATCTCTTTACCCTGGAATAAAATGGTGCCGGAATCTTTTTGATAAATACCAAACAGGCATTTTAATAATGTTGATTTTCCCGCACCGTTTTCCCCCATTAACGCATGGATAGAGTGTGGTCGGACTTTTAAATTAACGTTATCAAGTGCCTTAACACCAGGAAAAGACTTGTTGATACCGCTCATTTCCAACAAGTATTCACCTGATGACGGAGTCGTTGAGCTGACCATATAATTTTACCTTGTTGGTCATACAATAAGGGCGCAATAAACTATTGCGCCCGTTCAGTCTTATTTCTTGCTGAATTCAGCCAGGTTATCTTTGTCTACGCCAACATAAGGTACGCGAACCACTTTGTTGTCGATTTTCCAGTTGGTGCCGTCAGCAGCGCCCTTGCCATCGGCCAGGTTTTTCGCCAGATCAAAAGTCGCTTTCGCCTGGTTGTTGGCATCATTCAGTACGGTCCCCGCCAGCGCACCGGATTTCACCAGCGCCAGAGCTTCTGGCAGCGCATCGACGCCAAACACCGGAATGCTGGACTTGTTGTGTGCTTTCAGCGCTTCAACCGCACCCATTGCCATCGCATCGTTGTTAGCAATAACCACTTCGATTTTGTTGGCGTTCGGGCCAGACAGCCAGGCGTCCATCTTATCTTTCGCCTGAGCAGTGTCCCACATAGCGGTATCTAACTGTAACTGTTCAGTTTTGATGCCTTTATCGTTCAGCTCTTTAATCACGTAAGTGGTGCGTGCTTCTGCATCCGGATGGCCCGGCTCACCTTTCAGCAGTACGAACTGAATCTGACCGTCTTTGTTCAGATCCCACCCCTGATTCGCCGCCCAGTGTTTAGCAATCAGATCGCCCTGGATAATGCCGGACTCTTTGGAGTCAGTACCAACGTAGTAGGCTTTGTCGTAGCTATCCAGTGCCTTGCGGGAAGGTTCTTTGTTGAAGAAAACCACCGGCACGTTTTGCCCGCGCGCTTTCTCAATCACCGTACCCGCAGCTGCCGGGTCAACCAGGTTGATTGCCAGCGCCTTCACCCCTTTCGCCAACAGCACGTCAATCTGATCGTTCTGCTTGGACTGGTCATTCTGTGAATCATTCATCAGCAACTGGACGTCTGGTGCTGCTTTCGCATCCTGTTCGATAGCCTTACGCACAACAGACATAAAGTTATCGTCATATTTATAAATCGTCACACCAATACGGGTATCAGCAGCGTGTGCAGCGGCGCCGAATAACATGCTGGCCATCACAGCAGACAGGGTTAACACCTTCTTATTCATGGTATCTCCGGTTTTTCTTATGCAGGGTAGTGCTTGAGATAAATGCTCGGCGGGCCAGTATGGTTAATGAAGTGTTACTGAACGCCGAAGCTCATTTTTAAAAATCCGTTCGTCCATGCCCGGTAACGCTCCATAAAACGGCTCTAATTGTTGTTATGACGCCATAACCTCGATAAAAGCGATTATTCGCTGTTACATACAAGTTACAACGTTAAAACGGTGCAATCATAGCTACCACATTGTTAACATACTGTGAAATCACTCACAAATTGAAAGCGGTTACATCCCCTGATTTGCTCAGTTAGTGATCGCCGCCGCATTCTGGCGTATTGCGACAGAATGGCGGCGCACTAACGTCGGCATAAAACAGTGGCTGGCACGCGGATCAATGTTGCCTGCTGCCCCCTGCAAGGCCAGTTCCGTGGCTAATTTTGCCATCGAAGCAATGGGGTAACGCACAGTCGTTAATTGCGGGTCGGTGTAACGAGCAATGGGGATATCATCGAAACCAATGATTGAGAGATGTAACGGAATCGCAATGCCATTATCTTTTAATGCCGTCAGAGCGCCTGCGGCCATATTGTCGTTATAGGCAAATACAGCGGTAAGTTGTAGATTGCGCCCGAGTAGTTCAACCATCGCCGCCTCGCCGCCTGGCATATCCGGCGTACCCGTGCCAATCCAGCTTTCCGGCGGAACAATATCCTGCTCTTTCAGCGCGCTTATCCAGCCCGCTTTACGCATTGCGTCATCTTCAATGCTGTGGCTGGAAGAGAGATAACCGATACGTTGATGGCCGTTGTTCAGCAACATGCGCGTCGCCATTCTGGCACCGCTGATATTATCCAGACAAACACAGCGATGGGCATAGCCTGGCACAACCCGATTGATGAGCACCATGCCGGGAATGTTGTCCATAAATTGCGCCAGCTCGTCGTCACTTAACGCTTTTGAATGAACGATCAACGCGTTACAACGCTGGCGAATTAACACCTCAATGGCGTGACGCTCTTTTTCCGCTTCATGATAGCTATTGCCAATCAACACATATTTCTGATGTTGCTGGGCAACGAGATCGACGGCTTTAACCAATGCGCCGAAAAATGCATCTGAAACATCCATGACCACCACACCGATGGTATCGCTCACCTGAGTTGCCAGCGCTTGTGCATTGGCATTTGGCCGATAATCCAACTCACTCACCGCTTTCATAACTGCTTCACGCGTGTCGGCACTGACCAGCGTGCTGTTATTGAGCACCCGGGAAACCGTTGCCACAGAGACGCCAGCCTGACGCGCTACATCACGAATGGTGATCATATTCACTACCTGTTATGAGAATGCAGTAGGTTACTGCTTGCTGGCGGCTATTTTGTCAGCACTGAATACAGGACTTCGTGAATCGAGTCACAGCAATGGAAACGGTTACAGCCGTTTTGTTAATGAATGTGATCCAGATCGTTATCTGGATGTTTTAGATAATGCAGGTCCGGCAGCGCGCAAGGTTAACTGACGCCAGAGCCATTCCACCGGCCCCTGACGGAAGTAACGCAGCCAGATAACAGAGAAAAGCAGGTTCGCCAGCCATACCGGAATGACAAACACCAGCAACTCCAGGCGGTCAAACTGCATAAACAAACCGAGGTGGTAAAACAGCGTGGTACAAATCAGCGTTTGCAGTAGATAATTGGTTAGCGCCATCCGTCCGACGCAGGCGATTGCCAGCACCAGCCTGAAGCGGCTTAATTGCGGCCAAAAGCCATAAAACAGCGACGCATAGCCAATTGCCTGAAACGGCGCGTTAAGTTCACGCGGCATTTGAAGTAAGAAGGCACACCAGCGATACGCCCAGTCCAGCCGCCATTGCAGTGCGATAGCAGGAAGGTTAATCAGCACACCAATTGCCACCAGCACAAAACCGGTACGACGATAGTGACGTAAGCTGAACTGCCCTTTCAGCCAGCCGCTACGCATCAGCGCAGCGCCAATTAACATCATCCCCGCCAGTTGCCAGCCATACTGCGCGCCCAGTGCCAGTAAACTGTTGCCGACGCCATCGGCGCGGTTACTGATCGCTTCAACGCCGCCATGAAGTTTCCAGTATTTTTCATACAAAATGGCCGATGCATCTGGCGTCCAGGCGCGGCTGGTCTGGCTGTCAGAAATCAACCCCAGCAACAGCAAAACGCCAATCCCCACCAGATACAGCATCACGCCAGTATTAAATAAACTTTTTACCGATGGCGCATCACGCACCAGTCGCCAACTGATTAAGCCCACCAATCCGTAAGCCAGCAGGATATCGCCGTCCCAGAACAATAAACCGTGAATAAAGCCCAGCAAGACTAGCAGTGTTAACCGCGACTGGATCCAGCGTCTGCCGCGCGGCAGCAACATTTGCAGGCCCGCGCCAAACAGCAGCGCAAAAAGCGTGAGGAATTTTACCTGGCCGATGAGATCCAAAAACGCCCAGGTCCAGGCGTCGGACGGGGTAATAGTGCCATACCAGGCGGGATTGAGATAAGCCGCCTTTGGTAAACCAAAGGCGCTGATGTTTAATAGCAGGATCCCCAGAATGGCGACGCCGCGAACAAAATCGAGCGTGACGTTGCGCTCCATGGTTCCTGCCTTTTAATCAGTTGTGATGACGCACAGCGCGCAGAAACTCGTGCCGCGTATTCTGACTGGATTTGAACAAACCACCGAGGGAGGTCGTTGTCGTGGCGCTGGTTGCATCGCGGATGCCACGCGCTTTCACGCAGTAATGCACCGCGTCGATGGAGACAGCCACGTTATTGGTCCCCAGCAGCGTTTGCAGCGCAATGAGGATTTGCTGAGTCAGACGTTCCTGCACCTGCGGGCGCTGGGCAAAGAACTGCACGATGCGGTTAATTTTCGACAGGCCGATCACCGAATCTTTCGGGATATAGGCTACCGTCGCTTTGCCATCGATAGTGACAAAATGGTGCTCGCAGGTGCTGGTCAGGGTGATATCACGCACGGTGACCATTTCATCGACCTTCATTTTGTTTTCAATGAGGGTGATTTTCGGGAAATTGGCGTAATCCAGACCGGAGAATATTTCATCGACATACATTTTAGCGATGCGATGCGGCGTTTCCATCAAACTGTCATCAGCGAGGTCGAGATTCAATAGCTGCATGATTTCAGTCATATGACCGGCGATAAGGCTTTTGCGCGTTTCGTTATCCATTTCATGCACGGGCGGGCGCAGCGGTGTTTCCAGTCCTCGCGCAACTAACGCTTCATGAACCAGGGCCGCTTCTTTACTGAGTGATGGCATTTATGTTTTCTCCTGCAGGTGTGACGCCTCCGCCCTGCGTGGGGGCAAAGTTATTAAGCTGATTAGCAGCCCGATTATTGTGCGTGAGGTGGCGCACATAATCCAGTATTCACAGCGATAATTATTGTAATTGCCGCTGCCTTTCAGCGTTAGATGTTAAAACATCGTTATGCATATGCGGAAGTGAAAGTTACTCACAGCGCATTGAATAAACGGTATGATGACTAAAATGCAAACAACACAACAAGGAGCCACGCATGGAAATGCTCGAAGAGCACCGCTGTTTTGAAGGCTGGCAGCAACGCTGGCGGCACGACTCCAGTACCTTAAATTGTCCGATGACGTTCAGCATCTTTCTCCCACCGCCCCGCGACAACGCCCCTCCGCCTGTGCTGTACTGGCTTTCAGGTTTAACCTGCAATGACGAGAACTTCACCACCAAAGCAGGCGCTCAGCGCGTAGCGGCAGAACTGGGGATTGTGCTGGTAATGCCAGACACCAGCCCGCGCGGCGAACAGATTGCTAACGATGATGGCTACGATTTAGGCCAGGGTGCGGGGTTTTATCTCAACGCCACGCAACCGCCGTGGGCGACGCATTACAGGATGTATGATTATCTGCGCGATGAATTACCGACGCTGATTCAATCGCAATTTAACGTCAGCGATCGCTGTGCTATTAGTGGTCATTCGATGGGGGGTCATGGCGCATTGATTATGGCGCTGAAAAATCCGGGCAAATACACCAGCGTTTCAGCCTTTGCGCCGATTGTGAATCCGTGCTGCGTCCCGTGGGGAATCAAAGCGTTTAGCCGCTATTTAGGTGAGGACAAAGATGCATGGCTGGAATGGGACAGTTGCGCGCTGATGTATGCCAGTCATGCGCAGGATGCGATCCCGACGCTTATCGATCAGGGCGATAACGATCAGTTTCTTGCCGACCAGCTGCAACCCGCAGTTCTGGCAGAAGCCGCGCGGCAGAAAGCGTGGCCGATGATGCTACGTATTCAACCTGGTTATGATCACAGTTATTACTTCATTGCTTCTTTTATAGAGGATCATCTGCGCTTCCATGCGCAGTATTTACTGAAGTAAAAGTCCGCCCGGTTCGCCGGGCATCTTCTCATCAGAAGCGATAATCCACTGCCATAAAGTAACGACGTCCGTCTTCGTTATAGCTGTAGTCGTCACGACTGAGATCCTTGTCGCCAAGGTTCAGCACGCCTGCGCGCAGTTTGACGTCTTTAGTCACCTGCCAGGCCGCGCCGGTATTCCAGATGGTATAACCGCCCGGTGTTTTAGCCGTGGCGCTGTCGGCTCGTTTCTGCCCGGTATAGTGACCAGAAACATAGAATGACCAGTCTTCCAGCGCCAGCGGTTTCCAGTCCAGCGTACCGTTAGCGGTATGGAACGGCAGATCGGATAGCGGTTTGTTTTCACCGTTGCTGACATCGCGTCCATCGTTGTAGGTGTAGTTGAGTGACAGCTTCCATTCATCGTTGAACGGAATTTTCAGCTCGGTTTCCACGCCCTGAATACGAGCTTTGTTAACGTTGTAGTAGCTGAACACCGGTATACGTCGACCGTTTGCCCCCGTTTCAAAACCAACAAAGTTTTGGTAACCCGGCGCAGCATTGACGTCAGATGTACGGCTGATGCTAATACGATC
Source organism: Escherichia sp. E13S3 (assembly GCF_004212325.1). Taxonomy (NCBI): domain Bacteria; kingdom Pseudomonadati; phylum Pseudomonadota; class Gammaproteobacteria; order Enterobacterales; family Enterobacteriaceae; genus Escherichia; species Escherichia sp. E13S3. Next base: position 141,547 of record NZ_RHJR01000004.1, read on the forward strand.
TTTCACATCATTGCGGAAGACGGTCACACTGGATTCAACACCTTCCAGCCAGCCCTCTTCACCCATGTAGTAAAGCCCCAGTTCCCAACTTTCGCTGGTTTCTGGTTTCAGATCCGGGCTACCCACAATCTTACATGCGCCACGGCAGGAATTGGTCGTCCAGTCGGGGCTAAGTTGTAATAACGAAGGTGCTTTAAAAGCCGTCGCCCAGCCGCCTTTTACTGTTACGGTATCAGTGGCGTTATAGACCAGATAGGCTCGCGGACTCCAGTGTTCGCCGTAGGTTTCGTGATCGTCCATACGCACGCCGGTCGTCAGCGCCAGCGGCTCGAAGATCCGCCATTCATCTTCCACAAACAGCGCGTACTGACTGGCGGACGTTTTAGTGCTGGTGCCGCCGGTCAGGTTCACCGCATCGCTAAGTTTGTCGTGGCGCCATTCCCCCCCCACCGTGACAAACTGATTGATAGCCGTCAGCGGCAGCGTGTATTTACCATCGACCGTGTTACTTTCGGAAGTAATCGGGCTACTGTTGCCTGGGTTTTTGTTCTCGACTTTCTCACCATAATATTTCAGTTCGCTGGTGCCGTAATCCCAGCGCCCATTATGGCTTACGGAGTAGTTCTGGCGTTCGAGGCGGTTTTTGTCCAGCGAGTCAGAATCGCGATCCTGGCGGTCAAAACCGTAACCAGCGGTAAAATCGTGATTTTGATTCGGCGTCCAGGCAAATTCGACATTGCCGTCGCGACTGGAGAATCCTTCAATACGCGGCGTTTCTCCCGTGTCGGTAGTAGAGGAACTCTGCGGGTCATCCTTTTCACGTTTTGCCAGGCTACCGTAAGCTTTCATTCCCAGCACGCCGTCAATCAGCGGTCCACTCGTGAAGAACTGGCCGTTGTAGGTGTCACCGCGATCGCGATGTTCCTGAATGGTGGTATCTACCGTTACAGTGCCTGACCATTTCTGGCCGATTTTTTTGGTGATGATGTTCACCACGCCGCCGAGCGCATCGGAACCATACAGTGAAGACATCGGGCCACGTACCACTTCGATACGTTCGATGGAATCGACCGGGATCCAGTTCAGGTCAAAGTCATTATGGCGGAAGACGGCATTGCGCGAGTTAACACGTTTACCATCGACAAGAATCAGGGTGTAGCTGCTATCCAGACCACGAATACTGACACCCTTACGGTTGTCCCCTTCGTTAGTCAGTTGTACGCCCGGCACTTCTTTGAGGACATCCTTCAAATTTTGCACTGGTTTACGTTGCAAATCTTGCTGGGTAATGACACTGATACTGGCGGGCGCATCTTTGAGGTTTTGTTCAACGGAAGATGCCGTGACTACCATCGTTTCGCCATCATCATCAACCGCTAACACAGGCCATGCACATGAAACTGCGGACAAACACAGCCCGACCCGTACGAAAGGGTTCAACCTAAACATTCCATATCTCCATGAGGTAACTACGAAAATAAAATGGGTTATCGCTCACATCTTCTTCATGTCCCCTTGCGTACGGCAGCATCGCGGTAGACTTTTTTGTATGCAGGTGATCATCCCAAAAGCCTGAACAGCCTCTGATTTGTCAGCCTTTTTTGATTTCGGCGTAACGATAATGCAAACGATAACAATTATCAATCCAAATGTTAAATTTTATATCCGTATGAATACTAAGGAAAAGAAAAAGCCCTCTCGGTTGAGAGGGCTTTATTAAGGAAGGGGTAAAACTTATTTCTTATCGTTCTGCGGGAACTTCATTTCGCTGTAGCGTACGAAGTGGGTTCCTTTAATCAACTTATAGCCAAACCAGATCATAAGGAACAGCGGGATGCCAATATAGGTTGCCGCTACGCCACCCCAGTCGATAGTGTCTTTCAGGAACGCTTCGTAGTTCTGGCCCAGAGTGATAATCAGGCACAGCACAAAAGCGAAGATCGGTCCCAGCGGGAAGAAGCCTGAACGGTACGGCAGATCGTTAATATCATGCCCCTGCAGCACATAACCGCGACGGAAACGATAATGGCTGATCGCAATTCCCAGCCAGGCGATAAAGCCTGTCATACCGGAGGTGTTCAGCAGCCACAGGTATACCGTCTGGTTACCAAACATGGAGGTCAGGAAGCACAGACCCGCAATTACCGTGGTCGCATACAGCGCGTTACGCGGTACGCCGCCACGCGACAATTTAGCGAAAATGCGCGGCGCTTTACCGTCACACGCCAGGGTGTACAGCATACGAGTAGACGCATACATACCGGAGTTACCCGCTGACAGCACCGCCGTCAGAATAACCGCGTTCATCACCGCCGCCGCAGAGAGCAGACCCGCATGCTGGAACACCAGGGTGAACGGGCTGACGCTGATGTCTTTAACATCATTACGCAGCAGGCTCGGATCGGTGTATGGAATGATCAGGCTGATGATCAGGATTGCGAACACATAGAACAGCAGGATTCGCCAGAACACCTGACGTACCGCGCGTGGAATGTTTTTCGCCGGTTCTTCGGACTCGCCTGCAGCAATACCGATCAGCTCGGTTCCCTGGAAAGAGAAGCCGACAATCATTGCCACACCGATCATCGCCGCAAAACCACCAGCAAATGGTGCTTCGCCAATCGTCCAGTTGCTCCAGCCCGCAGGCTGTGCGCCTTTGAAGATGCCGATAATCATCATCACGCCGACGATGATAAAGACAATGACCGTGGTGACTTTGATCAGTGAGAACCAGTATTCCGCCTCGCCAAAGCCACGAACTGAAATGTAGTTCAGGAGGAAGATAACGCCGAGGAACAGCGCACTCCAGATCCAACCTGGGGTGTCCGGGAACCACCAGCTCATGACCAACTGAGCGGCCACCAGGTCAACGGCGATAGTTACCGCCCAGTTGTACCAGTAGTTCCAGCCCAGCGCGAAGCCAAAGCCTTCTTCAACATAGTTCTGACCGTAAGTGGCAAAGGAACCAGAAACCGGCATATATGCCGCCAGTTCACCAAGACTGGTCATCAGGAAGTAAACCATCAGGCCGATCAGAATATACGAGAGCAGCGCCCCACCTGGACCTGCCTGAGAGATCGTTGCGCCAGAGGCAACAAAAAGACCCGTACCGATGGAACCGCCAATGGCAATCATCGTCAGGTGACGCGCCTTTAATTCACGGCGTAAGCCCGGCGCTTCTGTGGTTTTAGTTTCGGAAACCATACGAAAATGCTATCCATCTTAAAAATGAGGCGCGATTGTAGCAGACGATTTGCAATCCTTCCGGTAGAAATACGCTTTTATAAGACACCTTCATGATCGCCCAGGGATTATAAGTAAAGCAACCAATCTCTTTTCTGGCGAATGTATACCGGTGGTGCTGCGTCACAAAATCGACACAGCCCCCGTAGGTTTCTGTACAACGGATTAACGCGGCAAAGTGGAGGAATCGCAGTACTCCAGAAAGCGCCGTAACGCGTTGGAAAGGTGTTTCTGCCGATGATGTATACGCCACAACGTACGCATCAGGCGCGGCAGAGGGACAGCAACTTCACTTAATGTGCCAGCCTGCAATTGATCTTCAATGACCCTTCGCGACAGGCAACTGATTCCCAACCCATGACGCACCGCATGTTTGATTGCCTCGGAGTTACCTAATTCCATCGCCATCTCAAACTTCGGTAAATGCGACAGTAACAGATAATCGACAATCTCCCGCGTGCCGGAACCGCGTTCACGCAGGATCCACGGCGCAGCGGCCAGCTGTTCTAAAGTGACCGGACCACGAGCCAGCGGCGAAGTCGGCGCGGCGAAAACCACCAGCTCGTCTTCCAGCCACGGTTCAGAAATGATTTCAGTGCTGTGGCACGGTCCTTCAATAAAGCCAATATCAACGCGGAAATCCAGCACCGCTTGCATCACGTCCTGGCTGTTCCCAACGCTCAGTTCAATCGGCAACTGCGGATAATCATGGCGATAACGGGCGATGACTGCAGGCAGAATGTAGTTACCGATGGTACTACTGGCATAGACACGAATCGCGCCGTTGTCTTCGCGAAACAGTTGTTCGATTTCAATCGCCTGTTCAAGCAGTGCCAACGCACGCGGATAGAGCAGCCGCCCGTGTTCATTAACAACCAGTCTTTTACCCACGCGATCAAACAGTTGCACGCCAAGCTGCCCTTCCAGGTCGGTCAAGGCTGCGCTCACTGCTGATTGCGACAACGCCAGCATCACCGACGCCTGGGTGGTTGATCCACTTTTCAATACTTCTGCAAAAACTTCCAACTGCCGGAGGGTGATGTGCATAGTCGCTTACCACTTATAAAGATTAATTATAAATATATAATCAATTTTATTTTTAAACCAGTTAGTCGTAACCTTATGCCCGGTTAAAGGAGAGGGTTATGACGAATATCACCTTACAGAAACAACATCGTACACTGTGGCATTTTATTCCGGGGTTAGCCCTGAGTGCAGTTATCACCGGGGTCGCCCTGTGGGGTGGTTCCATTCCCGCGATTGCGGGTGCCGGGTTTAGTGCCCTCACCCTCGCAATCTTGTTGGGGATGGTTTTAGGCAACACCATCTATCCGCACATCTGGAAAAGCTGTGACGGTGGCGTGCTGTTTGCCAAGCAATATTTATTACGTCTGGGTATCATTCTTTATGGCTTCCGTCTGACGTTCTCGCAAATTGCCGATGTCGGTATCAGTGGGATCATCATTGACGTGCTGACGCTGTCCAGTACCTTCCTGCTGGCTTGCTTCCTGGGGCAGAAAGTGTTTGGTCTGGATAAGCACACCAGCTGGTTGATCGGTGCCGGTAGCAGTATCTGTGGTGCTGCAGCGGTACTGGCGACTGAGCCGGTAGTGAAAGCGGAAGCCAGTAAAGTAACCGTGGCTGTTGCAACCGTTGTTATCTTCGGGACCGTCGCGATTTTCCTCTACCCGGCGATATATCCGCTGATGTCTCAATGGTTTAGCCCGGAAACTTTCGGTATCTACATTGGTTCTACTGTGCACGAAGTGGCGCAGGTGGTGGCGGCAGGTCATGCCATCAGCCCGGATGCAGAAAACGCAGCAGTTATTTCCAAAATGCTGCGCGTGATGATGCTGGCTCCGTTCCTCATCCTGCTGGCGGCGCGTGTTAAACAGCTGTCTGGGGCGAACAGCGGCGAGAAAAGCAAAATCACTATTCCGTGGTTTGCCATCTTGTTCATCGTAGTTGCCATCTTTAACTCGTTCCACCTGTTACCGCAGAGCGTGGTGAACATGCTGGTAACGCTGGATACCTTCCTGCTGGCAATGGCGATGGCGGCGCTGGGTCTGACCACTCACGTCAGCGCGCTGAAAAAAGCCGGGGCGAAACCTCTGCTGATGGCACTGGTACTGTTTGCCTGGCTGATTGTTGGTGGTGGTGCAATTAACTATGTGATTCAAAGCGTCATCGCATAAACCACTACATCTTGCTCCTGTTAACCCGCTATCATTACCGTTTTCCTCCAGCGGGTTTAACAGGAGTCCTCGCATGAAATACATTGGAGCGCACGTTAGTGCTGCTGGCGGTCTGGCAAATGCCGCAATTCGCGCCGCCGAAATCGACGCAACCGCGTTTGCCTTGTTCACCAAAAACCAACGTCAGTGGCGTGCCGCACCGCTCACGACGCAAACCATCGATGAATTCAAAGCCGCCTGTGAAAAATATCACTACACATCGGCGCAAATTCTTCCCCACGACAGTTATCTGATTAACCTCGGACATCCGGTCGCTGAAGCCCTGGAAAAATCGCGCGATGCCTTTATAGATGAAATGCAGCGTTGCGAACAACTGGGACTTTCTTTGCTCAACTTCCACCCTGGCAGCCATCTGATGCAGATTTCAGAAGAGGATTGCCTTGCGCGTATTGCCGAATCCATCAACATTGCGCTGGATAAAACACAAGGTGTGACCGCGGTGATTGAAAATACCGCCGGTCAGGGCAGCAACCTTGGATTTAAATTCGAACATCTCGCGGCGATTATCGACGGTGTGGAAGATAAATCCCGCGTCGGCGTCTGCATTGATACCTGCCATGCTTTCGCTGCCGGGTATGATTTGCGTACTCCAGCCGAATGCGAGAAAACGTTCGCTGATTTTGCTCGTATTGTTGGCTTTAAGTATCTGCGCGGGATGCACCTCAACGATGCGAAAAGTACCTTTGGCAGCCGCGTTGACCGCCATCATAACCTTGGTGAAGGCAATATCGGTCATGATGCGTTCCGCTGGATCATGCAGGACGACCGTTTCGACGGCATTCCGCTGATCCTTGAAACCATCAACCCGGATATCTGGGCAGAAGAGATCGCCTGGCTGAAAGCGCAACAAACTGAAAAAGCGGTAGCCTGAAAATGAACAACCGGGAGAAGGAGATCCTTGCAATTTTACGGCGTAACCCGCTGATTCAGCAGAATGAAATTGCGGATATGCTGCAAATTAGCCGTTCGCGCGTAGCGGCGCATATTATGGATTTAATGCGCAAAGGGCGGATTAAAGGCAAAGGTTACATTCTCACCGAGCAGGAATATTGCGTGGTGGTGGGAACAATCAATATGGATATTCGCGGGATGGCGGATATTCGTTATCCGCAAGCGGCCTCGAATCCCGGTACGATTCATTGCTCGGCGGGCGGCGTTGGGCGCAACATCGCCCACAATCTGGCGCTGTTAGGCCGCGACGTCCATTTACTCTCGGTGATTGGCGATGACTTTTATGGCGAAATGCTCCTGGAAGAGACGCGCCGCGCCGGCGTGAATGTCTCCGGCTGCGTTCGTTTACACGGCCAAAGCACATCGACGTATCTGGCAATTGCCAATCGAGACGATGAAACCGTGCTGGCGATTAACGATACCCATCTGTTGGAACAGTTGACACCGCAACTACTGAACGGGTCGCGCGATTTACTTCGTCATGCGGGCGTGGTGCTGGCTGATTGCAACCTGACAGCCGAGGCGCTGGAGTGGGTCTTCACCCTTGCCGATGAAATCCCGGTGTTTGTCGATACCGTTTCAGAATTTAAAGCGGGCAAAATCAAACACTGGCTGGCGCATATTCACACCCTGAAACCCACTTTACAGGAACTGGAAATTTTATGGGGACAGGCGATCACCAGCGATGCTGACCGTAATGCCGCAGTGAATGCGTTGCATCAGCAAGGTGTTCAGCAACTGTTTGTTTATTTGCCCGATGAGTCAGTTTATTGCAGCGAAAAGGATGGTGAACAATTTTTGCTGACTGCGCCAACGCATACGACGGTAGACAGTTTTGGTGCTGACGATGGTTTTATGGCGGGCCTGGTGTATAGCTTTCTGGAAGGAAGCAGTTTCCATGATAGCGCCCGTTTTGCGATGGCCTGCGCGGCAATTTCGCGCGCCAGCGGCAGCTTAAACAACCCTACCCTGTCTGCCGATAATGCGCTTTCATTAGTACCAATGGTGTAACAATGTTGCCGGATGCGACGCTTAACGCGTCTTATCCGGCTCATAAATCGCGCACTACGCTAAACCAATAAAGAACCCGGCAATGGTCGCACTCATCAGGTTGGAAAGCGTCGCCGCCGCCAGCGCCCGTAAACCAAGCTGGGCGATTTCCGGCGCACGGTGTGGCGCAACCGCAGAAAATGCCCCAACCACTACCCCGATAGAACCAAAGTTAGCGAAACCGCACAGCGCAAAAGAAATAATCGCCACGGTTTTTGCATCCAGAGTGCCACCCGTTTGCAGATATGGCGAGAAATTGAGATAAGCGACAAATTCATTGATCGCCAGCTTCTGCCCAATCAAACTCCCGGCAAGATTTGCATCACTCCAGTCAACACCCATCACCCACGCCAGCGGGGCCAGCAGATAACCTAAAATGGACTCCAGCGAGGCATGTTCAAAACCAAACCAGCCGCCAACGCCGCCGATAATACCGTTAATTAACGCAATGATGGCAACAAATGCCATGACTACTGTCGCCACACCCGCAGCGATTTTCAGCCCGGTCATTGCCCCTGTAGCAGCGGCCTCAATAATACTTTTTGGCGGTGTTTCGGTGAAAGAGAGGTTATTAAAGGAAACCTGCGAAGATTCTGTAGCCGGGCTTAGCAGGCGGGCAAACAAGATCCCGCCGGGGATCGCCATTAACGATGCCGCCAGCAGATATTCCACAGGTACGCCCAGTGCGGCGTAACCAATCATTGTCGAACCGGCAATTGAGGCCATCCCGCTGCAAATAGCTGTAAACAGCTCATTGCGATTCAGACGATCGATAAAAGGCTTCACAATCGCCGGAATTTCGTTTTGCCCGAGGAAAATGGTAGTGACCGCGACGAATGACTCAATCTTGCTGATATTTAATGCTTTCTGGAATATACCGCCGAGAATGCGAATTAAAATCCCCATCACACCGATGTAGTAGAGAATACTCACCAGTGCAGTGACGAAGATAATTGCCGGTAATACCCTGAAACCAAAGATAAATCCTGCGCCATCAAATAAGGTATCCATTTTCGGTCCGACCAGAGAACCGAAGATAAATGCGCTACCCGCATCGCTGTACGCCATCACTTTATGCACGCCAAAAGCGACTTTTTCAGCGACCCAACGCCCTGGCGGTAACCAAAGCATAATGCCGCCAATCACGACCTGTAACACTAACGCCGCGCCAACGGTACGCAGGCTGATCTTCTTCTTGTTTACTGACAGTAAAAACGCAATCGTCAGCAATACCACCATTCCCAGAACACTTCTCATGACATCCATAGTGATTATCTCTTCATGTCATATTGGGCGACGGCTTTCTGCCCATCAGAAATAGCCAGGCCTGCATCTTGCGATACCGGCCCGGCTTGTTATCAACACTTAATGGGTTTTGATGTAGCCGCGCACGCACTCTTCGACTAAGCCCCAGAACCAGTCGGTATCAATAGTGATGCCGACTTTGGTATTAGCGGGCTTGCCAAGAACGCCCAGCTCGTCGCAGACAGTACGCCCATAGCAAGGGCCACTGTTGACGTCCACTTCGACGTACATCTCCTGGGTTTTAATGCCATCAGGGTTAATCAGATAACCGATGCAGGTGGCGTCGTGCACCGGGCCTCCAGCCAGGCCGTAGTTTTCGAACTGCGTTTTGAGAGTGAAGTTCATGATGTCGCTGAACAGCTCCCCGGCAGGGCCGCCTGCCCTTTCCATCCGCGCAATCACGTCCGGGGTGCAAACGGTCTGGTTGGTAAGATCGAGGCCCATCATCACCAACGGAACGCCGGAGGTAAACACCACGCGTGCGGCTTCCGGGTCAGCAAAGATGTTGAACTCGGCAGACGGCGTGAAGTTACCTGTACCGTAAGCGCCGCCCATCAGTACAATTTCACGGATTTTGGGCAGGATTGCGGGTTGCATACGCATTGCCACCGCGATATTTGAAAGCGGACCAACCGGCACCAGAGTGATATCGCCATCGCTTGCCATCAGGGTATCAATGATATATTTCACCGCATGAGTACTTTCTGCCTGGCGGGTTAGCGGCTCGAATACCGGGCCATCCAGTCCGGTTTCACCGTGAATATTATCGGCAACAATTTGTTGACGCATAATGGGCTGCGGCATCCCCGCATAAACCGGAACATTAATCTCCAGTTTCTGGCAAACATTCAGGCCATTAATTAATGTTTTATCAAGCGTCTGATTACCCGCCACAATAGTGATACCTAATAAATCAATCGCCGGATGTTTCGCAGCCATCATTATGGCAATAGCATCATCATGACCCGGATCACAATCCAGAATAATTTTTCTCTTTTCCATTGTTTATTTCCTCTGTTTCCAGTTGCGTTATTTTTTCTACAGCAAAGAAAATTCGACCGGGCCGATGATTGAATCTTAACAACAGCGTACGTATGCTAAATATGAGAAATCTCATAGCGGATAAACATCGTGAAAGAAATCCACAATAATGATCTTAAGCAGCAATTGATGAGTGAATCCGCGTTTAAGGATTGCTTTTCAACGGATGTTTCAGCCGATACGCGGTTGTTTCATTTTTTAGCGCGTGACTACATTGTGCAGGAAGGGCAACAGCCGTCCTGGCTGTTTTACCTGACGCGAGGCCGTGCCAGACTTTACGCCACGCTTGCTAATGGTCGCGTGTCGCTGATTGATTTCTTTGCCGCGCCCTGTTTTATTGGCGAGATTGAGTTAATCGACAAAGATCATGAACCGCGTGCGGTACAGGCTATTGAAGAGTGTTGGTGTATTGCGCTCCCTATGAAACATTACCGTCCGCTGTTATTAAACGACACGCTATTTTTACGAAAACTCTGCGTCACCTTAAGTCATAAAAATTATCGTAATATTGTATCTCTAACGCAGAACCAATCATTTCCGTTAGTGAATCGCCTGGCAGCATTTATATTACTCTCGCAAGAAGGTGATCTTTATCACGAAAAACACACACAAGCGGCAGAGTATTTGGGTGTTTCTTATCGGCACCTGTTATATGTTCTCGCGCAATTCATTCACGACGGTTTATTAATTAAAAGTCAGAAAGGATATTTAATTAAAAACAGAAAGCAGCTGTTAGGGTTGGCGCTGGAAATGGACCCGGAGAATAAATTCTCCGGGATGATGCAGTAAAAATTATTGGCAATAGTGCGATTGCCGGATACGTCTTATCCGGACTACAAATCGAGCATTACGCCAGCCCAAGAAAGAACCCGGCAATAGTCGCACTCATCAGGTTGGAAAGCGTCGCTGCTGCCAGCGCACGTAAACCAAGCTGGGCGATTTCCGGAGCACGTTTTGGCGAAATAGCCGAAAACGCCCCAACGACAACGCCGATAGAACCAAAGTTAGCAAAACCACACAGCGCAAAGGAGATAATCGCAATGGTTTTCACTTCCAGCGTGCCGCCCGTTTGCAGGTATGGTGAAAAACTCAGGTAAGCGACGAATTCGTTAATCGCCAGTTTCTGCCCAATCAGGCTACCCGCAAGGTTGGCATCGCTCCAGTCTACCCCCATGATCCACGCCAGTGGCGCCAGCACATAGCCAAAAATACTTTCCAGAGAAGCATTGGCGAAACCAAACCAGCCGCCAATTCCGCCGATAATGCCGTTGATCAACGCAATAATTGCGACAAACGCCATTACCACCGTCGCCACACCCGCGGCGATTTTCAGCCCGGTCATCGCACCGCTCGCCGCCGCTTCGATAAAGCTTTTTGGCGGCGTTTCGCTGAACGACAGGTTTTCAAATGTCACCTGCGAAGGCTCAGTTGCCGGGCTAAGAATACGCGCAAACAAAATACCGCCGGGGATAGCCATCAGCGATGCCGCTAACAGGTAGTCAATCGGCACGCCCATTCCGGCATAACCAATCATCATCGACCCAGCAATGGACGCCATTCCGCTACAAATTGCGGTAAACAGCTCGTTGCGATTCATGCGATCGATAAACGGTTTTACGATCGCCGGGATCTCGTTTTGCCCGAGGAAAATAGTGGTAACCGCAACAAAAGATTCGATTTTGCTGATGTTGAGGGCTTTCTGGAAAATACTGCCAAGAATGCGAATCAGCAGCCCCATCACGCCAATGTAATAAAGCAGGCTAATGAGCGCGGTAACGAAGATAATCGCCGGAAGTACGCGAAAGGCGAAGATAAAGCCCGCTCCATCAAAGAGAACATCCATTTTCGGCCCAACCAGCGAACCAAAAATGAAGGCGCTACCGGCATCACTGTAAGACATCACTTTATGAACGCCTAATGCCGCCTGTTCTACTGCCCATTTTCCCGGCGGAAAATAGAGCATGATGCCACCAATAGCGATTTGCAGCAGCAACGCGGCTCCAACCGTGCGCAAACTGATACTTTTTTTATTTACCGACAACACAAATGCTATTGCCAGTAACACCACCATCCCCACAACACTTCTCATTATATCCATAATGATTTTCCCTTCATGCCAGTAAACCCGGCGTCAGCGCCAGGTTTTGGTATGCTTGATGAGTACGGGCGACGGCTTTCTGCCCGTCAGAAATTAACCCACGAGACGCTGGTATTCTTTGGCAATTTCGCTCGCCAGAATGGCGTTGTTGAACACCAGCTGGATGTTGGATTTCAGGCTGTCACCGCCGGTCAGTTCAGCAACGCGCGCCAGCAAGAACGGCGTACTTTCTTTACCAATAACACCCTGCGCTTCAGCTTCAGCTACCGCCTGATCGATCGCCGCATTGATAGTGTGTTCCGGCATAGCAAACTGTTCCGGGATCGGGTTCGCTACCACCAGGCCACCGTTCAGCCCGCTTTGCCATTTCACCGCCATCGCGCGGGCAATTTCTGTGGCGCTGTCGAGACGAATGCTGACGTCAAACGGGCTGGTGCGGCAGAAAAACGCAGGCAGCGCTTTGGTCTGATAGCCAATTAGCGGTACACCGAAAGTTTCTAAATATTCGGTAGTTAAGCCTAAATCGAGAATAGATTTTGCTCCGGCACAAACTACGGTGACATTGGTGTGCGCCAGTTCTTGCAAATCGGCAGAAATATCGAAGGTATGTTCCGCCCCGCGATGCACACCGCCAATACCACCGGTGGCAAATACTTTAATTCCGGCAAGCGCCGCAATAATCATCGTTGAAGCAACGGTGGTTGCGCCATTTTTTCCGGCGGCAACAACAAAAGGTAAATCGCGACGGCTAACTTTGGTTACGTTATGTCCTTCACGACCCAGCAATTCAATTTCTTCTTTGCTTAACCCCACTTTCATCACGCCACCAATAATGGCGATAGTGGCAGGTACAGCGCCCTGTTTACGAATAGTTTCTTCTACTTCAATTGCAGTCTGGGCATTTTGTGGAAACGGCATACCGTGAGAGATAATGGTCGATTCCAGCGCAACAACTGGTTTTTTGCTTTTTAAAGCATCCTGAACTTCCGGGGAAATTTGTAATAATTCAGGGGAAATGTTTAATTCAGACATTCTGCGTTCTCCACTAACGATATAACGTTGGCAATCGATAAATTTGGGTTATTGGTGTATTCACAGGAGAGCGCCATTGACGAACATCCCTGTGCAAAACGAACAGATTCGGCAAACGGCATTCCGTCGACCCAACACGAAGCAAGACCTGCCATCATGGCATCGCCCGCTCCGGTAACATTAATGACATTGGTTTTAATCGGTGCAGACCAGCCGTTTTCACCGCCGATTTCACTGTAGTAAACACCGTCTCCGCCCATACTCAGTACCAGGCGGTTCAGGCCATGCTGATGGAACCAGGCGGCAACTTTTGCGACATCTTCACGCCCTGACAGCGCAATCCCGCTCAGGGTTTCCGCTTCAAGACGGTTTGGCTTCAGGGTGTGGATCTGACTTAGACGGTCGCGCACTTTGACGCATTTCCATGCCGAAACCGGATCGACAAATACAGGTACGTCGGCGGCATTATCCAGAATCCAGACCAACGCCTCTTCACTGATATTACAGTCAGCGACAATGACCTTTGCTCCCTGGATAAATTCACGGTGCTGTGCGAGATATTCCGCAGAAATACAGTTGCTAATATTCATGTCATTTATAGCAACCAGCATCTCACCGGTATTATCGAGCAATGATAAATAGCTCGAGGTATTTTCCCCTGGCACAATCAGGCATTTATCGACATAAACACCGGATTGATTGGTTTGCGTCAGGAGCGATTGACCATAAAAATCACTGCCTACAGCGCTAAGTAGCCAGACTTTGTTCCCCAGCAACGCCAGATTTTGCGCGATATTGCGCCCTACTCCACCAGGAGTAAATTTTATTTTACCTGGATTTGAATCCGCATAATTTAATGATTCATGTGAATATCCGGCGACATCAATATTCGCCGAACCTATAATTACGACATATTCCTTTTCGCGCATAGCACATCCCCTGGTAAAAAATTACCAACTCTGTCAATCCACAAGAATATAGGTACTGCAAATAACGTTTAAACATGTGTTCGTATTTAAACATGTGCTCATAGTATGCATGTTTTACTTAAAGTAAATTGCCGCCAGATGGGCAAAATGGGCAGATTTGAACAGGCTCACAAAACGCTACTAAATGCATGGATTAAAAAAACGAGGAATTTGTGATGGGATGCACAGAACAGGAACAATAAAAAAGGGCAGAAATTAATCTGCCCTTGAGGAAATAACGTTGATGTCCGATGCTGATTTCAGGTTTTCACTTAAAGATAAACCATATAAATTCATATAGTTACCTTCAGTAACTTGTCAATCACCTTGCGATCATCAAATGATACAGGGCAGGAAATTTCTGCCCTGTTGTTCACGTTTTATTATGCGGCTTTCGCTACCGCGTCCACTTCCGGACGTTTCAGGAAGGCATAAGCCAAACCCGCCACCAGCGTACCGGCAATAATTGCCACCAGGTAACCCAGTACCGGCGTAATTGCGCCCGGGATCAGCAGAACAAACAGACCACCGTGCGGTGCCATCAGTTTCGCACCAATCGCCATAGAGATTGCGCCAGTCAGCGCCCCACCAACGATACAGCACGGCAGCACGCGCATCGGATCACGAGCAGCAAACGGAATTGCACCTTCCGAAATAAAGCACAGTCCCAGTACCAGAGCGGCTTTGCCGCCTTCCTGCTGCGCTTTGTCGAATTTGCGACGCGCCACCATCGTTGCCAGCCCCATTGCCAGAGGAGGCACCATACCTGCCGCCATAATCGCTGCCATTGGGCCATAGGTTTGGGTACTCAGCAGACCCACACCGAACGCGTATGCCGCTTTGTTAACCGGGCCGCCCATATCAGTACACATCATGCCGCCAAGGATCGCACCCAGCAGAACCGCATTCGCAGTCCCCATCGTTTGCAGCCAGTGAGTCAGAGCTTCGAGGATGCCAGCAACCGGTTTACCGATCAGGTAGATCATCGCCAGACCAACAACCAGACTGGAAATCAGCGGAATGATCAAAATCGGTTTCAGCGCCTCCATACTCTGCGGCAGTTTCAGTTGAGTACTGATTAACTTCGCGATGTAACCTGCCAGGAAGCCCGCAATAATACCGCCAATGAAACCAGAACCTGTGCTGACCGCCAGCATACCGCCAATCAGGCCAGGCGTGAGGCCCGGACGGTCGGCAATAGAGAAGGCAATATAACCTGCCAGTACCGGCACCATCAGCGCAAAGGCTGAACTGCCACCAATCTGCATCAGCGCCGCGGCCAGCGTACCCGGCTCTTTAAACGCTTCGATACCAAAAGCAAAAGAAAGCGCGATACACAGACCGCCAGCAACCACCATCGGCAACATGTAGGAAACGCCCGTCAGCAAGTGACGATACGCGCCAGCACTCTCTTTCTTGCCTTCAGTCGCCGCCGTTTGAGCTTTGCCTGCTGGTTCGTAAGGCGTCGCTTCAGCAACGGCTTTATCCAGTTCCTGCGCGGTTTTCTTCAGCGCCAGACCGGTAGAGGTGCGATACATCGGTTTCCCAGCAAATTTCGCCAGATCGACTTCAATATCTGCCGCCACAATTACCAGATCCGCCGCTGCCACTTCTTCAGGGGTGATGGCATTACCCGCGCCTACAGAGCCACGAGTTTCAACTTTCACCCACCAGCCACGTTTTTTCGCTTCGGTTTCAATGGCTTCTGCAGCCATAAAAGTGTGCGCCACCCCGGTCGGGCAAGCTGTCACCGCTACTACGCGTTTCGGACCACTGGCAGCAACCGGTGCTGTCGCAGCGACCGGCGCAGTGTAAGGTTTCGCATGGCCTTTGGCTTCACTCAGGAACAGCTCAGGATGCGCAACTGCCCGGGAAATATCACCCAGCCAGACATTTTTACCGTTCAGCGCGCTGTCGTTCGGGATGGAATCACCGAGAACAATCGCCATTTCGGCGTCGTTCGGATTATCGATGATTTCCAGTTTTGCTTTTCGCGCCGCCGCGCCCAGCAGGGTCTTCGCCATATAGGCGCGTGCCTGACCGAGATTAGCGTCAATAATCAGCAGCGTTTTCATTATGCCTCTCCTGCTGTCAGTTAAAAGGTTGTAAGTCGACGCGCGCCATCATTGCGGCCAACTGCGGACGATCGGTAATACCCACATTGCTTTGACTTACCGCCAGGGCAGCAACAGCTGTCGCCAGACGCAGAGTGTGTTCACTGGATTCACGCATCAGCAAGCCATAAATCAGGCCACCAACCATAGAATCCCCTGCGCCAACGGTGCTTACGACATCGACTGACGGTGGTTTGGCGATCCATTCGCCGGAGGCATTAACCCAAAGCGCGCCTTCGGCACCCAGTGAAATAACAACATGCGCGATACCTTGTTCACGCAGCGCATGCGCAGCTTCAATCACATCTTTCATTTCAGGCAGTTTACGGCCAGCCCAGATTTCCAGCTCGCGGCGGTTAGGTTTCACCAGCCACGGTGCCGCTTTTAAACCTGCCACTAACGCTTCACGACTACTATCAAAGATAATGCAAGGACACTGACTACGCAGGCGAGTCATCCAGTCGGTGAAGGCTTCCGGGCTGACGCCTGATGGTAAACTGCCGCTGACACAGACCATATCGAACTGACCAAGCCAGCTCAGAGAATCCGTCACAAAGCGTTCCCAGTCGGCTGGAGTGACTTCAAAACCCGAGAAGTTGAGGTCGGTCACTTCGCCGTCTTTTTCCGTCAACTTGACATTAATACGGGTGCGCCCCTGTACAACCTGGAAACGGTTGGCAATGCCCAGCTCGCTGAACAATTGCTGAAACCCATCCTGGTTATCTTTACCGAGGAAGCCGCCAACAGTGACATCAATCCCCAGATCTTTCAGAACTTTGGCAACGTTGATACCTTTACCCGCCGCATGCAGACCGGTGGTTTTTACCAGGTTCACTTCGCCGCGTTCAATTTCCGGGCAGAAACCAACAAGGTCATAAGCCGGATTAAGGGTGATCGTAGCAACACGTCTGCTCATTACGCGCCCTCCCCAAGACCTGCGGCGATGGCGTCGCCAATGGCGTTCAGCGCCTGTTCAGCATCTGGTCCCTGGGCGGTAAAGCGTAGGCGATGACCTTTCTTAACGCCAAGTGCTACAACTTTCATCAGACTACGTCCGTTTGCCGGTTTGCCGGTGCCATCAAGGTTTGTCACGGTAATATCACTGTTAAATTGTTTAATGGTATTGACCAACATGGTGCCTGGACGGGCATGCAGGCCGTGTTCATTGCGCACCACAAACTCCGCGCTTAACACGTCGTCGGTCGGCGCATCATCGCTGGTCAGCAGTGCCAGCAGCGTTGCCGCATCTGCTTTCAGCAAGCGGTCAGCTTTATTGTCGAGCAGCAAATCGGCGAGACGCTTAAGAACCGCGACGGGCTGATCGTCATTCATCGCCACACTCACCAGCATGGCTGCCGTTTCGCCGTCCACATCAAAAGCATTTGCCGCACGGCTTACCGCAATCGCGCTACGCAGATTACCTTCGGCGCTATCGCTCAGCCAGATGCCTTGCCCGAGATTTAATGGCTGCTCGTTGATGGCTTTGGTGACGAAGGTAGCGTCAACTGCGCCCGCTTCTTTCAGACGAGCGGCGTTTAACGCTTGCAGGGTCAGCAAATCACTGGCAACGATATCCAGTGTCAGCATTTCGTTATCAAGCTTCAGCTGCTCACTCTGCTTTTCGCCCATCAGCAATGCGCGAAGTTCTTCTGCTGTTGTTGCTGACTTCAGTTGTTCAGCAACGGAATCATCGCTCAGTACATGGGTTAGTTGGCGCAGCAAGCCCAGATGTTCATCCGAGCTGGCAGCAATACCGATCGCCACGTACGCTACCTGACCGTCACCCCAGGTGACGCCTTCCGGGAACTGAAATACCTGAACGCCGGTTTTCAGCACCTGATCGCGGGTGTCGGTAGTGCCGTGTGGAATAGCAATACCATTGCCGAGGAACGTTGAGGTTTGCTGTTCGCGCGCCAGCATGCCATTGACGTAGCCTTCCGCTACATTACCGGCTTGCACCAGCGCCGCGGCGACCTTGCGAATAGCCTCTTCTTTGTCTCCGGCCTTCTCGCCCGGATGGATGTCCTGTACGGATAACTGGAACATAGTTCTCCTCTCTTGCTGAATTGAAACGATTCAGCTTCTATGAGAAAAAAAGCGCCAACCTGGCTTAGGATTAAAGACAAGATCGCGCTGAAACGTTTCAATCAAGAATAATACTTCTTTTTCAGCACGCAAGGGAAGCCGCTAAATTATGTCCAAAAGTTTGATGTGCTGCACATTTTTTTGCCAAAAATCTGAAATGCTGACAGTGAAATTAGCCATCAACATTAGCATTTCAGCGGCGTCAGCTGAGGATCAGCAAGAGTGAAATGCCATTTTGATTATTCGTGGCGAGTTTGATTTCACTGACTGTTTATTTTCTGACAGGCAGCGTAAACTCCGCGTCTTCATCTTTCACTGATCGACCAGCATGCATAACTCCCCCGCAGTTTCCAGCGCGAAATCGTTTGACCTGACGTCAGCGGCGTTTTTAATTGTTGCCTTTCTCACCGGTATTGCAGGCGCCCTGCAAACCCCGACGCTAAGTATTTTCCTCACTGATGAAGTGCACGCGCGCCCGGCGATGGTGGGATTCTTCTTTACCGGCAGCGCCGTTATCGGAATTCTGGTCAGTCAGTTTCTCGCCGGACGCTCTGATAAACGCGGCGATCGTAAATCACTGATTGTCTTTTGCTGCCTGTTAGGCATGCTGGCCTGTACCCTTTTTGCCTGGAATCGCAATTACTTTGTTTTGCTATTCGTTGGCGTCTTTCTTAGCAGCTTTGGCTCTACCGCCAACCCGCAAATGTTTGCTCTTGCTCGTGAACATGCCGACAAAACCGGGCGTGAAGCGGTGATGTTCAGCTCTTTTTTACGCGCCCAGGTTTCGTTAGCGTGGGTCATTGGCCCGCCGCTGGCGTATGCCTTAGCGATGGGATTCAGCTTTACGGTAATGTATCTCAGCGCGGCGGTGGCGTTTATTGTCTGCGGCGTGATGGTGTGGTTGTTTTTACCGTCGATGCAAAAAGAGCTTCCGCTGGCGACCGGCACGGTTGAAGCGCCGCGCCGTAACCGTCGCGATACGCTGCTGCTGTTTGTCATTTGTACATTGATGTGGGGCTCGAACAGCCTGTACATCATCAACATGCCGCTATTTATTATCAACGAACTGCATCTTCCCGAGAAACTGGCCGGTGTGATGATGGGGACCGCCGCCGGGCTGGAAATCCCGACCATGTTGATTGCCGGATATTTTGCCAAACGTCTGGGTAAGCGCTTCTTAATGCGCGTTGCCGCCGTGGGTGGCGTCTGTTTTTACGCAGGAATGCTGATGGCGCATTCACCTGTCATTCTGTTGGGCTTGCAGCTGCTAAATGCTATTTTTATTGGCATTCTGGGCGGCATCGGGATGCTCTATTTTCAGGATTTGATGCCCGGTCAGGCAGGTTCAGCCACCACGCTCTATACCAACACTTCGCGCGTGGGCTGGATCATCGCAGGATCAGTGGCGGGCATCGTCGCCGAGATCTGGAATTATCACGCTGTGTTCTGGTTTGCGATGGTGATGATTATCGCCACTCTGTTTTGCTTACTGCGGATTAAAGATGTTTAAGGCGCGGTCAGCATTTCCAGATCGATAAGCCAGGTCATGGCTTGCTGACGTGTGTTGCCGCACATTTCAGCACTGGCTTGTAAGCCTGCACAGACTTTCGGTCGCAGTGGCGAGGTGAAAATTTTACAGCGTTGCTGTTCATCAAGCTGAATGCAGGGTGTATTGGCGGGCTTGCCATCTGGCATACCGGGAATAGGACTGGAGATTGAGGGGGCGGTGCAACACGCCCCGCAACCCGGACGGCATTCCATACGTTGTTCTCTTAAGGTTAACCACCGGATTGAGGAGCGCGCACATTACCACCTTTTTGGCACCAGCAAAAGTGCGAATACCACTTGCCTGAAAGGCCCGTCGCGAGTAGTTTGTCGCGATATTTTTGACATTTTCGACAACAGGAATTTTTCGATGCCAAGAGCGAACGAAATTAAAAAAGGTATGGTACTGAATTACAACGGCAAACTGCTGCTGGTTAAGGACATTGATATTCAGTCGCCTACCGCCCGCGGTGCCGCTACGCTGTACAAAATGCGTTTTTCAGACGTCCGTACCGGGCTGAAAGTGGAAGAACGCTTTAAAGGCGATGATATCGTTGATACCGTGACGCTGACCCGCCGCTACGTTGACTTCTCCTACGTCGATGGCAACGAATATGTCTTTATGGATAAAGAAGACTATACCCCGTATACCTTCACCAAAGATCAGATTGAAGAAGAACTGCTGTTTATGCCGGAAGGCGGCATGCCAGACATGCAGGTTCTGACCTGGGACGGTCAACTGCTGGCGCTTGAACTGCCGCAGACCGTTGATCTGGAAATCGTTGAAACCGCTCCTGGCATCAAAGGCGCTTCTGCCAGTGCCCGTAACAAACCGGCGACCTTGAGCACCGGCCTGGTGATTCAGGTACCAGAATACTTAAGCCCGGGCGAAAAAATTCGTATCCATATCGAAGAACGCCGTTATATGGGGCGTGCTGACTAACTTCAGCCACATTCAGAAAAGGGACAGCTCAGACTGTCCCTTTTTAATTTATTATACCAATCCTTCATTTTGCGCCTCCTGAACACCTTTCGCCTGCAATATTCACTTGTAAATTGATCGTCCTCACACTTCATCGCATTAACAATCCAGACCAATTTCAATTGCTGTCATATAACTTTACACTAGCGTTGTTAATCAATCGTTACTAAGACGTGACTTCTATGAACACAATTGCCTCCACTACGTTCCCGCCTCACATTCACACTCCACGTTACGATCGCCAGCAATTGAAATCCCGTATCGTTCATTTTGGCTTTGGAGCCTTTCACCGCGCACATCAGGCGTTACTGACCGACCGTGTGCTGAATGCCCAGAGCAGCGATTGGGGGATCTGTGAAATCAGTTTGTTCAGCGGCGATCGGCTAATGAGCCAACTTCGCGAACAGGATCATTTATATACCGTGTTGGAGAAAGGCGCAGACGGCAATCAGGCGATTATTGTCGGGGCCGTTCATGAATGCCTGAATGCAAAACTGGATTCCTTAGCGGCGATTATTGAGAAGTTTTGCGAACCGCAGGTGGCAATTGTGTCCCTGACCATTACCGAAAAAGGTTATTGTATCGACCCGGCCACCGGTGCGCTTGATACCAATAATTCGCGGATTATTCATGACTTACAAAGCCCGGAAGAACCTCACTCCGCGCCAGGCATTCTTGTCGAAGCGCTGAAACGCCGTCGTGAACGTGGCCTTGCGCCGTTTACCGTACTTTCCTGCGATAATATTCCCGACAATGGTCATGTGGTGAAAAATGCGGTGCTGGGGATGGCTGAAAAACGCTCTCCAGAACTTGCCGAGTGGATAAAAGAACACGTCAGCTTTCCGGGAACCATGGTCGACCGCATTGTCCCGGCAGCAACGGAAGAATCACTGGCAGAAATTAGCCAATATCTGGGCGTGAATGATCCCTGTGCAATTAGCTGCGAGCCGTTTATCCAATGGGTGGTGGAAGATAACTTCGTCGCAGGGCGCCCAGCCTGGGAAATCGCAGGTGTACAAATGGTGGATGATGTCCTGCCGTGGGAAGAGATGAAACTTCGCATGCTTAATGGCAGCCACTCTTTTCTCGCTTATCTGGGCTACCTGGCTGGATTCGCCCATATTAGTGATTGCATGCAGGACCGCGCATTTCGCCATGCCGCCAGAACATTAATGCTGGATGAGCAAGCGCCAACGCTACGGATTAAAGATGTCGATTTAACATACTATGCGGATACGTTAATTGAACGTTTTGCCAATCCGGCGCTGAAACATAAGACCTGGCAAATCGCGATGGATGGCAGTCAAAAATTACCGCAACGCATGTTGGCAGGAATTCGCATTCATCTGGCTCACGAAACAAACTGGCCGTTACTGGCATTAGGCGTCGCAGGTTGGATGCGCTATGTGAGCGGCGTAGATGATGCCGGAAAAGCTATCGATGTCCGCGATCCGCTTTACGATAAAATTCACAACCTCGTTGCGGGCAGTAGCAGTGAACAACGCGTCACCGCCCTGCTTTCTTTGCGTGAAGTATTCGGTGATGACCTACCAGATAACCCGCATTTTGTGCAGGCCATCGAACAAGCCTGGCAACAAATCGCGCAGTTCGGCGCGCATCAGGCGCTATTAAACACCCTCAAAATTTAACGATTTCTGCGGTTAAAGCGGATGAAGCATCGCTTCGTCCGCCCTCTCTCTTCTCTTTTCCGCCTTTTTTAGCCAGGATTAACGCACAGTTAACTCATCTGATTATTGCGGAGCCGTTGTGACCAGGACCAACCTCATCACCGGTTTTCTCGGCAGCGGGAAAACAACCTCTATTCTTCATCTGCTAGCCCACAAAGATCCCAACGAAAAATGGGCGGTTCTGGTTAATGAATTTGGGGAAGTTGGAATTGATGGTGCTTTGCTCGCCGATAGCGGCGCATTGCTGAAAGAGATCCCCGGCGGCTGCATGTGCTGCGTTAATGGTTTACCCATGCAGGTAGGGTTGAATACCTTACTGCGCCAGGGAAAACCAGACCGCTTGCTGATAGAGCCGACCGGACTGGGTCATCCGAAACAGATCCTCGATCTGTTAACCGCGCCGGTCTATGAACCGTGGATCGATCTGCGCGCCACGTTGTGCATTCTCGATCCGCGCCTGCTGCTGGACGAAAAAAGCGTCGGTAATGAAAACTTCCATGATCAACTGGCTGCCGCAGACATCATTGTCGCCAATAAATCCGACCGTGCTACGCCAGAAAGCGAGCAAGCGTTACAACGCTGGTGGCAACAAAACGGTGGCGAACGGCAATTAATTCACAGCGATCATGGGCAAATTGAAGGTCATCTTCTGGATTTACCTCGTCGAAATTTAACTGAGTTGCCCGCCAGCGCTGCCCATTCGCATCAACATAACGAGAAAAAAGGATTAGCGGCATTAAGCCTGCCAGAGCATCAACGCTGGCGTCGCAGTCTGAATAGCGGACAAGGACACCAGGCCTGCGGTTGGATATTCGACGCTGATACCGTGTTCGACACCATTGGCATTCTGGAATGGGCGCGACTTGCGCCGGTCGGACGCGTAAAAGGCGTGATGCGGATACCAGAAGGTCTTGTGCGCATCAACCGTCAGGGCGACGACCTGCACATTGAAACGCAAAACGTTGCACCGCCAGATAGCCGCATTGAGCTGATTTCCAGCGACGAAACTGACTGGAACGCCTTACAGAGCGCGCTGTTGAAGCTTCGTTTAGCGACCAACGCGTAAGGTTGCCTGCGTTTTTCAGTAAGATAATTAGAGAAAATATGATCAAAAATTTGCCGCAAATAGTGCTGTTAAATATTGTCGGCCTCGCGCTGTTTCTTTCCTGGTACATTCCCGTCAATCATGGATTCTGGTTGCCGATTGACGCGGATATTTTTTATTTTTTTAATCAGAAACTGGTCGAAAGCAAGACTTTTTTATGGCTGATTGCGTTGACTAATAATCGCGCCTTCGACGGTTGTTCACTGCTGGCGATGGGAATACTGATGCTGAGTTTCTGGCTGAAAGAAAACGCCCCCGGCAGACGGCGTATTGTGATTATTGGTCTGGTCATGCTGTTAACCGCTGTGGTATTAAACCAGTTGGGCCAGGCATTTATTCCGGTAAAACGGGCCAGTCCGACATTGACCTTTACAGATATTAACCGCGTCAGCGAACTGCTATCTGTTCCAACGAAAGATGCCTCACGAGATAGTTTTCCCGGCGATCATGGCATGATGCTGCTTATTTTTTCCGCTTTTATGTGGCGATATTTCGGAAAAGTCGCAGGAGTAATCGCCCTTATTATATTTGTGGTTTTTGCATTTCCCAGAGTGATGATTGGCGCACATTGGTTTACCGATATCATTGTCGGTTCCATGACGGTGATATTGATTGGGTTGCCCTGGTGGCTAATGACACCTTTAAGTGATCAATTAATCGCCTTTTTTGACAAATCACTGCCTGGAAAAAATAAACATTCATAAAACAAATAAC
Organism: Escherichia sp. E13S3; assembly: GCF_004212325.1. Classification (NCBI taxonomy): domain Bacteria; kingdom Pseudomonadati; phylum Pseudomonadota; class Gammaproteobacteria; order Enterobacterales; family Enterobacteriaceae; genus Escherichia; species Escherichia sp. E13S3. The sequence continues at coordinate 165,723 of NZ_RHJR01000004.1, forward strand.
TCACAGTAATTAACATCATCAGGTTTATTTTCATAGTAGGGATAATCCTGATGATGTGCGACTTTGCTCTCGTTCATTAAGTGAAATGATCATTCTCTAAGCAAATGAATGGATTGCGCATCTTTTAGACAACAGTGCTTTAATTGACCAATCCCGTTTATTAACTTTCTGTATCACTTTTTCTTATAAAAAATCATGTAAAACCGCTCGCCAAGACCGCGTCAATCGGGTAATCTCGAACACGTTTTGCCTCGGCGGTAGATTATCCTCACAGCATATAATTTTGTGCGTTAGTCCACAGATTTGGCCTTAAGGAATTGTTTCAACGTGCCCTGGTAATTAGTCTCGTGTCGCTTGGCATTTTTTTATAACGATATTTGTCGTTAAGGACTTCAAGGGAAAACAAACAACATGGTCAAATCTCAACCGATTTTGAGATATATCTTGCGCGGGATTCCCGCGATTGCAGTAGCGGTTCTGCTTTCTGCATGTAGTGCAAATAACACCGCAAAGAATATGCATCCTGAGACACGTGCAGTGGGTAGTGAAACATCATCACTGCAAGCTTCTCAGGATGAATTTGAAAATCTGGTTCGTAATGTCGACGTAAAATCGCGAATTATGGATCAGTATGCTGACTGGAAAGGCGTACGTTATCGTCTGGGTGGCAGCACTAAAAAAGGTATCGATTGTTCTGGTTTCGTACAGCGTACATTCCGCGAACAATTTGGCTTAGAACTTCCTCGTTCAACTTATGAACAGCAGGAAATGGGCAAGTCAGTTTCCCGCAGTAATTTGCGTACAGGTGACTTAGTTCTGTTCCGTGCTGGTTCAACTGGACGCCATGTCGGTATTTATATCGGCAACAATCAGTTCGTTCATGCTTCCACCAGCAGTGGTGTTATTATTTCCAGCATGAATGAGCCGTACTGGAAAAAGCGTTACAACGAAGCACGTCGGGTTCTTAGCCGCAGCTAATAAACCGTTTGGATGCAATCCCTTGGCTATCCTGACGAGTTAACTGAAGGCACTGCTTAAGCAGTGCTTTTTTGTTTTCATTCATCATAGAAAATGATGTTTCCGTGCCTTGAACCAGGCTATAGTCCCGTCATTCTCTTCCACTTCAGCGTTGTCGTAATCTCGGGAATATTAACGGAACCATGTTCATACGCGCTCCCTCTTCCGGACGTAAGATCCTGCTTACCTGCATTATTGCGGGCGTGATGATCGCAATACTGGTCAGCTGTCTTCAGTTTTTGGTTGCCTGGCATAAACACGAAGTCAAATACGACACACTGATTACCGACGTACAAAAGTATCTCGATACCTACTTCGCCGACCTGAAATTAACCACTGACCGCCTACAGCCGCTCACCTTAGATACCTGTCAGCAGGCTAACCCTGAACTAACTGCCCGCGCGGCGTTTAGCATGAATGTTCGCACATTTGTGCTGGTGAAGGATAAAAAGAGCTTTTGTTCATCAGCGACGGGGGAAATGGATATACCGCTCAATGAGTTGATCCCGGCGCTCGATATTAACAAAGACGTCGATATGGCGATGTTGCCAGGCACGCCAATGGTGCCCAACAAACCTGCTATCGTCATCTGGTATCGCAACCCTTTATTGAAAAATAGCGGCGTTTTTGCAGCATTAAACCTGCACCTGACGCCATATCTTCTCTATAGCTCTCGTCAGCAAGATTTCGACGGAATCGCACTCATTATTGGCGATACCGTGCTTTCGACATTTTCGTCGCATTTGATGAACGTCCGTGAGTTATCCGGCAAACCAGTACGCGAAACCAAAATAACAGGCATTCCGCTGACTGTGCGTCTTTATGCTGATGACTGGACATGGAACGATGTGTGGTATGCGTTTTTACTGGGCGGTATGAGTGGAACTGTCGTTGGCCTGCTCTGCTATTACCTGATGAGTGTGCGTATGCGCCCTGGCAGAGAAATTATGGCTGCCATCAAACGTGAGCAATTTTACCTGGTGTATCAGCCGGTGGTTGATACACCAACGCTGCGGGTCACGGGCCTGGAAGTGCTGCTACGCTGGCGTCACCCTGTTGCAGGTGAAATCCCGCCGGATGCCTTCATTCAATATGCCGAATCGCAAAAGATGATCGTGCCGCTAACCCAGCATCTGTTTGATCTTATAGCCCGTGATGCGGCTGAATTACAAAACGTACTGCCGGTGGGCATAAAGTTTGGCATTAATATCGCACCGGAACATCTGCACAGCGAGAGCTTTAAAGCGGATATACATCGGCTGCTCGCCTCCCTACCCGCGCACCATTTCCAGATTGTACTGGAGATAACCGAACGCGATATGCTGAAAGAGCATGAAGCCACAAAACTGTTCGCCTGGCTGCACTCTGTCGGCGTGGAAATTGCTATTGATGACTTCGGCACCGGACACAGCGCGCTTATCTATCTGGAACGCTTCACACTCGAGTATCTGAAAATTGACCGTGGATTTATCAATGCTATAGGTACGGAAACGGTCACATCTCCGGTGCTTGACGCGGTGCTCACGCTGGCGAAACGTCTCAATATGCTGACGGTTGCTGAAGGTGTCGAAACACCGGAACAGGCGCGCTGGCTACGTGAGCGCGGTGTTAATTTCCTGCAAGGCTATTGGATTAGCCGTCCCTTACCGATAGATGATTTTGTCCGCTGGCTGGAGAAACCGCATACGCCGCAGTGGTAAGGTGTGCTTGTGTCCCTTATTATTCATAGTTGAAGCATGCCGGATTGCGGCTAATGATGAGTAAAAGGAAATCCGTTGCAGATGATTGTGCGCATACTGCTGCTGTTTATCACCCTGTTCACCTTCGGTGCGCAGGCGCAAGCTATCAAGGAAAGCTATGCCTTTGCGGTGCTGGGAGAACCCCGGTATGCTTTTAATTTCAACCATTTTGATTATGTGAATCCCGCTGCGCCGAAGGGCGGGCAAATAACGTTATCCTCCATTGGTACCTTCGATAATTTTAACCGCTATGCACTACGCGGAAACCCCGGCGCACGCACCGAGCAACTGTACGACACGCTATTTACCACTTCCGATGACGAACCCGGCAGTTATTACCCGCTGATTGCCGAAAGCGCACGCTATGCTGACGATTATTCTTGGGTAGAAGTCGCTATCAATCCGCGCGCCCGTTTTCATGATGGTTCGCCGATTACCGCACGCGACGTTGAGTTTACTTTTCAAAAATTTATGACCGAGGGCGTGCCACAGTTTCGCCTGGTATACAAAGACACAACGGTCAAAGCCATAGCGCCATTAACCGTGCGTATTGAGTTAGCCAAACCAGGCAAAGAAGATATGCTGAGTCTGTTTTCGCTGCCGGTATTTCCAGAAAAGTACTGGAAGGATCATAAACTTAGCGACCCGTTATCTACACCTCCGCTTGCCAGTGGTCCGTACCGCATTACGTCCTGGAAAATGGGGCAAAATATTGTCTATTCCCGCGTGAAAGATTACTGGGCGGCCGATTTACCGGTAAATCGTGGTCGCTGGAATTTCGATACCATTCGCTACGATTATTATCTCGACGATAATGTTGCCTTCGAAGCGTTTAAAGCTGGCGCCTTTGATTTACGCATGGAAAACGACGCCAAAAACTGGGCCACGCGCTATACCGGTAAGAATTTCAATAAAAAATACATTATCAACGATGAGCAAAAGAACGAATCAGCCCAGGATACGCGCTGGCTGGCGTTTAATATTCAACGACCGGTATTCAGCGATCGCCGGGTCCGGGAAGCCATCACCCTCGCCTTTGACTTTGAATGGATGAATAAGGCGTTGTTTTACAATGCCTGGAGTCGCACGAACAGTTATTTTCAGAATACCGAATACGCGGCCAGAAATTACCCCGACGCCGCTGAGCTGGTGCTTCTGGCGCCAATGAAAAAAGATCTACCGCCAGAAGTGTTCACGCAAATCTACCAGCCACCAGTGTCCAAAGGCGATGGCTACGACCGTGACAACCTGTTAAAAGCCGACAAACTTCTCAACGATGCAGGCTGGGTGCTGAAAGGTCAGCAACGCGTTAATGCCACCACAGGCCAGCCACTCAGCTTTGAATTATTGCTTCCTGCAAGCAGCAATAGTCAGTGGGTATTGCCGTTCCAACATAGCCTGCAACGGCTGGGTATCAACATGGACATTCGCAAGGTGGATAACTCGCAAATCACCAACCGAATGCGCAGCCGCGACTATGACATGATGCCGCGCGTGTGGCGGGCGATGCCGTGGCCCAGTTCCGATTTACAGATTTCCTGGTCATCGGAATATATCAACTCCACTTATAATGCCCCCGGCGTGCAAAGCCCGGTTATCGACTCGCTAATTAACCAAATTATTGCCGCGCAGGGAAATAAAGAAAAATTACTGCCTCTGGGGCGCGCCCTGGATCGCGTATTAACGTGGAATTATTACATGTTGCCGATGTGGTACATGGCGGAAGACCGTCTCGCCTGGTGGGATAAATTCTCCCAGCCGGCCGTGCGCCCCATCTATAGCCTCGGTATCGATACCTGGTGGTATGACGTCAATAAAGCGGCCAAACTGCCGTCCGCCAGCAAACAGGGAGAGTAGATGGGCGCTTACCTGATTCGCCGTCTGTTGCTGGTGATCCCAACATTATGGGCGATTATCACCATCAACTTTTTCATCGTGCAAATTGCGCCTGGCGGTCCCGTCGACCAGGCCATCGCCGCCATTGAGTTTGGTAATGCCGGAGTATTACCCGGCGCAGGCGGCGAAGGCGTTCGTGCCAGCCATGCGCAAACGGGCGTCGGCAATTTCAGCGACAGTAATTACCGTGGCGGACGCGGGTTAGATCCAGAAGTGATCGCTGAGATCACCCATCGCTACGGTTTCGATAAGCCGATCCACGAACGTTACTTCAAAATGCTTTGGGACTACATTCGCTTTGATTTTGGCGACAGCCTGTTTCGCAGCGCCTCGGTGCTGACGCTGATTAAAGACAGTCTGCCTGTTTCCATCACCCTCGGATTGTGGAGCACGCTGATTATCTATCTGGTGTCGATTCCGCTGGGTATTCGCAAAGCCGTTTATAACGGCAGCCGCTTTGACGTCTGGAGTAGCGCATTTATCATCATCGGCTACGCCATTCCAGCCTTTTTGTTCGCCATCCTGCTGATTGTCTTCTTCGCGGGCGGCAGCTATTTCGACCTGTTCCCTCTACGCGGCCTGGTTTCCGCTAACTTTGATTCGCTGCCGTGGTATCAGAAAATCACGGATTATCTGTGGCATATCACGCTGCCGGTGCTGGCGACAGTGATTGGTGGCTTTGCGGCGCTGACCATGCTGACAAAAAACTCATTCCTTGATGAAGTGCGTAAGCAATACGTGGTTACCGCGCGTGCGAAAGGGGTAAGTGAGAAAAATATTCTCTGGAAACATGTGTTCCGCAACGCCATGCTGCTGGTGATTGCCGGTTTTCCGGCAACGTTTATCAGCATGTTTTTCACCGGCTCGCTGCTGATTGAGGTGATGTTTTCGCTCAATGGCCTCGGTTTACTGGGCTACGAAGCGACCGTCTCGCGCGATTATCCGGTGATGTTTGGCACCCTGTACATTTTCACCCTGATTGGCCTGCTGCTGAATATTGTCAGCGACATCAGCTATACGCTGGTCGATCCTCGTATTGATTTTGAGGGACGCTAATGTCGCGACTCAGCCCCGTCAATCAGGCCCGTTGGGCGCGTTTTCGTCATAATCGTCGCGGCTACTGGTCGTTATGGATTTTCCTCATCTTGTTTGGTTTGAGTTTGTGTTCTGAACTGATCGCCAACGATAAGCCATTGCTGGTACGTTATGACGGCAGCTGGTATTTCCCGTTGCTGAAAAACTACAGTGAGAGTGATTTTGGCGGCCCACTGGCAAGTCAGGCTGATTATCAGGACCCGTGGCTGAAACAACGGCTGGAAGATAAAGGCTGGGTACTGTGGGCGCCGATTCGCTTTGGCGCTACCAGTATCAACTTTTCCACCGACAAGCCCTTCCCCTCCCCACCTTCCCGGCAAAACTGGCTGGGAACGGATGCCAACGGTGGCGATGTGCTGGCACGCATTCTGTATGGCACGCGGATCTCGGTTCTGTTTGGCCTGATGCTGACTCTCTGTTCCAGCGTGATGGGCGTGCTGGCGGGGGCGCTACAAGGCTATTACGGCGGTAAAGTCGATCTCTGGGGGCAACGCTTTATTGAAGTATGGTCGGGGATGCCGACGCTGTTTTTGATTATTCTGCTTTCCAGCGTCGTACAGCCTAACTTCTGGTGGCTGCTGGCAATTACTGTCTTGTTTGGCTGGATGAGTCTGGTCGGCGTGGTGCGGGCGGAGTTTTTACGTACCCGTAATTTCGACTACATCCGCGCGGCGCAGGCGCTTGGCGTCAGCGATCGCAGTATTATCCTGCGTCATATGTTGCCTAATGCCATGGTCGCGACCCTCACCTTTTTACCGTTTATTTTATGTAGTTCGATAACCACCCTGACCTCGCTCGATTTCCTCGGCTTCGGTCTGCCGCTCGGTTCACCATCACTCGGCGAACTGCTGCTACAAGGGAAAAATAACCTTCAGGCTCCGTGGCTTGGGATCACTGCCTTCTTGTCGGTGGCGATATTGTTGTCTTTGCTGATCTTTATTGGTGAAGCCGTCCGCGACGCATTTGATCCTAATAAGGCGGTGTAACATGACGCAAACTCTGTTAGCGATTGAAAATTTGTCGGTGGGTTTTCGCCATCAGCAAACTGTTCGTACCGTAGTGAATGGTGTTTCACTACACATTGAGGCTGGCGAAACGCTGGCGCTGGTGGGTGAGTCAGGTTCTGGCAAAAGCGTTACCGCGCTGTCAATTTTACGCCTGCTCCCTTCCCCGCCGGTTGAATATCTCTCTGGCGATATCCGTTTTCATGGAGAATCGCTGCTTCATGCCAATGAGCAAACATTACGTGGCGTGCGGGGAAATAAGATTGCCATGATTTTCCAGGAGCCGATGGTGTCATTAAACCCATTGCATACCCTGGAAAAACAGCTTTATGAAGTGCTTTCACTCCACCGCGGAATGCGTCGGGAGGCGGCGCGTGGCGAAATTCTTAACTGCCTTGATCGCGTCGGTATCCGTCAGGCGGCAAAACGGCTGACAGATTATCCGCATCAGCTCTCCGGCGGCGAACGCCAGCGGGTGATGATTGCGATGGCGCTGTTAACGCGACCGGAATTATTAATTGCCGATGAACCGACCACCGCACTGGACGTCTCTGTCCAGGCGCAGATTTTACAGCTGTTGCGCGAACTGCAAGGCGAGCTGAATATGGGTATGCTGTTTATTACTCATAACCTCAGCATTGTCAGAAAACTGGCCCACCGCGTGGCGGTAATGCAAAACGGCCGCTGTGTGGAGCAAAATAACGCCGTTACGCTCTTTGCCTCCCCTGAACATCCTTATACGCAAAAGCTACTCAACAGCGAACCGTCAGGCGACCCGGTGCCGTTGCCAGAACCGGCCTCAACGTTGCTTGATGTTGAACAGCTTCAGGTCGCCTTCCCCATTCGCAAAGGGCTCCTGAAGCGCGTCGTCGATCATAATGTGGTGGTGAAAAGCGTCAGTTTTACGCTACGGGCGGGTGAAACGCTGGGTTTAGTGGGCGAGTCCGGTTCCGGCAAAAGCACAACGGGGCTGGCGCTACTGCGGTTGATTAACTCTCAGGGCAGCATCGTCTTTGACGGTCAGCCATTGCAAAATTTAAATCGCCGCCAGCTGTTACCTATTCGTCATCGCATTCAGGTGGTATTTCAGGATCCAAACTCCTCGCTCAACCCACGACTCAACGTTTTGCAGATTATTGAGGAAGGCTTACGGGTTCACCAGCCGACGCTTTCTGCCGCACAACGCGAAGAACAAGTGATAGCAGTGATGCATGAAGTGGGGTTAGATCCTGAAACGCGCCACCGTTATCCGGCGGAGTTCTCGGGTGGTCAGCGGCAACGTATTGCGATTGCCAGGGCATTGATTCTTAAGCCTTCGCTGATCATTCTTGATGAACCAACATCATCGCTCGACAAAACGGTACAGGCGCAAATATTGACGCTATTGAAATCATTGCAACAAAAGCATCAACTGGCCTATTTGTTTATCAGCCATGATTTGCACGTTGTCCGCGCGTTGTGTCATCAGGTTATCGTGCTGCGACAGGGAGAAGTGGTGGAACAAGGACCGTGCGCGCGCGTGTTTGCCGCACCGCAGCAGGAGTATACGCGTCAGCTATTGGCGTTGAGCTGACGCTTAAAATGGATTGTAGTTTGAGAAGGGTTCGGCAATGGCCACACCAAAATTTTTCAATCGGCATGTTGCAGCAAACTCGTCCTGGCGATTTACAAACAGGCACGGCTCACCTTCACACTCCAGCACCGAACATGGAACTTCGATGTCGCTTAACGCCTGGCTTAGTTTGTACATCACCGACCATGCGTTATCGCCATCCGGGCTAAGTAATTTAAGCGCCACCAGGCTGTTGTCGCCGCACTGTCCATTTTGCGGAATCGGTTCAACTTTCGAACCTGCGAAACCTGCAGACCAACGATAGTTCTGCGGCAGTCGATGGACGATTGAGAGTTGTAATGAAGTCACTTATTTTCCCCGGAAGCACATTTACTTCACAATTTATTTACATTAATTTTAACACATCATCAACAATCTGTCCTTCAACAGATCGTAAAGATTGATGCCTCGCCTGCGTGGCCGCTATTGTTCTGATTTAAATGATATCTGCGGGCGTGGTCACGTTTGCGGGGCTATATGTACCCGTTTCTGCGATCTAACTCAACCTTTTTAACTACAATGATGTGACTTTTTACATAAATTGAGTTTACATAAAATAAACATATATCGGGGGAATGATAGATTTGCGGTTGACATGCATCAACAAAGGAAGCCTTTTAGCTTCCCCGTTGTGCAATAGATCACCGTTTTTTCGGTCGACTGGCGTAAAGACAGAAGAGAATGGAACTGGTCGCACAGAAAGCAATGGACCAGATCATTGGCCATGCAGAGTTAAACGTCGCCAGCGAAAGCAGTGCACCAACAATGGCGCCAATACCAAAACGGAAGGTTCCTGCCAGCGACGACGCAGTTCCCGCCATATGGGGGAACTCATCCAGAATGACCGCCATCGCGTTAGAAGACACCATCGATACGCAGCCCACAAACGCCGCAACGCCAACCACCAGCGACCAGAATCCCAGCCCCAGTAGTGCGCTGATAACCATCCACGCCGCCATAATAAATTGTATCCATAACCCCGAGCGGAACATATTTAACGCGCCAATACGGCGAACGAAGCGGCTGTTAAAGATGGTCATCACGAACAGGAAAACAATGTTTAGCGCAAAGTAATAACCAAAGTTTTCCGGTGCAACGTGGTTAATTTCAATGTAGACAAACGGTCCAGCGCTTAAGAACGAGAACATCCCGGCAAAGCTGAAACCACTGGCCAGCATATAACTCAGGACACGCTTATGGCGGAACAGCGCAGCAAAGTTACCGATAGTGGTACGAATGTGGAACGGTTGGCGACGCTCTGGCGGTAACGTTTCTTTGATCAGGAAGAAGATCATTGCCGAAGCCAGAATTGCCGCCACAGCGAGGATCCAGAAGATGTAATGCCAGCTCAACCACACCAGCACCCAACCGCCAACAATCGGTGCCATCAACGGTGCAATGGTGGTCACCAGCATGACAAACGACATCATCCGCGAGAACTCTTCTTTCGGGTAGATATCGCGCATCAAAGCGTTGATAACCACGCTGGCCGCAGCCGCAGCCAGACCGTGGAAGAAACGCATCACAATCAGCTGATCGATGGTTTGCGCCAGCGCGCACGCCACCGCCGCCGCGGCAAACACCAGCGTACCACCGAGGACAACCGGCTTGCGCCCGAAGCTATCCGCCATCGGCCCGTAAATTAACTGCCCCAACGCAAAACCCAGAATATAAGTACTCAGGGTCATCTGTGTGCTGCCCGCTGGCACACCAAACTGCGCTGAAATCACTGGCAGCGCGGGCAGATACATATCAATCGACAGCGGCATTAACATGGCCAAAAGGCCAAGGATAAAGACAATAGCAAACGACGAATGCTGTCGAGTGGTCACAACGGGCTCCTGAATAAAATGAAAGTGTTAACCGACGCTGGCAATTTCTTCTGCAGTTAATGGACGATATTCACCTGGGGCTAAATCTTCATCCAGAGTAATACCGCCAATGCGTTCACGATGCAGTTCAACCACGTGGTTACCCACGGCGGCGAACATGCGTTTCACCTGATGATAACGCCCTTCACTGATGGTCAGACGGACCTGCGTAGGGGTAATCACTTCCAGCACCGCTGGCTTAGTGAGATCTTTTTCGTTATGCAGCTGTACGCCTTTGGCAAATTGCTCTGCCGTATCGTCAGCTACGGGTGATTCCAGCGTCACCAGATAGGTCTTCTCGCAATGATGACGCGGAGAAGTAATGCGATGCGACCACTGACCGTCGTCAGTCATCAGCACCAGACCGGTGGTATCAATATCCAACCGCCCCGCCGCGTGCAGTTTCCACGCCACAGGTTCATCCAGAAAATAGAGCACCGTTGGGTGATCCGGGTCATCAGTTGAGCAAACATAGCCCTGGGGCTTGTTGAGCATGAAATAACGCGGGCCGTGTTGCTGCGCCAGCGGATTGCCATCATAAGCAACATCGTGTTCAGGGAGCAGTTTGAACGCTGCATTGCGGACGATTTCGCCATCAACGGTGACACGATTGCCGCGGATTTCACGCCCGGCAATAGCACGGCTAACACCGAGTTGCTGTGCGATAAATTTATCAAGTCGCATGTGTGTGATTTTGCCTGTAAAAACGGAGGTCGGGCATAGACCCGAAAATCAGAACTGTTGTCTGCCCAGTATAGCGGTCTAATAACTTCCCTCAAGGGAAAAAGATCCGTGGCATACTATTAGCAGATTAATCTACCTACGCTAAACCATGATTTTTACACTTCGTCCATACCAGCAAGAAGCCGTGGATGCCACGCTCAACCATTTTCGTCGTCATAAAACCCCTGCCGTTATCGTGCTGCCTACCGGAGCAGGTAAAAGCCTGGTGATTGCCGAACTGGCACGGCTGGCGCGTGGTCGTGTTCTGGTGCTGGCACACGTCAAAGAACTGGTGGCGCAGAACCATGCTAAATACCAGGCGTTGGGGCTGGAAGCCGATATTTTTGCCGCCGGGCTAAAACGCAAGGAGAGCCACGGTAAAGTGGTATTTGGCAGCGTGCAATCGGTCGCCCGTAATCTTGATGCCTTTCAGGGTGAATTTTCGCTGTTGATTGTCGATGAATGCCACCGTATTGGTGACGACGAAGAGAGCCAGTATCAGCAAATCCTCACTCACCTGACAAAAGTGAATCCCCACTTACGCCTGCTGGGGCTGACTGCCACGCCTTTTCGACTGGGCAAAGGCTGGATTTATCAGTTCCATTATCACGGCATGGTACGCGGCGATGAGAAAGCCCTTTTCCGTGACTGCATTTATGAGCTGCCGCTGCGTTATATGATTAAACACGGCTATCTGACGCCACCAGAACGGCTGGATATGCCGGTAGTGCAATACGATTTCAGCCGCTTGCAGGCACAGAGTAACGGGCTGTTCAGCGAAGCTGATCTCAACCGGGAATTGAAAAAACAGCAACGCATTACACCGCACATCATCAGCCAGATTATGGAGTTCGCCGAAAAGCGTAAAGGGGTGATGATTTTCGCCGCGACGGTTGAACACGCAAAAGAGATTGTCGGTTTGCTACCCGCAGAAGATGCTGCACTGATTACTGGCGACACGCCCGGCGCTGAGCGCGATGTATTAATTGAAAATTTTAAAGCCCAGCGTTTTCGCTATCTGGTCAACGTCGCGGTACTGACCACCGGATTTGACGCCCCGCACGTCGATCTTATCGCCATTCTGCGCCCTACCGAATCAGTGAGCCTTTACCAACAAATTGTCGGGCGCGGTCTGCGTCTGGCGCCGGGTAAAACAGATTGCTTAATTCTCGATTATGCGGGCAATCCTCATGACCTCTACGCACCGGAAGTTGGTACACCGAAAGGCAAAAGTGACAACGTTCCGGTGCAGGTTTTCTGCCCTGCTTGTGGCTTTGCCAACACCTTTTGGGGCAAAACGACCGCCGATGGGACATTGATTGAACACTTTGGTCGCCGCTGTCAGGGATGGTTTGAAGATGACGACGGACATCGCGAACAGTGTGACTTCCGTTTTCGTTTTAAAAATTGTCCGCAATGTAACGCGGAAAACGATATTGCCGCTCGCCGTTGCCGCGAATGTGACACCATTCTGGTTGACCCGGATGATATGTTAAAAGCGGCGCTACGACTGAAAGACGCCCTGGTATTACGCTGTAGCGGCATGTCTTTGCAGCATGGGCACGATGAGAAAGGCGAATGGTTGAAAATCACCTATTACGATGAAGACGGCGCTGATGTGAGTGAGCGTTTCCGTCTGCAAACGCCCGCCCAGCGTACTGCCTTCGAACAGCTTTTTATCCGCCCGCATACGCGTACACCGGGCATCCCTTTGCGTTGGATCACCGCTGCCGATATCCTCGCCCAACAAGCGTTGCTGCGCCATCCTGATTTTGTCGTCGCCCGCATGAAAGGTCAGTACTGGCAAGTACGTGAAAAAATATTCGATTACGAAGGTCGTTTTCGGCGGGCGCACGAATTACGCGGTTAATGGTAGTTTTGATTGATGTATAAGGCGATTGAGTATAGAATCTCGCCCGCTTTTGCATACGCAAAGCAGATCACTTACCTGTTGCTGGGTCGCCTGTAGCAGGAATCATTTAAGAGAGAAAGAAATGTTTACTATCAACGCAGAAGTACGTAAAGAGCAGGGTAAGGGTGCGAGCCGCCGCCTGCGTGCCGCTAACAAGTTCCCGGCAATCATCTACGGTGGCAAAGAAGCGCCGCTGGCTATCGAGCTGGATCACGACAAAGTCATGAACATGCAAGCTAAAGCTGAATTCTACAGCGAAGTTCTGACCATCGTTGTTGACGGTAAAGAAATCAAAGTTAAAGCTCAGGACGTACAGCGTCATCCGTACAAACCGAAGCTGCAGCACATCGACTTCGTTCGCGCTTAATTGCTGAATAAGTTGAACAAAAGAAAACGGCCTTTACGGGCCGTTTTCTTTTTTAGCGACTGACAAATACCTGCACTACTTAATCTTCACATCAAACTGATGGCAGTTGTTGCAATAGAGTGGCTGTGGTTCCTTCTCATGTGACGTATGGCATACCGTACAGCGAATTTCCCCGCCATGAGAGTCATGGAAAGAAGCAACTCGTGTTTTACCCGACTCCGGATACTCTTTTAACACTGAGTTACCTTCTGAATCCTTCTTACCATGATAATAACGCTCACCAGGCGCATGGCAGCTAACGCACGTTGGCGTCATATTCTTGTTGGCTTTAACATCATCAACATGGCAGTTATTACATTCCAGACCAATGGTCTTGTGCATTTTCATGCCAACAATCTCTTGTGCACTGGCAGAAACCATACCGATAACGGTGCACATTACGCCAGCAAGAATGATTGTGACAATGTTCTTCAATAGCTTGTTCATTTGCCACCTCCCTGTGCCTGCATTCTGGTGCTTATAATATGTTTCGCTGCCATACGTCCCGACGTCAACGCAAAGCCAGAAGCCGATCCTTCAAGTACCAAATCATAGGAGCTGTCATACAGACCGCCCATATCCTGCCCGACAACATACAGACCCGGAATAATCTTCTCATTGGTATCGTAGACCTGCAGATCGCTGTTCATTTTCAAACCACCCAGCGTCAGGAAATAAGCCCGAATACCTTTCACGGCGTAATACGGTCCTTTATCCTGAAATTTAAACAGATGCTCTTTCTTGCGCCCCCAGTCAGGATCGAAACCTTCATCCGTATACTTGTTTACTTTCGCAATCGTCGCTTTCAGATTGTCTGCAGGAACATTGATCTGTTTTGCCAGATCGTCCAACGTTTCACCTTTAAACAACCACCCTTCTTTCATGCCGATCTCGATCGCCTGATCCAGCGCCTTCATCGGTTGCCCTGGCAACACAATGGCGTTAAACGGCGTGACCGGCCCTTCGTTAACCATCTTCTGACGCATTGCGTCATCCCAGACGGAATACATGACTCCGCCATTCATGGTGATAGCGTTATAAACGAGGGTAAAACTGGAACCGAGTGACTCATCAAAGAAACGCTCGCCTTGTCGGTTAATCCACAGGAATGGCTGACTTAATGATGTTCTGGCCTGTTTTTGGTAATCAGCGCCATTAAACTGACGGATAGGAGGGTCTTGATCGACATATGGGCTATTGCCAGCAATGGTTTGCATCCCGGCAGTATCAGCGCCAATGTCTTGCCCCATTTTGATACCATCGCCTTCGCGTCCATCAATCAGGGGGCCACGTAGTTTGACCGGCACCATGTTTTTCTGATTCACATCGGTGATGTATTTTTCAATCATGTCACGGTTGTTGGCAAAACCACCGGTCGCCACAATCACACCTTTACCATAGGCAATGATTTTTTCCCCTGTTACGCTATTAACCGCTTCGACGCCAACGACATCACCGCTTTGTTTATCGCGAATAATCTTCTTAACAGGAGTTTCGGTGTAAATTTGACCACCGCCATCAAGGATCTTCTTGTAAAAGCTTTTAGTAACAGATGCACCGTTATGCTTATACATATGCCAGGTCCATAATGAATCTGACTGAGGATAAATGGTGGTTTTTAAGGTCGTAAACTCAACGCCATTACTGGCAACCCAATCAATGGTTTCGCCTGAGTTTTTCATTAATGCGTGCAATGCACTGGCATTGGCTCGCCAGTGATGGAAATCGATCGCCTTACCAAAGGCTTGATTCAGCGTGGCACCTTTCCCCTCTTTTTTCTGCATAAGGGTGCCAATGCCTAAACTGCCTTCAGGATAAACGCCTGCCCCTCCAAGGCTTGGTAGTTTTTCAAAAATAACAACCTTGGCTCCGCCCTGTACTGCAGTCAACCCTGCGGACATGCCAGAAAGCCCACCGCCAATAACAACAACATCTGTTTGGATTATTCTCTCACTAACTGGTTCGACGGATGGATTCGACAGATTGATATGCGGGATCTTATTCATATTTCTGTCAGCATAGGCGCTTAGGGAAAGCGCCGTTAATACCCCAGCTAATAAGAATCCCCTTTTTAGTTTCCTCATAACATGGTCCTTTTGCATAAAAATTTAAATCAACATGAAACCCTTCTTGTTTTTATTTGAAACCAAACAGACATGACATTCATGTATTAATGACTAATGCACTGCTGTTGCAACTGCTGGTAATTTATGTGCAATGCCGGCATGACAATCAATGCATGTTTTCCCCTCTTTAAGAGAAGCCTCATGGAACGGCGCCATAAATTTTTTCTGTAATTTAGAAATATCGTGGCAGTTTCTGCACTCCTGCGAATTATTTGCTTTCATTCTTGCCCATTCCGCTTTTGCCATTTCACCACGATGTGCATCGAATTTTTCAGCCGTATCAATTACGCCTGTCATATGACCCC
Source organism: Escherichia sp. E13S3 (assembly GCF_004212325.1). NCBI lineage: Bacteria > Pseudomonadati > Pseudomonadota > Gammaproteobacteria > Enterobacterales > Enterobacteriaceae > Escherichia > Escherichia sp. E13S3. The sequence goes on from NZ_RHJR01000004.1 coordinate 181,429, forward strand.
AAACCTCTTTAACGGCGTGGGCTTTTCTGATCATCTTAGGGACAAATTCATCAGGAATATGGCAATCGGCACAAGCGACCTTCACGCCAGTACGATTACTGCCATGAATGGATTTTTTGAAGCTCTCGGTGAGGATGTTGTCTTTCATTTCATGACAACCCAGGCAAAAGCTGTCAGTGCTGGTGTTGTGAATGACCGTGTTCATGACGACAAATAAACAGCCACTGAATACAATGAGGGTAAAGATAAAACATACCAGTAACTTTCTGGTTAAAGAGAACGTTTTTTTCGGTCGACAACACTTTTTATCTTCAGGATTTTCTTGCTCCATGCGGTGAATCCTTAAAATCATTCATACGATTAATATAATGAGTCAAACACAACGGCAATAATATTGACATTAAAAATATATTTGCATTTTATATAGGCAAAGCAAATAACAAAATATAACGCCAGGAAACTCAATATAATTAAACAGAATGTTTTTTCCAGTGTTACAGCTCACAAAAAACGGCGGAAATAGTTACCAGACCGATTTATTATCGAATAAAGAGGAAGAGAAAAATATTTACTGCAACACTTAATATGATAACAGAGAAAATATTTTCGAATGAAAGGTCAATCAGCAAGTTATCTTACTCACTGATTGACAAGAATTGTGATTACCCCGCAACTGTTTCTCCGAAAAGAAACATTCGCGTTGGAGATTTAGTTCCCGCCAGACGTCCGGCGCTGCAATTGATCGCGCAGATTCGGCGGCGTACCTTTAATGGTCAGCGTATCGGTCGCTGGATCCCAGAAGATGCGTTCACCTAACAGCATCGCATCAAAGTTAATGGTCAAGCCACCGCCGCTACCGGCAAACTTCGTCAATTGACGCAGCGTGCTGCGGTCTGCCGGGAAGCTCTCTTCCAGTTCGTAGCCTTTTTCAGCCGCAAACTCCGTGAAGCTCACTTCGCTGACGCCCGCCAACTCTTTTGACAGCGATTCCAGTTCGATCTCCTCGCCCGCCTGCAATTGCTCATTACAATAGCTATAAACTTGCTGGCGAACGTTCTGCCGTTCTGCTTTATCCAGTTGCGCTTCTGCGGTGAAGTCGTCGACTGCTTGCAACAGACCGCGGTTTTGCGCTTTGGCGTTCAACCCTTCGCTGGCACCGAGGAAATCCATAAAGAAATCGGCGACTTTGCGTCCTACTCGCCCTTTCAGGAAAGTCAGGTAGCGGGTCGATTCCGGATTGGTTTCCCACTCAGTTAAATCAATACGCGCCACAATATCCGCATGATTGATATCAAGATAATGGGTCGGGTTGATGTCGAGATTTTCGTTGACGCGCATACTGCTTAGATTGCTCAGCACGCAAATCAGCAAATACTCAACTGCCAGATAACGATAGTGGCAAAACAGGACGAAACCGCCATCAGCAAAAGGATATTTCGCCAGTTCGTCACGCAGGCGACCGGTTGCCGCGCGGCTAAATGCCAGAAAGTCCTCTTCGCCCTGACGCTGTAAGCGCAGCGTCTGCGCCAGTTCACTCTCTTCGCTGAACAATCCGTAGGCTTTGTTCTTGGCGCTATAGACCCGATGCAGCTCTGCCACCATCTCAACGACGGTTTCCGTCGGTTCCAGCAATGAATCGCGCAACACCAGCTCAAGGTTCTGCTCATCACGCTTGATAAGCTGGTGCAGAGCAATCTGGTTGATATCCAGACTCATGATAAACTCTCCTTTAAGACCGGGCGGTATTCAACCACCACCGGTAAAGCGACGCAATAAAAGATGGCGGCCATTTTACAGAAGGCTGCGTAAGGAGAATGATTGAAAGCATAAAAAAGCAGAAAAAAAACCGTTGCTACGGTAATATGTTGCCCTTTCATCAACTAACTGATTTCGATTTATGCCACAAATTTCCCGCTACAGTGATGAACAGGTTGAACAATTGCTCGCAGAGCTGCTCAACGTACTGGAAAAACATAAGGCTCCGACCGACCTTTCCCTGATGGTGTTAGGCAACATGGTCACTAACCTTATCAATACCAGCATTGCCCCGGCTCAACGCCAGGCAATTGCCAACTCTTTTGCCCGCGCTTTGCAGTCCTCGATCAACGAAGACAAAGCGCACTAAGGGAAACAGATAACAGGTTATGGTAACTCATCGTCAGCGCTACCGTGAAAAAGTCTCCCAGATGGTCAGCTGGGGGCACTGGTTTGCACTGTTCAACATTCTGCTCTCACTTGTCATTGGCAGTCGTTACCTGTTTATCGCCGACTGGCCGACAACGCTTGCGGGTCGTATTTATTCCTATGTAAGCATTATCGGCCACTTCAGCTTTCTGGTGTTCGCCACCTATTTGCTGATCCTCTTCCCGCTGACCTTTATCGTCGGCTCACAGAGGCTAATGAGGTTTTTGTCCGTCATTCTGGCCACTGTGGGAATGACGCTGTTACTGATCGACAGCGAGGTCTTTACCCGTTTCCATCTCCATCTTAATCCCATCGTCTGGCAGTTGGTTATCAATCCGGACGAGAATGAGATGGCGCGCGACTGGCAGCTAATGTTTATCAGCGTGCCAGTTATTTTATTGATTGAACTGGTGTTTGCGACGTGGAGCTGGCAAAAGCTGCGCAGTCTGACGCGTCGTCGACGCTTCGCCCGTCCGCTGGCCGCATTCTTATTTATAGCCTTTATCGCCTCACACATGGTGTATATCTGGGCCGATGCTAACTTCTATCGCCCTATCACCATGCAGCGCGCTAACCTGCCGCTTTCGTACCCGATGACGGCGCGACGTTTTCTTGAGAAGCATGGTCTGCTTGATGCGCAGGAGTATCAACGCCGTCTGATCGAGCAAGGCAATCCAGACGCTGTTTCCGTACAGTATCCGTTAAGCGAATTGCGCTACCGCGATATGGGCACCGGGCAAAATGTGTTGTTGATTACTGTCGATGGCCTGAACTACTCACGCTTTGAGAAGCAAATGCCTGCACTGGCGGGTTTTGCCGAGCAAAATATTTCGTTCACGCGCCATATGAGTTCCGGCAACACCACCGACAACGGTATCTTTGGCTTGTTCTATGGCATCTCGCCAAGCTATATGGACGGTATTCTGTCGACCCGTACGCCTGCGGCGTTAATTACCGCGCTCAACCAGCAAGGCTATCAGTTGGGCTTATTCTCGTCAGATGGCTTTACCAGTCCGCTGTATCGCCAGGCATTGTTGTCAGACTTCTCGATGCCGAGCGTACATACACAATCCGATGAGCAGACCGCCACGCAGTGGATCAACTGGCTTGGCCGCTACGCGCAAGAAGATAACCGCTGGTTCTCGTGGGTATCTTTCAATGGCACCAATATTGATGACAGCAATCAGCAGGCATTTGCCCGGAAATATAGCCGTGCGGCTGGTAATGTCGATGACCAGATCAATCGCGTCCTGAATGCGTTACGTGAATCCGGGAAACTGGACAACACGGTGGTGATTATCACTGCTGGTCGCGGCATTCCGCTGAGCGAAGATGAAGAAACCTTTGACTGGTCACGTGGCCATCTTCAGGTGCCATTAGTCATTCACTGGCCAGGCACACCGGCACAGCGTATTAATGCCTTGACCGATCATACTGATCTTATGACCACGCTGATGCAACGCCTGCTACACGTCAGTACGCCTGCCAGCGAATACTCACAAGGTCAGGACTTGTTCAACCCTGAGCGCCGTCATTACTGGGTAACAGCCGCGGATAACGATACGCTGGCAATTACCACACCGAAAATGACGCTAGTACTGAACAATAACGGTAAATACCGCACTTACAACTTACGTGGTGAAAGAGTGAGAGACGAAAAACCACAGTTGAGTTTGTTATTGCAGGTGCTGACAGACGAGAAGCGTTTTATCGCTAACTGATTAATTATAAATCAGTTAGCAAAATATCTTACTTGCAATCGGTGTGGAAAACGGTAGTATAAGCAGCCACGAGTCGGCACGTAGCGCAGCCTGGTAGCGCACCGTCATGGGGTGTCGGGGGTCGGAGGTTCAAATCCTCTCGTGCCGACCAAAAATCCCAAGAAAACCAACCGCAAAGGTTGGTTTTTTTATATCTACGTCATACCCCTTCTACCCACACTTACAGTTTTCACTACATGCCCATACATAAAATGGGGTAACATTCACGCGCCTGGTAGCGTAACCAACGCTACGCTCAAACATAATGATTCTAATAAAACCTCAGGAGACTACTATGCCTGAAGCAACGCCTTTTCAGGTGCTGATTGTGGATGATCATCCACTTATGCGACGCGGTGTTCGTCAGTTACTGGAGCTTGACCCTGGCTTTGAAGTGGTCGCCGAAGCAGGCGACGGCGCTAGTGCTATCGATCTGGCGAATAGACTGGATATCGACGTGATCTTGCTGGATCTCAATATGAAAGGTATGAGTGGCCTGGATACCCTCAATGCCTTGCGCAGGGATGGCGTTACCGCGCAAATTATAATCCTGACCGTTTCAGATGCCTCCAGCGATATCTTTGCATTGATAGACGCAGGCGCTGACGGTTATCTGTTGAAAGATAGCGATCCGGAAGTGTTGCTGGAAGCGATTCGCGCCGGAGCAAAAGGTAGCAAAGTCTTTAGTGAACGCGTCAGTCAGTACTTACGCGAGCGTGAAATGTTTGGCGCTGAAGAAGACCCCTTCAGCGTGCTAACGGAGCGTGAATTAGATGTTCTGCACGAACTGGCACAAGGACTGTCCAATAAGCAGATCGCTTCGGTACTGAATATTTCTGAGCAGACGGTAAAAGTCCATATCCGCAATCTGCTGCGTAAACTCAACGTCCGCTCACGCGTGGCGGCCACCATTCTGTTCCTGCAACAACGCGGGGCGCAATAAAAAAATAGCCCGATGGCGTCACCATCGGGCTTCTTCTTATTTACTTTCGTGTGGTGATAAATGCTGCATCGCCTGCGCGATACTGCGTTCAATCACCGCACGGCGAGTATCGTTGGCAGGTAAGAGTTTCAACATCATCTCCCACGCAGCAACGGCTTCGCCAAATCGCTGCTGCTCAAAGGCATTAAACGCATACATACTTAACACACGAATATTGCTGTGGTCGCTTCTCACCAGTTGACGCAACAACTCGCCGCCCAGGCGGTTATCGTTGGGGTCAGAAGAACGTGTTAACGCTTCAGCGTAACCCAGTGCGGCATCGCTGTTCTTTGGATCGAGGCGATACGCAGTGGCGTATGCATCGGTCGCGATACTGGCATTCCCCAGCGCCATCCCAATGCGGCCAAGCATAATCCAGCCTTCAATATCTCCCGGATTTTTTTGCAGTTGAGTACGCATTCCAAGTGCAAGGCGCGACATCTCTTCTTCATTGAGCGGATCGGCTTTCGGATCCAGTGCCCTGTCCAGCAATGCCGGAGCCTGCGCCGTGGCCTGCTGCCAGACTTTTACCTGCTGATAATTGCCAGTCTGGTAGTAGCCGACGCCTGCCACGATCAACGCCACAACAATACCCGGCAGGTAAACAGCAAATCCGGCAGGCTTACCTTCCGGCACGCTTTGTTCAGGAAGCGCTTCTGGCACCACGCGTACCCGACGCCGCGAGCGGGCGTAAATGACCCAACCGCCAATGCCAATAGCCACTACCGGAAGCACCCACAGCAGCACGGTCAGCGGCGTTAACGGCGGATCGTAAGTGACGAAGTTGCCGTAACGCGCCACCATATAATCGACAATCTCTTTCTTACTTTTGCCTTCCTGCATCAGTTCATACACTTTCTGGCGCAGATCGGTCGCAATCATCGAGTTAGAATCGGCAATGCTGTTGTTCTGGCATTTCGGGCAGCGGAGTTCTTCAGTGAGCTGACGGAACTGTTGCTCCTGTGCTTCATCTTTAAACTGCAACACGTCGATGGTCGCCAGCGCTGAGCCGGAGATCATCAGCATCAGCACGCCCAATAAAAACCTCATTGTGCGGCCTCCTTACTGTATTTCTCCCACAGCGGCTTGATCTCTTCTTCCCAGACGCGAGGATTGAGATCGCCCGCATGGCGATAGCGAATGATGCCGTTGCCGTCGATGAGGAACGTTTCTGGCGCGCCATAGACACCGAGATCCAGCCCTAACATGCCGTCGCCATCAAACAGGCTTAGCGCGTAAGGATTGCCCAGCTCTTTCAGCCAGCTGATTGCCTTCTGGCGATCGTCTTTATAGTTCATGCCGACCACGCGAATGCCCTGCGCAGAAAGCTGATTCAGATATTGATGTTCCGCACGGCAGGTCGGACACCAGGTCGCCCAGACGTTAAGCAGCACCGGTTTGCCCTGAGTCAGCACATCCGCCTGATAAAACTGCCCCGGATTGTCCAGTGATTCGAGGCGAAATTTCGGCACAGGCTTGCCAATGAGCGCCGATTCCAGATTGGTCGGATCATCCCCTTCGGCATTACGCGCCAGCTGCCACAGCAACGCCGCGGCAATCGCCAGGAAGATAATCAAAGGAATTAACAATACTTTGCGCTTCATACAGCCTCCGGCGCAGTTTTCTGCGGGCTTACGCGCTTACGATAGCGAGGATCAAACAGGCACAGCAGCCCGCCCAACGCCATCATCAGCCCGCCCGCCCAAATCCAGCGAACAAACGGTTTGTAGTAAAGACGCACAGCCCACGCGCCGTTTTCCAGCTCTTCACCGAGCGCGGCGTACAGGTCACGCGTGATGCCGCCATCAATCGCCGCTTCGGTCATCATCGACCCGGCAGTGTTGTAATAACGTTTTTCCGCATACAGCACCGTTTCCGGTTTACCCTCTCGCGTTACGCCGATAGTCGCCACACCGCCGCGCCAGTTCGGACCAGTCACCTCTTTGACATCACGGAAGGTGAAGCGATATTCATGAATATCGACGCTATCGCCGGACTTCATGCGCACATCACGCTCAACGCTATAGTTCTGGCTAAAGGCAATGCCAACAATTGTCACCGCCAGCCCCAGGTGAGCCGCCACCATCCCCCAATAACTGAAGGTGGTTTTCGTGCCGCGTGAAATACGCAGCACAGCTTCCGCAATTGCCAGCACCGCAATCCAGCAGGCCATTGCCAGGCCGAGCACCGTCATCGCCACAACTTTGCTTTCGAACAGCCACGGCAACAGCAGAGACAACACCAGCGTAGAGATGAAGGCGATAATCAACAAATTGCGGATTTTACGCGGTCGGTCGCGCCCCCAACGCACCAGCGGACCAATGCCCAGCACCAGTGCAAATGGCACCATCAGCCAGGTAAACATGCTGTTGAAGAACGGTTCGCCAATCGAAATACTGCCGAGTCCCAGTTGCTTGTGCACCAGCGGCAGCAGCGTCCCCAGCAATACCACCAGCATCGCGGCGACCAGCAAAACGTTGTTCGCTAACAGCAAAGATTCCCGCGACCACAGCGCATTGTTTACGCGTGAGCGAACTTTGTGTCCACGCGCGGCAAACAGCAGCAGCGAACCGCCAATCACCAGCACCATAAAGGCGAGGATAAACATACCGCGCGCCGGATCAGACGCAAACGCGTGTACCGATACCAGCACGCCGGAACGCACGAGGAAGGTCCCCAGCAGACACAGCGAGAAAGCACTGATTGCCAGCAGTAATGTCCACGCTTTGAAGCTGGCGCGTTGTTCAGTGACCGCCAGTGAGTGCATCAGCGCAGTACCCACCAGCCATGGCATAAACGAGGCGTTTTCTACCGGATCCCAGAACCACCAGCCGCCCCAGCCGAGTTCGTAATAGGCCCACGCGGAACCGAGTACGATGCCGAGCGTCAGGAAGATCCACGCTGCCAGCGTCCACGGACGGGTAAAACGCGCGTAAGTGCTGTCCAGACGCCCACTCAGCAAAGAAGCAATAGCAAAAGCAAACGCCACCGAGAAACCAACGTACCCCATATAAAGCAGAGGCGGATGGAAGATCAGCCCCGGATCCTGCAACAACGGGTTAAGGTCGCGCCCTTCAATCGGGAAGTTCGGCAATGTGCGTGAGAACGGGTTAGAGGTAAAGAGAATGAACAGCAAAAAGCCGACGCTGACCATCCCCATTACCGCCAGTACGCGCGCCACAATATCCAGCGGAATACGCTGGCTAAAAATCGCCACCGCAAACGTCCAGCCGCTCATTAGCAGCACCCACAGCAGTAGCGAACCTTCATGCGCCCCCCACGTGGCCGCCACGCGATACCACACCGGAAGCTGGGTATTGGAGTTACTGGCAACATAGGTGACGGTGAAGTCGTTTACCACAAAGGCGTTTACCAGCACCAGAAACGCGCCAGCCACGCACATAAACAGCAGCCAGGCAAACAGCCGGGAGGAGGCCATCATCCGCGCATCTCCACGCGCCACACCCCATAGCGGATAAACAGACAGCAAAAGTGCAATCCCTAACGCCAGGCACAGCAGTCCGTTACCAATTTCTGGCATCATGATGCGGGATCCTTATAAGCACTTGCCGGGCGACGATGGTTAGCATCCATCGCCTTTTCAACTTCTGGCGGCGTGTAGTTTTCGTCGTGTTTCGCCAGTACTTCTTTAGCGAGGATATGATTGCCTTTTTCCAGCTCGCCCTGAACCACAACGCCCTGCCCTTCACGGAACAGGTCCGGCAAAATGCCTTCGTAAGAGACATCAACTGAACCTTCAGCATCGTAAATGGTAAACGTCACTTTCAGTGAGTCAGGATCGCGCTGCACGCTACCCGGCATCACCATCCCGCCCACGCGCAGACGCTGGCCAACTTCCGGCATCTGCTGCGTTTCACGCTTTCCGTAGAGAATTTCTCCCGGTGTATAGAAAAGATCGATATTAGAGCGCAGCGCATACAGCACCAGACCGATGGTCAGCGCCAAACCTGCCAACACGGCGCAGGCAATCCACAAACGATTTTTACGGCGAATATTCATGCGGCCTCCTGCTGTTGCATGGCACGTAACCGCGCCTCACGCGCCCGCTGTTGCGCCACACCACGCAAAATTGCGCGATGCCGCATCACCGAGTGCACGACCAAAGCCACCAGCGGAATCACGGTCATCACCACCGCCAGCCAGACAAAAAAGGCGTAACCGCCCATTGCGAAAAATTCATTCCAGGAAGCAAATGCAGGGGTCATTTACGGCCTCTTTTCAGTATCAGTTCACTCACCCACGGACGGCGTTTTTCCATCAGCAAAATCAAATTGCGCATCCGCATTAGCGTCAGCGTGGCAGAAAGCAGCAGGAAGCCAAAAATCGACCAGCGCAGCGGCGAACGCATTGCCGGATCGATACTTTGCTGCATCCGCGTTGATCCCTGATGTAGGGTGTTCCACCACTCCACGGAATAATGAATAATCGGCAGATTCACCACGCCAATCAGCACCAGAATACCTGCCGCACGGCCCGCCAGACGGCGGTCGTCGAAGGCGTGCCACAGGGCAATCACACCAACATACAAAAACAGCAGCACCAGTTCAGAAGTCAGACGCGCGTCCCACACCCACCAGGTGCCCCACATCGGTTTTCCCCATGCAGAGCCGGTAACCAGGGCAATAAAAGTAAATACCGCGCCAATAGGCGCCATCGCCGCGACCGCCAGGTTAGCCATTTTCATCTGCCAGACAAGACCGATGAACGCCGCTACCGCCATCGAGGCATAAATACCCATCGACCAGATTGCCGCTGGCACATGTAGATAAATAATGCGGTAGCTATTTCCTTGCTGATAATCAGCCGGAGCAAAGCCGAATCCCCAGATCCAGCCGACGGTGAGCACGACCACACTGGCGATTGCCAGCCACGGTATAAACCAGCCACAGATTTGATATAACCGTGGAGGGATCGCCAGTTGATGTAGTGTTTTCCACATAGTTTCGATACCAGACTCGAACAAAAATCAGTAATCCAGCGTTATTGAATGCTGATTCGTAACGCTGCCGCCGTCGCAAAAGGACTTAATGTCGCGGTGCCTGCCAGCAACGCGCCTAAAATTGCCAGATACCCGTCCACAGGCAAATGCATCGAAGCCGCGTCCATCGCAGCGGTGGCAAAGATGAGTAAGGGGATGGTGAGTGGTAACACGAGAATGCTGAGTAGCACTCCACCGCGCTTAAGTCCGACCGTCAGCGCCACGCCTGGCGCACCAAGAAAGCCAAGCGTGGGGGTTCCCAACAACAGCGTTAGCGCCATCACTTGCCAACCGTACACGTCCATTCCCAGTAGCAATGCCACCAGTGGTGAGAGAATGAGCAGAGGCAAACCTGTCACCATCCAGTGCGCCATCACCTTCGCCAGCACAACGGCGGGCAAGGGTAATGGCAACAACATCAGTTGTTCAAGACTGCCGTCCTGCAAATCGTCACGAAACAGTCGCTCCAGCGCCAGCAAAGAGGAAAGCAGCGCCGCCACCCAGATAATGCCTGGTGCAATCCTCGCCAGCAATTGCGGCTCCGGACCGATACTAAGTGGAAAAAGGGTAATAACAATCAGGAAGAACCACAGCGGGTTAGCGATTTCGGCGCTATGGCGAAACGCCACGCGCAGCTCAAGACGGAAAATGCGCCAGAACATCATGCGCCCCTTGTATGCGTCAGAGAAATGCGGCGGATTTTACTTTCAGCAACGTTGAGCGGCTGGTGGGTGGTCAGAATCACAATTCCCCCCTGCTCCGTATGCTGCGCCATGCGCTGGGTCAGACGATCGACGCCGTTGACGTCAATCGCGGTAAAAGGTTCGTCGAGGATCCACAACGTAGCGCGGGTCAGCCATAATCGCGCCAGCGCGACGCGGCGTTGTTGCCCGGCAGAGAGCTGGTTTACGGGAATATCTTCGAATCCGGCAAGCCCGGCCTGCGCCAGAGCGTCCAGACATTGTGCGGTATCACCGTCACGGTGATAGAAGTGCAGATTTTCTAACGCCGTCAGCCGGGTTTTAATCCCCGGCTGATGGCCTATCCATAACAGGTTTTGATGGTAGCTGTCGCGTACCTGATGCAAGGGCTGCCCTTGCCAGAGAACCTCACCGGCGTCAGGGCGAGACAACCCAGTCAGCAGACGAAGAAGCGTTGTCTTCCCCGCACCGTTGCTGCCGGTGATTTGTACCCACTCTCCTGCGTTCAGCGTAAATGACAAACCACTAAACAAGGTTCGTTCATCCCGCTCGCAGAGCAATTCTCTGGCTTCAAGCATCCCCACGCAATGACATCCTGTTAAAAACCTGGTTCGACTTCACGCATATCGGGTAGCTTGTGCGCGATCCCTTTATGGCAGTCAATACAGGTTTGCCCATCTTTCACCGCTTGATCGTGCATCTTCGCGGCAACACCTTTCTGGGCGGTTAAATCCATAAACTCGAAGTTGTGACAGTTACGGCACTCCTGCGAATTGTTGTCCTTCATTCGCCGCCACTCATTCTGTGCCATAGTCAGGCGATGAGCTTCGAATTTCTGCGGCGTGTCAATAACGCCCAGAATTTTACCATACAGCTCTTTACTTGCTTTGAGCTTGCGTATCATTTTCGGCACAAACTCGTGCGGAACGTGACAATCCGGACAGGTCGCACGGACGCCGCTACGGTTGTTGTAATGCACGGAATCCATGTATTCCTGATACACCGTGTTGCGCATTTCGTGGCAGCTAATGCAAAACTCTTCAGTGTTAGCTTTTTCCATCCCGGTGTTAAAGCCGCCCCAGAAGACGATGCCGCCAACAAAGCCGATCAACAGCAGCGTCCCCAGCGCCAGACGGCTGGGGGTACGCCACCATTTCCACAGGCGCTTAATCAGACCAGGCTTACGGTCAGAATTTCCCATAATAACCTCTTATTTCCCGTAACCTTTTGATGGGGTAAAGGTATTCCCCACGATTGGCGCGGTATCGGCCTGCGGTACGTGACATTGCAGACAGAAATAACGACGCGGAGCCACTTCTGCGCCCACTTTGCCGTCGCTGTCCATAAAGTGAGTAGGACTGATGCGCGGTGCGCCAGTGGTGCGATAGCTTTCAACACCGTGGCACTGTAAGCAGCGGTTGGTATTGGTCGTTACCTGATAACCTTCAACGCTATGCGGGATCATTGGCGGCTGATTCACATAGTTCAGCGGCATCCGATCCTGCTCTTTTGGCATCCGAATGGCCCCTTCCTGCGTCCCGGATACTTCCGGCGACTGGCTAAAATCGACGCCATTTGCCGCCCAAACCGCGCCGCTCACCACCAGGGCCAGTATCGCCGTCCATTGACACAGCGCTTTCTTCAGGTCATGGCTTTTCATGATTTCGCTCCCGAACTCCATCGTGTAGTTATTGTAAATACATCCTCAGAACAGACATCCACGCAGCGACCGCACGTCATGCAATCGCGGCTGGTGACCTGCACCGGGCTTTGTTCATCCAGCACCGGGGCACGTAGCACATGCGGTTCCGGGCAAACATGAAAACAATCCATACAGCGGTTACATTTCTGCCGATCGGTGGCCGCAACGGTAATCACACCTTTGCTACCCAACACGCCATACAGCGCGCCGACCGGACAAATATGCCCGCACCAGCCGTGTTCAACGACCAGTAGATCAAATAAAAACAGCGCGAGAATAAGCAGCGCGCCGCTGCCGAATCCCATTACCAGGCTACGCCCCATCAGAGATACGGGGTTGATCCATTCCCAGATGAGCGAGCCAGTTAAGGCGGATCCCACCAGAATGACCACCAACAGCACGTAGCGAATGTGGCGAGGGATCGTCGCAGACTGATTGAGATCAAATCGTCTGCGTAACCAGTTTGCTAAATCGGTAATCGGGTTCAGCGGGCAGACCCAGCTGCAAAATAATCGCTTTCCTGCCAGGGCGTAGAGTACGGTGATAATCACCGCACCGATCAGCGCCACCGTGGCAGGCAGATGACCGCTGGCAAGGCTTTGCAGCGTCATCAGCGGATCGGTCAGCGGAACGGTGTCGAATAACAGGCTACTGCTGTAGTTGCCATGCAAGATCCACACACCAAACCACGGGCCGCTCAAAAACATTCCCAGCACGAAGAACTGACAAAGGCGACGCAACACCAGCCAACGGTGACTGCGCCACCAGCCTTTCTTCGCCAGCGCCTCGCGCCCGGCGTCACGTTTACGATTTGCCATTGTTCCCCTCCAGCCAACCGAAGCGGTAATGGTGACCTAACTCCCCTTTCGCCAGTGACAGCGGTAACACCTTGATTGCCGGTTGTTCCAGCACGCATACTTTTTCGCACTTACCGCAACCGGTACAGGCGTCGCTGTGAACCGTCGGCAGAAAACGGGCGTGCTTACCGGTACGCGTGTTGCGCTCCAGCTCCAGAGTGATTGCCTCATCAATTTTCGGGCATTCGCGATAACAAACATCACAGCGCAGCCCCTGAAAGTTGAGACAGTTTTCCTGGTCCACCAACACCGCCAGCCCCATCCGCGCGTCGTCGATCGATTCGATCTCACGATCCAGCGCGCCGCTGGGGCATACTTTGGCGCACGGAACGTCCTCACACATTTCGCAAGGAATATCCCGCGCGACAAAATATGGCGTACCCGCCGACAGACCAGAGGCCAGCGTCGCCAGTTTTAAGGTGTCGTAAGGGCAAGCCTGAACACACTGACCGCAACGCACACAGGCACTGGCAAAGGCGTTCTCGTTTATGGCTCCGGGCGGGCGCAACCGCACGCCTGATGCGCGTGCGGTTTGCTGTTGTAACCCCAGCGCCACACCCACGGCAGCCAGACCGCCTGCTGTGCGAACAACATCACGCAGAAAGCGGCGGCGACCATTTTGAGGTTTCGCTGACCGGGACATAATGGCTTACACCTTCTCCAGTTTGACCGCGCACTTCTTGAAATCCGTCTCTTTCGAGAGCGGATCGGTCGCGTCCAGCGTCAGTTTGTTAACCAGCTGTGCGGCGTCGAAGAACGGCATGTAAACCAGGCCCTGCGGCGGACGGTTACGACCGCGCGTTTCGACAATCGAGATCACTTCGCCACGGCGAGAAACCACTTTCACTTTGTCGCCACGACGCAGATCGCGCGCTTTCGCATCCAGCGGGTGAATAAACAGGACCGCTTCCGGGAAGGCGCGGTGCAGTTCTGGTACACGGCGAGTCATACTGCCGGTGTGCCAGTGCTCCAGAACGCGTCCGGTAGAGAGCCACAGGTCGTACTCTTCATCCGGTGCTTCCGCCGCCGGTTCGAACGGCAGCGCGAAGATCACCGCTTTGCCATCCGGTTTACCGTAGAACTTATAGCCTTCGCCCGCTTTCACGTACGGGTCGTTACCTTCGCTGTAACGCCACTGCGTTTCTTTACCGTTCACCACCGGCCAGCGCAGACCGCGCGCTTTGTGGTAGTCATCGAACGGCGCGAGATCGTGACCGTGACCGCGACCAAACCATGCGTACTCTTCGAACAGCCCTTTTTGCAGATAGAAGCCCAGCTCGCGGGATTCATCGTTCAGCTGATCTTCCGCCAGTTCGGATACCGGGAATTTGCTCACTTCGGGGGTGGCATACAGAACTTCGTACAGCGTTTTGCCACGCAGTTCCGGTTTCTTCGCCAGCAGCTCTTCCGGCCATACTTCTTCAGTTTTGAAGCGGCGGGAGAACTGGACTAACTGCCAGAGATCCGATTTCGCTTCGCCTGGCGCCTGTACCTGCTGACGCCAGAACTGAGTACGGCGTTCGGCGTTACCGTAAGCGCCCTCTTTCTCTACCCACATTGCGGTCGGCAGGATCAAGTCCGCTGCCAGCGCACTGACTGTCGGATACGGATCGGAGACGATGATGAAGTTGCGCGGATCGCGCCAGCCCGGCATACGCTCTTCATTAATGTTCGGCCCGGCCTGCATGTTGTTGGTACACATGGTCCAGTAAACATTCAGCTTGCCGTCTTTCAGCGCACGGTCTTGTGCCACCGCGTGCAGACCGATTTTCGCCGGAATGGTGCCGCTCGGGATATTCCACTTCTTCTCGCAAATATCACGATGTTTCTCGTTAGTCACCACCATGTCCGCAGGCAGACGGTGAGCAAAGGTGCCCACTTCACGCGCAGTACCACACGCGGAAGGCTGCCCGGTCAGGGAGAACGGACCGCAACCCGGCTGGGAAATTTTGCCGGTCAGCAGGTGCAGGTTGTAGACCAGGTTGTTGGCCCACACGCCACGAGTATGCTGGTTGAAGCCCATCGTCCAGTAGGAGATGACTTTCTTGTTCGGATCGGCATACAGCTGCGCCAGTTGTTCTAACTGGTCTTTCGGCACGCCGGTCATTTCAGCGGTTTTTTCCAGCGTATACTCAGCAACGAAGGCTTTGTAATCTTCAAAGCTCATCGGTTCGGAGGCGTCAGAACCCGGATTCTTCGCTGCTTTTTCCAGCGGATGGGTCGGACGTAAACCGTAGCCGATGTCCGTCGTCCCTTTGCGCAGGTTAACGTGCTTGCTGAAGAAGTCCTGATTTATCGCATTGTTTTGAATGATATAGTTGGCGATGTAGTTCAGGATCACCAGGTCAGATTGCGGCGTAAAGATGATGCCGTTATCCGCCAGCTCGAAGCTACGATGCTGGTAGGTAGAAAGCACCGCCACGGTGACGTTCTGGTTAGAGAGACGACGGTTAGTGATGCGCGACCAGAGGATCGGGTGCATCTCCGCCATGTTCGCGCCCCACAGCACAAACGCGTCAGCCTGTTCGATATCGTCATAGCAGCCCATCGGCTCATCCATACCAAAGGTACGCATAAAGCCAACCACCGCCGACGCCATACAGTGACGCGCGTTCGGGTCGATGTTGTTCGAGCGGAAGCCCGCTTTAAACAGCTTGGACGCAGCATAACCTTCCCAGATAGTCCACTGACCAGAACCGAACATACCGATCGATTCCGGCCCTTTTTCTTTCAGGGCGGTTTTGAATTTCTCTTCCATCACATCGAAGGCCTGATCCCAGGTGATTGGGGTGAATTCGCCTTCTTTGTCATATTTACCGTTTTTCATACGCAGAAGCGGCTGCGTCAAACGGTCTTTACCGTACATGATTTTGGGCAGGAAATAGCCCTTAATGCAGTTCAGACCACGGTTAACCGGTGCATCCGGGTCGCCCTGACAGGCCACCACACGCCCCTGCTGCGTTCCGACCAGAACGCCGCAACCGGTACCGCAGAAACGGCACGGCGCTTTATCCCATTTAATGGCTTCCTGCTGACCAACAACGGCGCGGGCAACGCCCGGCACGCTGAGACCGGCAGCCGCCGCAGCGGCCGCAACGGCGTTAGCTTTCATAAAGCTACGACGACTGAGTTTCATGGTGTTTCCTCACCTTGCTCTTCCTGCTGGTGATAAACCAGCGACACCGCCAGCACGCCCTCTACGTTGCGTACTGACTCAATGGTTTGGATCAGCGTTTCGCTGTCTTCTGCTTCCACCACCACAATCAACTGACCGCTCGGCGCGTCGCTGACAGCAACTTCACAGCCGGGAAAGGCGTTCAGTTGGGTGCTGATGTCTGAAATTCGTTCGCTTTTGGCCTGCACGACCAGGCTGCAAACTTGCCAGTTAGTGTGCATGGAGATACTCCGCAGTTATGGCTGATACCGGACAGCTGGCTGCACATGCTCCACATCCGTTGCAAAGTTGGCTATTAAGTTGCGGCTGGTAGATCCCGGAGAGCGTCGGGCGAAAGATAATTGCCATTGGCTCACAGCTATCCTGACAGCGGCGGCATTCAACTGACTGATACGCCAGGCACGCGTCCCCAATGGTGAACTGCAAATCCCAGGCCCTGGTGTGGCGCGGAGAAAATAGCGATTCGGGGCAAGCCTGCGCGCAGGCGTAACAGAAGCTGCACTCGTTATTTTTGAAATTAACGCTCGGATAGCCACCCGCGCCGCGTTGCAGAATGTTGTTTTCACAAGCATTAATACAGGCATCGCAGCGGGTGCAATGGGTCAGAAAATGAGATTCATCACCGGACCAGGGCGGACGGATACCGTTACTGGCTTTGCGCCAGCGACCAGTGAGTATGCCCCGACGGGATGCATCAATCTTCACATTGACCTTCCATCATTAACGCGCTCTGAAAATTGAGAGCGACCAAAGAAACCGCGTAATTAATAAGCCATCTTTATAGGCGCTAAGATATTAAAGGATGTGTCAAAGATGCATACCCCGATCGGGGTAAAACCTGTAGCAGGATCAAAAGAGTGGCGGGAAGGCTGGCAAAAATGGGCTTTTATTCACATTTCAAACGGTTATAAACAATTTTACATAGCGATAAATTCACCAAAGATATTTATCCAGCCTTCGCCATCCATCAGCATATAACTCCAAAAGAGAAGGTAAAGTTGTCTGAATATTCTATGCATTATTCATAAAGCAAATTAATAAATCTGATGAATATGTTAACCTTCAGCGACATCATCGGTGAAAACCTATAAATGAAGAAGGAAAGCAAAAATGAAGACTATTCTACCTGCAGTATTGTTTGCCGCTTTCGCCACAACTTCAGCCTGGGCGGCAGAAAGCGTCCAGCCACTGGAAAAAATCGCCCCTTATCCGCAAGCTGAAAAAGGGATGAAGCGTCAGGTGATTCAGTTAACTCCGCAAGAAGATGAATCTACCCTGAAAGTAGAACTGTTAATCGGTCAGACGCTGGAAGTTGACTGCAATTTGCATCGTCTCGGCGGGAAACTGGAAAGCAAAACGCTGGAAGGCTGGGGCTATGATTATTATGTCTTTGATAAAGTTAGCTCCCCGGTTTCCACGATGATGGCCTGCCCGGATGGCAAAAAAGAGAAGAAATTTGTCACCGCGTATCTGGGCGATGCCGGAATGCTGCGTTACAACAGCAAGCTGCCGATCGTGGTGTATACGCCAGACAATGTAGATGTGAAGTACCGTATCTGGAAGGCGGAAGAGAAGATTGACAACGCGGTAGTTCGCTAAACACAGCGTAACGCCCGTCGGTCGGATAAGGCGGTTACACCGCACCGACATGCAACGCCCGAGCCGGTTGCCTGATGCGACGCTGGCGCGTCTTATCAGGCCTACGCCGCGGTTAAGTGCTGCAACCGCCAGGTCGGATAAGGCGGTTACGCCGCATCCGACATCCAACGTCCGAGCCGGTTGCCTGATGCGACGCTGACGCGTCTTATCAGGCCTACGCCGCGGTTAAGTGCTGCAACCGCCAGGTCGGATAAGGCGGTTACGCCGCATCCGACATCCAACGTCCGAGCCGGTGCCTGATGCGACGCTGACGCGTCTTATCAGGCCTACGCCACATCCGGCATACCATGCCGGATGTGGTACATCATTACAATGCAATATCCGCGACTTCTTTTTGAACGGGTTGCGGTTTCAACTGCGGTTTCGGCGTACTGTCTGCCGCCTGCGGCTTGTCGTATTTCAGCCCCAGCACTTCGCTGGTGTACTGCAACTCACGTTCTGTTGCCGCCACATCACCATTCAGCTTACGTCCATAGGACGGAACGATCGCTTTCAACGTAGCCTGCCATTGCGGGCTGGAAACGCGATCGCCAAATACTTTTTCCAGCAGATTCAACATAATCGGCGCAGCGGTTGACGCCCCTGGCGATGCCCCCAGCAGCGCGGCAATGGTCCCTTGCTGGTCACTGACCACTTCTGTTCCCAGACGCAGTACGCCACCTTTCTCGGCATCACGCTTGATAATCTGCACACGCTGCCCCGCTTGCCACAAACGCCAGTCCTCTTTTTTCGCCTGCGGATAGTACTCTTTCAACGCTTCAAAACGATCCTCTTCACTCAACATCACCTGACTCACCAGATATTTCACCAGATCGAAATTATCCAGCCCGACGTGCATCATCGGCATCACGTTTGACGTTGTGGTGGAACTCATCAGATCCCACAGCGAACCGTTTTTGAGGAATTTGGTTGAGAAAGTAGCAAATGGTCCAAACAGCACTACGCGTTTACCGTCCAGAACACGGGTATCGATATGCGGAACCGACATCGGCGGCGCACCGACAGATGCTTTACCGTAAACCTTCGCCAGATGGTGATTAACCACGTCAGGGTTTTCCGAGACGAGGAACTGACCGCCCACCGGGAAACCAGCGTACTCTTTCGCTTCCGGGATACCGGATTCTTGCAAAAGCTTCAGCGCCGCACCGCCCGCACCGATAAAGACAAATTTCGCGCGAATGTTCTGTACTGTGCCATTTTTCAGATCGGCAATGGTGACGGTCCAGGTGTTGTCGTCATTACGTTTGAGGCCGCGGACTTCGCTACTGAGTTGCAGCGAGAAGTTAGATTTCTTCTGCAAGGAGGCAATTAACTGGCGAGTGATTTCACCATAGTTCACATCGGTGCCGATTTCTGTACGTGTCGCAGCCACTTTCTGCTGCGGATCGCGTCCTTCCATCACGAGTGGCGCCCACTCTTTGATTTGCGCGTGATCTTCGGAGTAACGCATACCGCGGAACAACGAACTTTGTTGCAAGGCCGCGTAACGGGCGCGCAGGAAATTGACGTTATCTTCGCCCCAGACAAAGCTCATGTGCGGAACGGTATTGATAAATGAACGCGGGGTACGCAGCACGCCGCGCTCGACCTGGTGCGCCCAGAACTGGCGGGAAATCTGGAATGCTTCGTTAATGGCGACTGCTTTTTCGATACTGATGCTACCATCGGCGTTTTGCGGGGTGTAGTTCAGTTCCATCAACGCAGAATGCCCGGTTCCGGCGTTGTTCCAGCCGTTCGAACTCTCCTGCGCAACACCTTCCAGGCGCTCCACCATTGTCATCGACCATTCCGGTTCCAGCTCCCGTAAATAGGTCCCCAACGTGGCGCTCATAATGCCGCCGCCAATCAACAGTACATCAGTTTCCTGCTCCTCGGACGCTTTCGCTTTTGCCGCCATCGAAACGGCATTAAGCCCCACGGCCATCGAGAAGAGCATGGCAGTCACTTTTTTCATCTTGTTAATGCCTTACTTTTAGTCGCTTTATTGCAGGTGAGATTTGCGCGGCATCAACGGTAACACTTAAGTAACAACATTTAAATAATGTTTATAAATTATCTTCTAATTTTATAAACATTATAATTTCGTTGATTAATTATAGGGTTATTAGAAACGAAGGGATTTTTTACCTGACGGCAGCAGTCCGCCAGGTAAGAGTCAAAACATTATGCCGTCCGGGCAACGGCATCACGAGAAGCAGCGTCACGCTCTGCGCCCGTCAGCTCGCTAAGTTGCCCGTTGCGCATTTCCAGCAGGCGGTCGGCGTGGATAAAGTAATGGTCATCATGACTGATGGCGAAAATAGTTTTCCCCATCTCCTGCATCAGCGGCAGCAGCACCTGATAAAACTCACGGCGGAAATGTGGATCCTGATCCGCCGCCCATTCATCCAGCAGAATAATATCGCGTTCTTCTGCCAAAGCCAGCAACAGCGCCACGCGTTTTTTCTGCCCTTTCGATAACTTCAGGTTAACAATACGCCCGTTACTTAACTCAAGCTTATGACCCATTTTCAGCTGCGCCAGCCACTTCTCAACCAGTTGCGGGTTAGCAGGTTTGCCCTCCGGCCCCAGCAGTTGATCAAATAACCAGACATCGGTAAACACTGCCGAAAACAGTTTGCGATAATCTTCCGGTTTTTCACCGCTGACAGGCTTGCCATCCAGCAAGATTTCACCATTTTGTGGCTGATACAACCCCGTCAACAACATCGCCAGCGTCGATTTGCCGCTACCATTGCCACCAATCAGAAACAGCAGTTCGCCACGTTTAATGGTGAGGTTAATCGGCCCAACGGAAAACGCGTTATCCTGATAAGCAAACGTAACATTACGCAGCTCAAGCGTTTGCCAGTTGGGAAACGCCTGCGGACGCGGAAACTCCGCTTTGAAAGGTGCGAGCGCGAATTTGTTCAGCTTGTTAAACGCCACCTGCGCCGTCAGCAGCGTCGGCAATGCGCCAACCGCCGAAAGCAGCGGCGTACGCAGGAATAATAGCGTCAACGAATAGGTCGCGGCAACGTTGGTATCAGCCCAACCGAGGCTATTTGCCATCCAGAACACCAGGCCGATAGCGCCCAGCATCATGATGTTTGACCAGTTCACGGCACTAAGATGGAAGGTGTCTGCGCGGATAATATGATGACGATACTCTTGCGCATCAGGGATGTAGAGGTTGTTAAACACATACTCGGCGCGCTCGCGATTCAGCGTCAGCTCTTTGCGCCCTTCCAGCACGGTTTGAAAATCCGTGTACAGCTTGTCTTCGGTTTCACGCAGGGTCGCCATATGTTTATACACCCGCGCCACCAGTACAAAACCGCCCCAGATGGTGACTGCCATCCAGATAGCCGTTACCAGCAACATTTTGCCCGACAGCATCCAGAGATACGCCGCTGAACCGATAGTGAGAATGATCCCCTGCACCAGTTCCGGCAGACGCACAAACGCAATGGTGATATTGCGCACATCGCTGGTTAACCCCGCCAGCAACGAGGCGCTACCAAGTTGTTCGATACGCTCGACGTGGGTATCCAGTATCCGCTTAATAAATTCGCTACGCAGTCGGTAAACGAAGTGATGCCCCAAAGTGGTGAGCGCCAGTTGCGATCCGAGAGTAACTGCCATCAACAGCAGCAATAAACCCAGAAACTCCGGCAACACCAGCAGACTGGTATCCGCCGTTTCGATAAGGCGCTGATTGATAAAAGCAATTAAGCCAATGCCTAATGCCGCACTGGCGAGGCTTAGCGCCATCACACTGATAAATGGCCAGCGATACTGCCGCCAGACAAGTACAAGAAGTTCCATGCAGAAAACCCGGACAATGAATTACAGCCCGCAGTTTAAACATCTCCGCGCGCACAGCAATAATAATTCTTATTTTTATTCTTTTTTACCTGCCTGACGGAAGGTCAGGTTGTAGCGGCAGTCGGCGGTGAGTGGATGAAACCCAGCTTTTAGTGGTTGAATACCGTGATAAAACAGCCGTGATTCTCCGCCCCACACCACCACATCGCCATGTTCCAGCAACAAACGTTTGAGCGGATCATTTCGTTTCAGGCCGCCAAATTGAAAAATCGCGGGTAAGCCCAGAGAAACAGAAACAATCGGCGCGCGCAGATCCGGTTCGTCTTTATCCTGATGCAGCGACAGTTTCGCGCCCGGGGCGTAGCGGTTGATAAGGCAAGCGTCAGGCTGGAAATCGGGATAGCCCGCTGCCGTGGCCGCACGCCGACATAAATCATAAAAACTTTGCGGCATGGCGGGCCACGGTTGATTTGTTTGCGGATCAATGGGCGAATAGAGATAACCTTGCCGATGGGTCGTCCAGCCCAGATGCCCGCAGCTGGTCATCGCCACCGACATGGTATATCCGCCAGGCGTGACCATCTGGCGAAACGGCGACTGGCTGGCAATGCCACTGATATCGTGCATCAGTTGTTCCGCTACGTTAAAAGCAAAACGGCGCAAAATCACCGCGCCGGAAGCCAGCGATTCGTGCCACGGTTCAGCATCGGCAAACAGATCCAACATTACCTCTCCTCATGTTCAGCTTCGCGGCGCAGCAGTTGCGCTTTACGCGACACGCCCCAGCGGTAACCGGAAAGTGTGCCATCACCACGTACTACCCGATGACAAGGGATAATAATAGCTAATCTATTGGCGGCGCAGGCGCTGGCTACGGCGCGAACGGCTTTCGGTTTGCCAATCGCGTTCGCCAGTTGCTGGTAACTCACCGTTTCACCACAAGGTATAGTGCGTAGCGCCTGCCAGACTTGTTGCTGAAAAGCGGTGCCGCGAATATCCAGCGGTAACGTCAGCGGCGTATCGCGGTTATTGAGGCTGGCAATAACCTCACGTATATGTTGCTGAAATATCGGATCCGCCGGCGCGTTGTCAGCGGCAGGAAACATCTGACGGAGTTCGCTGATTAATGTCGCGTCATCGTCGCCCAGCAGAATCGCGCAAATCCCCCGCTCGCTTTCCGCCACCAGGCAACGCCCCAGCTCACAATCAGCCAGCGCATAACGCACTGCCAGGTTTTCGCCACCGTGACGAAACTGTTTAGCCGTCATGCCCAACGTTTCGTCGGCTTTGCGGTAGTAACTGCTGCTGTCTGGGAATCCGGCGTTAAGAATAGACGTAGTCACGCTCTCCCCTTTCGCTAACGACTCGCGTAAGCGACGAGCGCGCCAGGCCTGTTGCCACGCTTTTGGCGTCATTCCGGTGGTGGCTTTAAATAAACGATGCAGATGGAATGGACTCATCGCCACCTGGTCGGCTAAGGCTTCCAGCGTTACCGGTGTTTCCTGTTCCAGCAGTCGACACGCGTGGGTGATTTTATCCAACCGATGCTGCTGGGCGTTGGCTTTATCAGGTTGGCAGCGTTTGCAGGGGCGAAATCCGGCGGCAAGTGCCTCACTGGCATTTGCGTAGAAGGAGACGTTTTCCCGCAAGGCATGTCTGGCTCGGCAAGACGGGCGGCAAAAGATCCCCGTGGTACGCACGGCGAAAACAAATTCGCCGTCGGCGTGTGGGTCGCGGGCTAAGACGGATTGCCAGCGTTGATCGTCAGTTAAGCGTGTGGCGTTTTTCATAATCAGCTCCCTGGTTAAGGATAGCCTTTAGTCTGCCCGGTCACCATCACGCAAAAACCAACAATCTTGCGCTTTAATTTTTTTCGCTCACCAGGAAGCTTTTAAACTGCGGCGACATCCAGGTTTTAAAACTATCACCTTCTTTGGTGATCATATAAACCGCCAGCCCTTCCCGGCGAACGACTTCTTTGGCTTTCTCTGGCCCGAGCACCATCAGACCTGTATCCCAGGCGTCGGCTTCCAGCGCCGTCGGGGCAATCACCGTCACGGACACCAGATTATGTTCAATGGGACGCCCGATTTGCGGATCGATAACATGGGAAAGGCGTTTGCCGTCCAGTTCGTAATAGTTGCGATAACTGCCGGAGGTGCTGATACCGTGGCCGTTGATATCCACCACCGCCTGAACTGCGTTTTCTTTATCGGTTGGTTTTTGAATCGCCACTCGCCACGGCTGGCCTTCACCGTTCATACCACGGCTGTTCAGCGCGCCCCCCACCGACACCAGATAGCGGGAAATACCTTCCTGCTCCATCAAGCGTGCCAGATGATCGGCTGCATAGCCTTCGCCGACGGTGGAGAGATCGACATATAAATCCGGAAGATCTTTTTGCAGGTACTGCTGATGATACTGATTGATGACCGTCAGGTGCTGTAAGCCGGTTTTGGCTTTCATTGCATCAATTTGTTCCTGGCTCGGAATTTGTACCGGTTGTTGTTCCGGGCCAAAGCCCCACAGATTCACCAGTGGCCCGACAGTAATATCCATCGCGCCATCGGTCTTTGCGCCAATACGTAGCGAGGTGGTGATAATATCAGCCATCGCTTCACTTACCGGCCACGGTATCAGGCTTTGCGAGTCGTTAAAGCGCATCAGCGCAGAGTCTTTTTTATAGGTCGAAAGCAGCTGATCGTCAGCGTCCAGCTGGGTCTGAATCTTCTCTTTGAGCTCGGCACTACGTTTTGCATCAATGCTCGGGATGCTGGCACGCCAGAAGGTTCCCATGGTTTTGCCTTCAAGAACAGTCACTTCAGTAGCGTGGGAGTTGGCGGGTTGTGGTTTTTGATCGCAACCGACAAAGAAGAGCGTGGCAGCCAGCAATGCCATGCGGGTAAAGTTTATTTCCATATGTGATTATCCTCATGCGAACGGTCGCAAGAGTACACCAAAAAAACGCGTTTGTACGCTGAAAACAATGAAAAAAGGGCCCGAAGGCCCTTTGTCGATAGAAATCGAAATTAGAACTGGTAAACCAGACCCAGAGCTACGATGTCATCAGTGTTGATGCCAGCAGCGCGGGTGAACTGGTTGTCGTCCAGCAGGTTGATTTTGTAGTCAACGTAGGTGGACATGTTTTTGTTGAAGTAGTAGGTAGCACCAACATCAACATATTTCAGGATATCTTCGTCGTCGTAGTTACGACCAGCAACGACACCCAGGTTTTTACCTTTAGACTGCAGGTATGCTACAGACGGACGCAGACCGAAGTCGAACTGGTACTGAGCAACAGCTTCGAAGTTCTGTGCTTTGTTCGCCCAACCCAGGGAACCTACGCGAGTTGCGTTGTAGGTCTGGGTGTACTGAGCAGCCAGGTAGATGTTGTTAGCGTCGTATTTCAGACCACCAGTGTAGGTTTCAGCACGGTCGCCGTTACCGATGTAAGCAATGCTGTTCTGATCATCAGTACGTTTGGAGCTGGAAACTGCAGCACCGATACCGAAGCCTTCGTAATCATAAGTGATAGAACCGCCGACACCGTCGCCGTTCTGACGCAGAGCGCCACGACCGTTGTTGGTCATGCCTTCGCCGCTTACGCTACCGTTTTTGCCCTGGTACTGAACTGCAAAGTTCAGGCCGTCAACCAGACCGAAGAAGTCGGTGTTACGGTAGGTCGCGAAGCCGTTACCACGCTGCTGCATGAAGTTGTCAGAACCGTAAGTATCGCCACCGAATTCTGGCAGTACGTCGGTCCAGGAAGTTACGTCGTAAACAACGCCGTAGTTACGACCGTAGTCGAAAGAACCGATGTCCTGGAATTTCAGACCAGCAAATGCCACACGGGTCCAGGAGTTGTTTTCGCTTTCCGGAGCGTTGCCCTGGATCTGATATTCCCACTGGCCGTAACCGGTCAGCTGGTCAGTAACCTGAGTTTCACCTTTGAAGCCAAGACGCATGTAGGTCTGGTCGCCATCTACAGACTTGTCGTCAGAGAAATAGTGCAGGCCGTCTACTTTACCGTACAGATCTAATTTGTTGCCGTCTTTGTTGTAAACTTCAGCAGCATTTGCTGCGCCTGCTACCAGCAGAGCTGGGACCAGGAGGGACAGTACTTTAACTTTCATGTTATTAACCCTCTGTTATATGCCTTTATTTGCTTTTTTATGCCACTGCATACTGATTAACCCTCATTAATCAGTCGGCAGGTCCATTCTCCCCAAAAATGCAGAATAATCCAACACGAATATGATACTAAAACTTTTAAGATGTTTCAAATATCCACATAGGTATTTCAAAATGTAAATGTGATGGAACTTTTTCAAATTCTAATGGTTGAGCAAATAACGCACTAAACATCAAGTAAGATTATTTCGACCTTTAAAACAATAACTTAATCTTAAGTCTTTGACCGCACTGAATGTTAAAACAAATTCTTCACTCGCAACTAAAATATCTCTCGCTATCATCATTAACTTTATTTATTACCGTCATTCATTTCTGAATGTCTGTTTACCCCTATTTCAGCCGGATGCATCGCATCCGGTTTTTTTTACCCTTCTTTACACATCTTTTATTTTCCTGTGCTACCGTAGCAAAATTATAACAATCGTTAACTATTTCGTAAAAAACGACAACAATTACCGACAAAATCTATCTGCGCTATTTTCCTGATAATTTTCTCCATGCCTGTGGGTTATTTGTACATTAACAACGCATTTGTACATTTATTTACCGCAGCGCAAAATGTGAAATATCGTCGGCTAATGCCTTAACATCAATCAGGTAAGAGTCTGGAATTTCACACTGTACCCTTTATACTGCCCTATCACTTTGCGAAGTTTTAACAGGTCATAAACACGAATGCGTCAGAAAGAGACAACGGCCACGACCCGCTTTTCACTCCTACCGGGGAGCATTACCCGCTTCTTTTTACTGCTGATCATCGTGTTACTGGTGACGATGGGTGTAATGGTACAAAGCGCCGTTAACGCCTGGCTGAAAGATAAAAGCTACCAGATCGTTGATATTACCCATGCCATACAAAAGCGTGTCGATACATGGCGTTATGTGACCTGGCAAATCTACGACAACATTGCCGCGACGGCCTCTACCACCTCCAGCGAAGGGTTGCAGGAGACGCGCCTGAAACAGGATGTCTATTATCTGGAAAAACCGCGCCGCAAAACGGAAGCCCTGATCTTTGGTTCCCACGACAACTCAACGCTTGAAATGACCCAAAGAATGTCCACTTATCTGGACACATTATGGGGCGCAGAGAATGTTCCATGGTCGATGTACTATCTGAACGGCCAGGATAACAGCCTGGTTTTGATCTCCACCCTACCGCTAAAAGATCTCACCTCGGGATTTAAAGAGTCGACCGTCAGTGACATTGTTGATTCTCGTCGCGCAGAGATGTTGCAACAGGCCAACGCCCTGGATGAACGCGAAAGTTTTTCTAACCTGCGCCGCCTGGCCTGGCAGAACGGCCATTATTTTACCCTGCGCACCACCTTTAACCAGCCGGGGCATCTGGCGACGGTAGTCGCTTTTGATCTGCCTATTAATGATTTGATCCCGCCGGGGATGCCGCTGGATAGTTTCCGTCTGGAGCCAGACGCGACAGCTGCGGGAACCAATAATAATGAGAAAGAAGCCACGGATAGCGTCAGTATCCACTTTAATAGTTCGAAGATTGAAATCTCTTCGGCGCTAAACTCCACGGATATGCGTCTGGTCTGGCAGGTTCCTTATGGCACATTGCTGCTGGATACGTTGCAAAACATTCTCCTGCCGCTGCTGCTGAACATCGGTTTGCTGGCGCTGGCGCTGTTTGGCTATACCACCTTCCGCCATTTCTCTGGCCGCACCACCGAAAGCGTACCCAGCACGGCAGTGAACAATGAACTGCGCGTTTTGCGGGCCATCAATGAAGAGATCGTGTCACTGCTGCCGCTCGGCCTGCTGGTTCACGATCAGGAATCGAATCGCACAGTAATAAGCAACAAAATTGCCGACCACCTGCTGCCGCATTTGAATCTGCAAAACATCACCACTATGGCAGAACAGCATCAGGGCATCATTCAGGCGACGATCAATAACGAACTGTATGAGATCCGTATGTTCCGCAGCCAGGTCGCGCCGCGTACACAAATCTTCATTATTCGCGATCAAGATCGCGAAGTACTGGTGAACAAGAAACTCAAGCAGGCGCAGCGTCTGTACGAGAAAAATCAGCAAGGCCGGATGGCCTTTATGAAAAATATTGGCGATGCACTAAAAGAACCAGCACGCTCCCTGGCGGCAAGCGCAGCCAAACTCAACACACCGGAAAGCAAACAACTGGCGAATCAGGCTGATGTGCTGGTGCGCCTGGTCGATGAAATCCAGTTAGCAAATATGCTTGCCGACGATAGCTGGAAAAGCGAGAGCGAGCTTTTCTCCGTGCAGGATTTAATTGATGAAGTCGTGCCTTCCGTGTTGCCAGCCATCAAGCGTAAAGGTTTGCAGCTATTGATTAACAATCATCTAAAAGCACACGATATGCGCTGCGGCGATCGCGATGCCCTACGCCGTATTTTGCTGTTACTGATGCAATATGCTGTCACCTCAACGCAAATGGGGAAAATTACCCTTGAGGTTGACCAGGACGAATCTTCCGAAGAACGTCTGACTTTCCGCATTCTGGACACCGGAGATGGCATAAGCATTCATGAAATGGATAATTTGCACTTCCCGTTCATCAACCAGACCCAAAGCGATCGCTACGGTAAGGCGGATCCGTTAGCATTCTGGTTGAGCGATCAACTGGCGCGTAAGCTAGGCGGTCATTTAAACATCAAAACGCGCGACGAGCTTGGTACACGTTATTCCGTGCATATCAAAATGCCCACTGCGGAACCGGAAGTAGAAGAGGAAGAAGAGCGTTTACTGGATGATGTTAGCGTGATGATGGACATAACTTCCGCAGAAATTCGGAATATTGTCACTCGCCAGTTAGAAAATTGGGGGGCAACCTGCATCACACCGGATGAAAGATTAATTAGTCAAGATTATGATATCTTTTTAACGGATAATCCGTCTAATCTTACTGCCTCTGGCTTGCTTTTAAGCGATGATGAGTCTGGCGTACGGGAAATTGGACCTGGTCAATTGTGCGTCAACTTCAATATGAGCAACGCTATGCAGGAAGCGGTCTTACAATTGATCGAAGTGCAACTAGCGCAGGAAGAGGTGACAGAATCGCCTCTGGGCGGAGATGAAAATGCACAACTCCATGCCAGCGGCTATTATGCGCTCTTTGTAGACACAGTACCGGATGATGTTAAGAGGCTATATACTGAGGCAGCAACCAGTGACTTTGCTGCGTTAGCCCAAACGGCTCATCGTCTGAAAGGCGTGTTTGCCATGCTTAATCTGGTACCCGGCAAGCAGTTATGTGAAACGCTGGAACATCTTATTCGCGAGAAGGATGTCCCAGGAATAGAAAAATACATCAGCGACATTGACAGCTATGTCAAGAGCTTGCTGTAGCAAGGTAGCCTATTACATGAACAATATGAACGTAATTATTGCTGATGACCATCCGATAGTCTTGTTCGGTATTCGCAAATCACTTGAGCAAATCGAGTGGGTGAATGTTGTCGGCGAATTTGAGGACTCTACAGCACTGATCAATAACCTGCCGAAGCTGGATGCGCATGTTTTGATTACCGATCTCTCCATGCCAGGCGATAAATACGGCGATGGCATAACCTTAATCAAGTACATCAAGCGCCACTTCCCAAGTTTGTCGATTATTGTTCTGACCATGAACAACAACCCGGCTATTCTTAGCGCGGTACTGGACCTGGATATCGAAGGGATCGTTCTGAAACAAGGCGCGCCGACCGACCTGCCGAAAGCCCTCGCCGCGCTACAAAAAGGTAAGAAATTTACTCCGGAAAGCGTTTCTCGGCTGTTAGAGAAAATCAGTGCTGGCGGTTACGGTGACAAGCGCCTCTCACCAAAAGAGAGTGAAGTTCTGCGCCTGTTTGCCGAAGGCTTCCTGGTTACCGAGATTGCTAAAAAGCTGAACCGAAGCATTAAAACCATCAGTAGCCAGAAAAAATCCGCAATGATGAAGCTGGGTGTCGAGAACGATATCGCTCTGTTGAATTATCTCTCTTCTGTGACGTTAAGTCCGGCGGATAAAGAGTAATCTCCCGACAGGCCAGATAAGCACCGACCGCCGGATGCGGCGTAAACGCCTTATCCGGCCTACAAATTCCATTATTTCAATGGATTACAATAATGTAGGCCAGATAAGACGCGTCAGCGTCGCATCTGGCATTTGCACCGATTACCGGATGCAGCGTAAACGCCTTATCCGGTCTACGATTCCCGCGCTTTCCTGACCCTCTCCGCATACATCGTCAGCGTCTGTTTGATGACATCCAACGTCACTGGCTTAGACAGACAGCTATCCATACCGGACTCCAGACACCGCTGTTTCTCTTCAGCCAACGCATTGGCCGTTACCCCTATTACCGGCAACGTCAGTCCCAACTGGCGGATACGTTGCGTTAACCGGTAACCATCCATATTCGGCATGTTGACATCACTTAGCACTATATCAATGTGATTCTTACTAAGGACATTAAGTGCATCAACACCATCATTCGCCGTCTTACACTGATAGCCCAACGATCCAAGCTGATCGGCCAACAGACGACGGTTAATTGGATGATCGTCCACGACCAGAATCATCATATCGTCGTTATTGCTGACCACTTTGTCGGTCGACGGCAGAGAGTTAGCAGGATCGTCACTCTCCATTTCTATCAGATAGATGCGCGCCAGCAATGCCGGTAGCTCGTGCGGGGCTGCCACACTGTGTACCCATTCACCAGGCGCTTTCTCCAGAGGGATACCGATATGGCGACGACAGAAAGTCACAACCGCCCTGCCCTGCCATTTTTTACTCACCACATCATCGGTGATCAACACATCTTCGGGAGTCGGTTCCTGCCCTTCGTATGTTGCAACGACTATGCCGCTACGCTGCAAACTGGTTTCCAGGAACTGACAGAGCGACGCATTGCGTACCGCCAGCCAGCAACGTTTACCCGTTAATCCTTCGACACCTTTTTTCTGCGGATACTGCGCGCCATACAGTGGAATACGCACCGCAAACTGGCTGCCCATTCCCGGTTCAGAATCCACCGAGATGTCACCGTCCATCATGCTGATCAGTTTTTCACAAATCGCCAGCCCCAGACCAGTACCCTGGAAGTTACGCTGTACGCCCGTCCCTACCTGGAAGAATGGATCAAATAACCGCACCACTTCTTTAGCTGGAATGCCCACCCCGGTATCGCGTACGCGAATAGAAAGATAATCACCATCAACGCGAACATGCAGAACAATGCAGCCGGTATCGGTAAATTTAATAGCATTACTCAACAGGTTGGAGATCACCTGCTGTAAGCGCATTGGGTCGCCATTGAGCGCCATCGGTACATCTGGCTCAATAAAACAGTACAAACCAAGTTGCTTGCGTACCACCAGCGGCAAATAGTTGGCGGTGATGTGGTTCATGACTTCGCGCGGTGAAAACTCGCGTGGTTCGATTTTCAACTGTTCCGATTCAATCTTCGAGAAATCGAGAATGTCGCTAATAATTTTCAATAACAGGCTGGAAGAGTTATTCATTGCCGTCACCAGACGGTCAACACCTTTTGGTAACTCTTTGGTTTGTAATAGATCCAGGTTGCCGATAATGCCATACAGCGGTGTTCGCAGTTCGTGGCTGACGGTTGCAAGGAACATCGATTTTGACTGGCTCGCCTGTTCTGCTGCCTGCGCCATTTCTTGCAGCGACTCTTCCATCTTCACACGTGAAGACACATCGACCAGTACGCAAATTGCCACGTTTTCATTACGATAGCGCGAATGAACAAAGCTGATTTGCAGGTTGGTATTGTTACTGGTAAGGACATCGACAAAATTGACCTGCTGGCCACAAATAATTTGCGTCAGCCGTTGGCGATCCTCATGCGTAAGCATGTTGAGATAGGTATGCGCCAGTTCGTTACTCAAAATATTAACGCCATCGACAGTTCGCAAAATGCAGATCCCCACAGGCGCAGAGGCGACTATCTTGCGGTTAAACTGCTCATGCTCTTCCAGTCGCTGGGCGTCACTTTCCGCCGGAATAAAAATACGTCGCTCATACATCCGTGCGAGGGTAAACAATGCAGCACCCGCAATCACGTTAAGCAAAATCGCGTTAAGTATCAACATGCGAATACGTTCCAGCACCTGATCAACAGGCACGGAATAGACAATACTTAACGAAGACGGCGGTAGATTTTTTTTCAGCACCAGCTCACGGAAACCTGGCGTATAGCCAAACCAGGATCGCTCCTGCATCCAACGCGGTTCGGCTTTAATCTTACTTTCCGGTCCGGTCAGCGAAATCAGGGTATGGCCATTTTCATCAAGAATGGTGACGCCCATCGGCAACGTCCCCGGCAGGAAGAAGTTCTCCATCCGAATTGTCTGTTCTACGCCTAAAAGCGCTTGCAAACGGTTTGCCAGATAAACCGGCGTCAGCGCGTAGAAATATCCCACCCCAGGACGCGGCCCTTCACTGATCCAGAAAAGGTTACTGCCACTGTCATCCTGTGGCGCGTTACGATATTTGTTAATGCGTTCATGCAGGGCTTTCAGAGCGGTGTCACGTTCGACGGGCATATCACGCAGGCCAAAGTTAGCCATACAGAGGTTATCGCTGCCGATTAAAAACACGCGGTTGAGATCGTAAGCCGCAGAGAAATTATCGCGCCAGTAGCGCATAAACCACGCCAGTGACTCCAGGGAGCCTCGCCAGGTGTTGCTCATTGCGGAACAATCGGAATCAGCAAACAACGGTTCGAAAACCGGCACATCCGCTTGCGTTTCACGCCCACGCGGAGAAAGCACGCCGTTTTCCACGGATAAGCGATTTTCAGCAATGTACTTCAGCTCTTTCATGACATCAGAGGTGCGCTGAATAAACCGCTGAGCCTGATCGGAGCTCAGATTAAATTCCTGACGAATCTCAGATTCTCGTTGATGTAAAGCGTTGACGATGTAAAACACTGATGAAAAAGCAATCAATAGCCAGATCAATAACGCCAGCGCTCTGAACATGTAGCGCGAGACTTTCAGGGTTGTGCGAAAAGAAGCAAGGTATTTCAAAGGGGCGAAGCTCCGCCTCAGGTGACCGATGGAGTGTGGTTAAGGTAGCGGTAAAAGCGTGTCACCGCAATGTTCCGTCATCATTGCAACAGTATGTATCGTTTAGAGACCATTGCCTTAACCCCAGAAGCCGGAACAAATAGAAAGATTTCAGAAGACACAATATGAAATGACCATTCTGCCGACACTTGTGAATGGTTATATCCTGGAGTCGGCTGGTCGCCCAGCAGTCTTGTCTGAAAAAAGAGTGCCGGGCTGCGGGGGCATTTTACCAGTCAAAACTTTTCACCAGCGTTAGTTCACCTGCATTACGCATCGGTACAATAAATGTTTCCTGTTTCTCATTGACCGATCCTTCATCGGTAATCAGTGTCAGTTTGGCCGTGGTTAATTCCGTTTCACTGCGCCCGCCGAAGTAGTTGATATACACCTGATAGCGCCCGTGAACTGGCGCTGGCATGGCGAAAATCTCGGGTCCGTATCCCGTCGTGACATCCATATCCAGTGCGCCACTGTTTTTCAGCACGGTGTTACCGTACCAGGCGTGTTCGCCATCGGGTGTAACAACGTGAAGATCGAGGTCAGTATTGTCCGTATCCCACGAGAGAACCAGCCGTAAACGCGCGCGAATTGCTCCAGCGCCCGGCGTTGAGTAAAACTGCATTTTTTGTCGGCTTTGCCCATCTGGGCTGATGACCTGCACGCTGTTGCTGCCCTCCGTGAAAATATAAGGGCGTGCAAATGAACCATCGGATTCAATTCTCTGCGGCATACTGGCACCGTTGACCACCAGTCGCCCCTGCTGGACTTTACCCGCCGCAGCATAATTTTTTATTTTGCCGCGGATTTGCGCAGAGATATTTTGATCATCAGCCATGTTGACAGATGACGCGGGGTAATTGATCGACTGTGAAAAACTGGCATCTTCGCCCTCTGCCGGATGCCAGCCAGAGAGCGGTGCATCAATCTCGACTTCCTGCACACCTTCACTGTGAGCGACAGGCGAAAGCGCCACCAGTAACAACGGAAGAAAAATCTTTCGCATAGCATTAGTCCATTAATAATTGTCGGGTCAGCGTTTCGATATAGTTCTCATCAAGCCCGGTGGGATAACCATCAAAGGCCAGGTGAAGATACTCATGGGTTAAATCAAGACGATCCTGAAGCGTAAAGAAGTTACGAATAAACAGCCGTTTCTGCTGCCGATCGGTAAAGGGGAATCCCGAGGCTAAACGGCAAACCGCAAATACATCTGGTTCGTTGTAACCCGTCTCGCCTTGTAACACGCGTCGCCACTGGGGCATTTTTTTCGCCAGCCAGGCTTTCGCTTTTGGCAAAATCTGGCAAGTGGAGCGTGGGGCTCCCCAGCGACTAAGGCTGTTATCGGGATAAGCAAAGGCGAGTATCTGATCGTAACGTTCACCTTGTACCGCCTGGGCCGTGGCTTTACGCCAGGATAACGTGCCTTCGGCAGCACGGCTGCCGTGATAATGAACCGGATCGCCCGCATAGATGAGATCCTGCGTCCAGGCGGTCATCGTTCGCGCCCCCGTGGTAGCTGGCGAAGCAGAAACACGCTGCGTGGCGCTGCTGTCCGGGATGGTCAGGCAATCGCCTTCCCGATCGGCGTTTTGCTGTAAAAACGTGCGAATCGCCACGGTCATAGCTTTCGCTGCTTCAGGAGGCGTGCTTTTCGCTTCGCGATCCAGAACTCTGGCAACATACTCTTCACGATCGAGATGCGACTGTAATTTCAGTTTGCCCTTCTCCGTAAGTAACGTCGTCTCACCACGGCTAACAAACGTAATGTGGTTACCATTGGCGAACGTCACACGATAACGCCCATTGAGCACACCAGGTTTTACTGCCGTCGAGCTCTTTTCCTCAGTGACTTTTTTCAACGGATAGCGAGCAAACAGATCCACCAGTACACATTGCCCGCTGGCAACTTGCGTCGGCACAGGCAAAACCTGATTAAGTACCGTCGCATAACGGGTTAGTACCGTTTTGCTGGTGCCGCCACCTGCAACCCACAGCGGCGTGCCATCAGTTAACCATCCGGCAAAACCACCCTGCCGGATTTCCTGTTTATCATCGGCAAACCAGCTCCAGGTTTTCACCCGCACACGACTACCGAGCATAGACGCAACACCGATTTTCGCCTCGTCCAACACCACATCCAGTAAGACTTCCTGAGCTTTGTTTTGCGCGGGTAACGTCGCTAATGAATCAAGCAGCGATGTAACGGTTACCGACGTTTCTGGTTTCAGCGTAGAAAGAGATGCTAACCACGCCGGAGCCTGACGCGGTTGCCAGTATTGCCCCCATACATCTGCACTAATGTGCAACCGCTGCGGTGCAAAATAGAGTCCACAGGAGCGTACCAGCGCGGTATCGCGCGTTATGCTCTCCCCCGCCTGGCAACAATAAACCTCTTCCGGGGAGTTTCCGCGACACTGGTAGGGCTGCTCCGGTTGATGGGTATCCTCCAGCCAGGCGTAAACATACAGTTTCCACAAACTCCCTAACGGCGTGGTGAGCGTGTCAGGTAACGTCGAGACATTTGTCACGCCTGACGACGATAACTGATACAGTTGGTCATGCTGCGCGCCCCGCAGCGCCAGTTGTAACGGCGTCTCCTGTGCAAACGTCGGCAGGGTAACCAGCGTTAATAGCCAAACGACTCTGCGCCAGTTCACTTATTTCACCTGCATTCCGGTCCATTCGCGCCCTGCCGCAACACTTTGCTGCGCAGGTGCATAGGAACGCACATAGCGAGCAGGCGGCAGAACGAATTGCCCTTTTTGCGAGAAGCGCAGCAGATGGCGGAAAGTGACCGTTCCCGTCAGTTCTTTCACCGGCACCATATAGGCCAGTTCGCCCATTTCATTTCGCGCTTTTTCCAGCGATTGCCCCTGCTGTTTCGCGGCGTTGGGTTTATTGACCGAAATGCCCCACGTTGTCCGTTCAACATCGGCTCCCGGCGGCAGTGGGACTTCCACCTGACCGTAGCGCAGAGATGCATTCTGCTCGTTAGTAAGGGTGATTTCATCGAGATACAGCGCATCGCTGTTAATCTCATTGCTGGTCACCGGCTGCAACGTAAAACTCATTTCTTCATCACCGGGGATAAGCCGATACAACTGGCGTTCAACGGTCACCGGAATATTACTTTGTTGAGCCGTTTTTGCCGGTTCACGCCAGCGGACCTGCACGTTTTGCGGCGGTAATTCGTCACCAAAAGAGAGAATTTCCGGCACGCCCTGACCAACCCAACGCCAGTATTCGCCCCCTCCGGTTAACTTATGTTTGGCCCATGCACCCGCAGGCGCAGGCAACACAACCGGGGACATCGTCGCCATATATTTCGCCAGCCAGTTCATGGCCAGCGCGCGCTCAATAGTGGATTGCTCAGCGGTCAAACCACTTAAAATAGCGGCCGCCTGGGTGGTGTCGCCACCGCTATTAAGCAGCACAACCGTATGCGCCAGCAGCTGATCGCTGTTTGCCGCTTTATCCCACGCATACTGCTGAACCTGTGGCATCACAGTGGACTTCAACTGCGTTTTTTTCAGCAACGTCATGGTTAAGACGTTTGCCACCGCATCTGCCAGCGGAGATTCCGGTGTATCGAGGATCAAACTGTCATTGATATCGCTGGTGTCTTCCTCAGAGAAATCTTCTGTTTTAGTTCCGCGCCGGGCGATAGCTTCATCCAACCCTTTCAACAACGTTTTGCACGGCAGATTCATCTCCTGCGCCCACGCCAGCACCAGCGCCCGATGCAATAACGGCATGTTATCCGCCTGCTCCGCGTAGCTGTCGAGCATATGTTGCCAGTATTCCGGTTGTTGCGTCACGCCAAGGGCCTGGCTCGCTTGCCAGTCGGCGTACCATGCCCATGCCGTGAGGAATGCATCGCCATTGCCATCTTCACCCCACCAGGTAAAGCGCGCTCCTGGCCCCGCCAGTTGCATCAGCCGCAGACGGTTATCCTGAATCATCTGACGAATGTCTTTAGCGGCGGCACTTTGATGATCGGCAAGCGAACGCCAGGCAAGACTGAGCGGGATCAGACGGCTACCGGTGTTGATCACGCCCCCCCAGGGTTCCTCTATTAACGCATCAAGATTGTTGCGGAAAATCTCCTGCGGCGTTTCGCTACTTTGCAGCCGGATATTGCTCGCCTGCTCGGGCAACATCAGCGCGTTATCGCCACCGCCGAGCATGACGTTTTTCTGCTGTTCAACGGGCCAGCTGTTATCAACAAAAGACAGTTTTGTGCTAATGCTGTCCTGCACTTGCCCATTTTGTTGCAGTTCTGCGCTTAACAAGCCAGATTGCTGAATGTTCTGCGCCAGCGAAATATAGTTCGCCCCCTTATGCAGTGTCAGCGTCTGGCGCATCTCATCGCCCGCAAATTTACTCACCAGCTCTACCGGTTCGTTATCCTGCTGACTGAAGATAAACAGCCCTGCCGCTGGTTTGTCGCCAAGGCGATAGACCGTTGGCATACTCCACTTCATGTAGAGATTTTTTTCCGAACGCAGATAAGCACGCCCCTGCCCGACCAGTCCGTCGCCGTTCATCCCTCGAGCGGTAATGCGCCAGCGCGTTAACGAATCCGGCATCAGGAATGTAAAGTACGCTTTGCCTTGTTTATCCGTGGTTAGCGACGGTATCCATGCCGCGGTATCCACCTCTTCACGCCGTGGACGTTCAAGCATTTTTACTCGCCGCTCGCTGCGGTTAGTCGCGCCAGGCGCAACCGGCTCGCTGGAGAGCGCCTGGTCGTAGCTGATAAATGACAGACTGGAACTGGTGCGTACATTGTTACGTCCCAGCGGATAGAAAAATTTGCCGATACTCGGCGCGATTTCCGGTTGCAGCGCGTAGATCATTTCATCGACCACGCCAACCGTTAGCTGTGCAGAAACAGGTTTACCTTTCAGCGACGAGGTTAATTCGACATTGACCAGTTCACCTGGCTGGTAATGGGTTTTGTCCGTTTTCACCCGGATATCCAGCTGAGGAACGGCAACTTTGATCCCAGCGTTCTGAAAACTGTACTGACCGTTACGGGTATACAGCACCGAAAAAGTGATGTTGGGCGCAAAGGTATTGCTCACCGGAACGCGGGCTTCATACTGGGTATCGTTTAAGCGTTGTAGCGCCAGCCAGTTTGCCGGATGCGATAGCAGCGACTGCTGTTCCACGCGATCGCGTTCCAGCGTCAATAACGCTTCATCAATAGGCTCCGGGAAGGTAATCAGCATCTTCGCGGTTTCGCCTGGCTGGTACAGCGTTTTATCCGCCACGATATCTACCGTACCAGTATGCGCCGTGCTGCCCTTACCGCTGACGGCATGGCTTAACCCGGCGAGAATTAAGCCGTCTTTATCGCGTAATGTCAGATTGTAGTTGCCAGGTTTTTCGAAATTAACGGTGAAGGATTTACCGCCAGACGGTAGATCTCCGCTGTGGCTCGTGCGGTCTTCGAGACGCAACCATTCATACGTAACAGGAACCTGCTTTGAAGATTCCATCGCGGTATAACGGAAAACAACCGACTCGCCGCTATTACTGTATTGTGCGGCGGTGCTTAGAGAGTAATGCGCCAGACCGCGTTCAATGAGGATCTCTTTGGTTGTGGTAACACGATATGCCGCGCCGTCGCTGGCAGAGACGGTCAGTAAATAGCGGCTCGGTTTATCTGCTGCGGGAAGATTTAACGCCACGTGACCGCTGGCGTCTGAAACTGTTTCACTGCCTTCAAGCGACACAGGGAAGCGCCCGGCATAACGCAAATCGTTACCGACCATCGAAAGTTGTTGGGCGCGCAAACTTATCTGCACGCGGGCATTTTTTACCGGCTCGCCATCCGGGTAGAGCAGTTGCAGTTTGCCGCTGACCGCTTCGCCAGTTTTGAAATCTTTTCTGTCGAGAGCTAAACCAATTTCGAAATGTGGTTTGATGTAGTTTGCCACGCGAAAACTGCTGCTATAGACCTGCTTGCGGTAAGCCAGGCGTAACTCATAACCTCCGGCAACGGCATTTTCTGGCAAGCGGAAACTCCCCTGCCCGCCATTGCGCGCATCAAGCGTGACATCGACGGTTTGCAACAGGCTACCGTTGGCGTCCAGCACTGAAAGCTTCGCCGGCGCGCTGACGATAGGGGATGAATGCAACGGATCGTGGAACTCGCGGCCCATCACTTTGACATCAACACGATCGCCTGCGCGGTATAGAGGGCGATCGGTAAAGATATACAAGCGGGTGTTGTAGATTTCGCTTTCGTAGAAGAAGTTCTCGGATACAAAAACGCCGCCTTCAGCATCTTTACCCAGAATGTATGAACGTTCAGGCGATATATGTTGTAACTGCAAGGTGCCGCTGTCATTGGTGACGCCTCGGGTCATCACGCCAAGACCGTCAGTCCACAGGATTTCTGATCCAGGCTTCGCTTCCCCCTGCTTTTTGCCAGCGGTCCACACCAGAAGCTCGTTACCCGACACTTTACTCAACGCCACGGTATTGGAGACAAACACCACCGTTGTTGCCCGATAACCACCCACCATCGCTTCGACGAGATACAGCCCCGGCTCTTGTTTGCCGAGAGGAATATAAATGTTGCCAGGCTGCGGCGAGATGAAGTTACTGGATGCGCCTTCCAGTTTTACCCCTTGCTGCGGCTCAACCGGTTTTGCCTGCCATAGTGGATAACGGAACTGTTCCACCAGTGGATATTTCTTCAGTGGTGAAAACTGGCTGTTTTGTACATAACGGGAAGGTTTGATGATGGCATTGCCGAGCTGCAATTCCGGTAATGCCTGGGTCACATTCTGCCGTGACTGATAAGAGAAAGTACGCTGCATTACACGGCGAGATTTGCCGTACCAGTTATCCCACAGCCAGGTTAGCGTATTGTTCAGACCGTCACCCAGATACTGCGGTTGTACCACAATGCGGTGCAGGTTTTTCTGCTGACGCAGAAATGCCATCGGATCAGGAATACGATACAGGCGAACATCCACGCCGCCGTACTCTTCCATCTGATAACGTTGATAATCGCGCCCCGGCGCTTCCAGTCGCACTTTCGCCTCTTCGCTGCTGCTAAAACTGCTATCAGCGAGCAAAAAGAACGTTCCCCCGGCTGGCGGCGCATAGTTGCTGGAAGGAAGCGAATCGTCAGCATTAACAAGCCCTGTTCCCACAAGAGACAGGCACAGGCAGGCCGCTATTGCGCCAGAAAATTTAAACGATAAATGCCAATGAAATTGGGATTGGAATCGTTGGGTATCCATCGGGTGTCCTTCCATGTCATAAGTTGTTGCAGACTGACTGCGCGCATTCCGTTGTCAGTTTTCGTGGCGCTTCCGGTGTGGTAGATGACGTAACGCCCCATCCAGACCATTAAGTGCTGGGCATCGCCCTGATCGAAAAAAATCATATCGCCAGGCAGTGCCTGGTTTATGTCCTGGCCAATAAACAGGCTGTTGTACTGAATCAAATTAATCGCGGTCACATAGGGTCCGGTTTTCCTGTTCCCCTGGTTCCAGTTTTGTGCCAGTTGCCGCTGTTCAGGCGTTAGCATCATCTCTGGCGGCAAATACTGGTTAGATAAACCGTTACTTTTTAGCCATTTGCTATCGTGAACTTTCAGCGACTCGTTCGCTGCAAAGCGCACCAGGCCTGCGCAATCCTGCTGATACCAACGTGGACTTGGCCCCTGGCGTAGCTGTTCCTGCGCAATGCGCACAAACCAGGCTCGAAATAGTCCCGATTGTTCGACATTCAGCATTTCGCTATGAGCAACAAAACAACACAGCCAGCAAGTCAGTGCCAGCAGTCCACGCCTCATAATGGCTGCCAGTTGATTGGCAACCATTGCCAGGCGGCGCCCGGTTTCATCTGGTCCAGCTTCATGACATAACGAGGCTGTTGCGATAAAGCGTCCAGTTTCGGCATTAA
This sequence comes from Escherichia sp. E13S3, assembly GCF_004212325.1. Lineage (NCBI taxonomy): Bacteria > Pseudomonadati > Pseudomonadota > Gammaproteobacteria > Enterobacterales > Enterobacteriaceae > Escherichia > Escherichia sp. E13S3. The sequence goes on from NZ_RHJR01000004.1 coordinate 222,458, forward strand.
TATAGTTTGTGCGGCGTTATAAAAAACCGGTTCGAGATTCTTCGGCAGACTAGTCAGCGTTTCGTTACGCAGCAGTTTCGCCATTCCTTGTGGATTGATATAGACCGGAACGACGCCATCGGTGGGTATCACATCCACCATTGCCGGGCGGGTTTTATTCAGTGTTTGCAGCGCGTTATTAACCAGCGTGTCATCGAGGGAGAAAAGCAGCGTTTTGTTTTGCATCGCCAGCGACACGCGGAAAAAATAATCCGACATTAATTGATCGGGTTGCGCTGACTGTGCTTTCGGATACTGGCCGTATCGGGAACTCACTTCGCGACGCCAGATTTGCGCTTCGCCCTGCTGAGTTTGAGTTACCGGTAATACGCCTTCTGGCGCTTTGCTTTCACGAGCACCAATATTTTGGGTAAACAGTTTCCCTGGCAATTGCGCCTGTTCGTCAGTGCCATCAAACTGACCAACAAACAGTGGGGTTTGCAGTTTTGAATCCTCATACCAGCATAGCCCCGCGGCACCGTCTAACACCCCGTTCAACTTGTCGTTTTCCTGAGCGATTTGTGAGAGCATTTCTTCAGCAATACCGTGCGAGTAAGGCACCGCCACGCAGAAGCTGGCCCCGGCAGGCATACTGCTCCATACCGGCATAAAATCGAAACTGGCATCCACACTAGCGGATTCATCATTTAACGCCAGAAAGCTATGCCAGCCGTCGTTGCTCATTTCGAAACGCACTCCGGCAAAAGAAGGCATTAATCGCTGGTAGCCAAAACCCAGCAACCTGGCGCTGACCACGATGCGTTGGCGTACTGGCGTTTTTTCGGCAGCACGCTCTTCCAGACCGAAGCTGGCTTGCCAGCGTTTTTTACCGCTCAACAAATCACTTGCGATCGCCGTGGCTTCGGTATCCTGCTGGTCATCTTTAAACAGCATATCCGTGCTGGAAAACACCAGCATCTTGTCCTGATATGTCGCGAACATCAGGGCGTTATTGCCGTTATAGCGCAACTGATAAACAGGAATAGTTTCACTATTTAGCTTAATACTACTGATTTCCGTCTTGCTTAATTGGCTGTCGCTGGTAGCAGCAAACAGCAATGGCTCCAGCAACTTGCTCAAGCCACTACGCTGGATAAGCACCATGTAATGTGAAAGATGGCCTTGTTTATCATGCCACAGTGCCGCCTGCGCGGGCTGGTCTAAGAGCGACGAAAAGAGCTTATCTTTCAGCGTGAGATCGTGTTCATAGACAATGCGGCGAATACTGCCTTCAATGCCCAGACGATCGGCATGATTCTGATAATAGAAAACGAAATCTTCACTCAGGACATCGTGGAGAAAAGGAATAGTAAGGACATCTTTGGGAAGCTGGCTTAGAGAGTCGCTATCGAGAAAGAGGTCAGGCTCATTGAGATCGATTTGCAAATTATTGTGCACCACCAGCGGCGACAACGTTTTTTCTGGACCACTGCCAGTGTATTGCAATGCCCAGACGCCCGCGGAAAGGAGCGCAACAACACCGACACCTACAAGGCCATAAAACTGCCAGCCTTTCGCCTTTTTTTCACCGCTCATTGCCACATTCCTTGTGTATAACCGTCATTTTTGACGAACGAACCCGCCCTTTAGCGCGCCCTAATACGACAAAAGCCCAGACTTTGCAGCCTGGACTTTTCATTTCGAAGAAGGGATGTTTACTCCCTTCAGTCATGAAGCGATGAAATTATTCTTCTTCCGGTTCGTCGTCAACGTCCACTTCCGGAGCGATTTCATCGTCCCCTTCCGCGGCACTGCCGTCGATGGTATCCAGATCTTCTTCGTCAACCGGTTCAGCAACACGCTGCAGACCCACTACGTTTTCATCTTCCGCTGTACGGATGAGGATCACGCCCTGGGTGTTACGGCCCACGATGCTGATTTCCGAAACGCGAGTACGTACCAGCGTACCAGCATCGGTGATCATCATGATCTGGTCGCAGTCATCTACCTGCACCGCGCCAACCACTAAACCGTTACGTTCGGTAACCTTGATGGAGATAACCCCTTTCGTCGCACGCGACTTAGTTGGGTATTCCGCCACCGCGGTACGTTTACCGTAACCGTTCTGCGTTGCGGTGAGGATTGCGCCATCGCCACGCGGCACGATTAGAGAGACGACTTTATCGCCTTCGCCTAAACGAATACCGCGAACACCGGTAGTGTTGCAGCCCATCGCACGGACAGAAGACTCTTTAAAGCGCACCACTTTACCTTCGGCGGAGAACAGCATTACTTCATCTTCGCCACTGGTCAGGTCAACGCCGATCAGCTCATCGCCTTCAACCAGTTTGATCGCCACTTTACCGGCGGTACGCAGACGGTTGAATTCGGTGAGGACGGTTTTCTTCACAGTACCGTTAGCGGTCGCCATGAAGACTTTCACGCCTTCTTCAAACTCGGTCACCGGCAGGATCGCGGTGATACGTTCGTCCTGCTCCAGCGGCAGCAGGTTGACGATCGGACGACCGCGCGCGCCACGAGAGGCTTCCGGCAACTGGTAGACCTTCATCGAATAGACGCGACCACGGCTGGAGAAGCACAGAATATGGTCGTGAGTGTTCGCCACCAGCAGTCGGTCGATAAAGTCTTCTTCTTTAATACGTGCGGCAGATTTACCTTTCCCGCCACGACGCTGCGCTTCGTATTCAGAAAGCGGCTGATACTTAACGTAGCCCTGGTGAGAGAGCGTCACTACCACATCTTCCTGAGTGATCAGATCTTCCAGGTTGATGTCTGCACTGTTGGCGGTGATTTCAGTACGACGTTTGTCACCGAACTGTTCACGAACCAGCTCCAGCTCTTCGCGGATCACTTCCATCAGACGATCGGCGCTGCCAAGAATACGCAGCAGTTCCGCGATCTGATCCAGCAGTTCTTTGTATTCGTCGAGCAGTTTTTCGTGCTCAAGGCCAGTCAGTTTCTGCAAACGCAGATCCAGAATCGCCTGGGCTTGCTGTTCGGTCAGATAGTACAGACCATCGCGCACGCCGAACTCTGGCTCCAGCCATTCCGGACGCGCAGCATCGTCGCCAGCACGTTCCAGCATCGCGGCAACGTTGCCCAGCTGCCACGGATTAGCAACCAGCGCGGTTTTCGCTTCTGCAGGCGTCGGCGCATGACGGATCAGTTCGATGATCGGGTCGATGTTCGCCAGCGCCACGGCTAATGCTTCAAGGATATGCGCACGGTCGCGAGCTTTACGCAGTTCGAAAATGGTACGACGGGTCACCACTTCGCGGCGGTGACGAACAAACGCCGCGATGATGTCTTTCAGGTTCATAATCTTCGGCTGACCATGGTGCAATGCCACCATGTTGATACCGAAAGAAACCTGCAACTGGGTCTGGGAGTAGAGGTTGTTGAGCACCACTTCACCGACCGCATCGCGTTTCACTTCAATCACGATGCGCATGCCGTCTTTGTCAGACTCGTCACGCAGCGCGCTGATGCCTTCCACGCGTTTTTCTTTTACCAGTTCCGCAATTTTTTCGATCAGGCGCGCTTTGTTCACCTGATACGGAATTTCGTGGACGATAATGGTTTCACGCCCGGTTTTGGCGTCGACTTCCACTTCTGCACGGGCGCGGATGTACACCTTGCCGCGACCGGTACGGTAAGCTTCTTCAATACCGCGGCGACCGTTAATGATTGCCGCCGTCGGGAAGTCCGGGCCCGGGATGTGTTCCATCAGCCCTTCAATGCTGATGTCTTCATCATCGATATACGCCAGACAACCATTGATGACTTCCGTCAAGTTATGCGGCGGGATGTTGGTTGCCATACCTACGGCGATACCGGAAGAACCGTTCACCAGCAGGTTAGGAATTTTGGTCGGCATGACGTCAGGAATTTTTTCCGTGCCGTCATAGTTATCAACGAAATCGACCGTCTCTTTTTCGAGATCGGCCATCAGTTCATGGGCAATTTTCGCCAGACGGATTTCCGTATAACGCATTGCCGCCGCAGAGTCGCCGTCGATAGAACCGAAGTTACCCTGACCGTCTACCAGCATATAACGCAGCGAGAATGGCTGCGCCATGCGGACGATCGTGTCATAGACCGCCGAGTCACCATGGGGATGGTATTTACCGATTACGTCACCAACGACACGGGCAGATTTTTTATAGGCTTTGTTCCAGTCATTGCCTAGTACGTTCATGGCGTAAAGTACGCGACGGTGTACCGGCTTCAGGCCATCTCGGACATCTGGCAGCGCACGGCCAACAATGACCGACATCGCATAATCCAGATAGGAGCTTTTCAGCTCTTCCTCAATGTTGACCGGTGTAATTTCTCTCGCAAGGTCGCTCATCTAACCGCTATCCCTCTACTGTATCCCGGATTCAAAGGTCGCAAATTATAACACAGCCGCGCAGATTGAGGTAAACCAATACGCTTTATTCACATCCAATGCCTGATATACTCGATTGTCTTGCCAATTACGGAGTAGAAGTGCCAATGAATGCCGAAAAATCGCCGGTAAACCATAACGTAGACCACGAAGAGATCGCTAAATTTGAAGCCGTCGCCTCCCGCTGGTGGGATCTGGAAGGCGAGTTCAAACCACTGCACCGCATTAACCCGCTGCGTCTGGGCTATATTGCCGAGCGTGCTGGCGGTTTATTTGGCAAAAAGGTGCTCGATGTCGGTTGTGGCGGCGGCATTCTGGCCGAGAGTATGGCGCGCGAAGGCGCGACGGTGACTGGTCTGGATATGGGCTTTGAGCCATTGCAGGTGGCAAAGCTGCACGCGCTGGAAAGCGGCATTCAGGTAGAGTACGTACAGGAAACCGTTGAAGAACACGCGGCAAAACATGCCGGGCAGTATGATGTGGTGACCTGCATGGAAATGCTGGAGCACGTCCCCGATCCGCAGTCAGTGGTCAGAGCCTGCGCACAACTGGTAAAACCGGGTGGCGATGTCTTTTTCTCCACGCTTAATCGTAATGGCAAGTCGTGGCTAATGGCGGTGGTCGGCGCTGAATATATTTTGCGCATGGTGCCTAAAGGCACGCACGACGTGAAGAAGTTTATTAAACCGGCAGAATTGCTGGGCTGGGTGGATCAAACCAGTCTAAAAGAGCGCCATATGATCGGGCTGCATTATAACCCGATCACTAATACTTTTAAGCTCGGCCCCGGCGTTGATGTGAACTATATGCTGCACACGCAGAATAAGTAAGGTTGTTGTTTGGATTCATCCGGCAACCGCGCCAATGCCTGATGCGACGCTTGTCGCGTCTTCTCAGGCCTACAAATGCTCCCGTCGGCCGGATAAGGCGTTGACGCCGCATCCGGCAACCGCGCCAATGCCTGATGCGACGCTTGTCGCGTCTTATCAGGCCTACAAATGCTCCCCGTCGGCTGGATAAGGCGTTGACGCCGCATCCGGCAACGATGTCGGGCGGACAGCGACTACCATTTCACCGTCATTGATAGAAACCCTGCCGTCTGGGCAAAATCATCGCTTCCTTTCTGCCACGCCACGCTGCCTCGCAGGGAAACTCGCTGACTGATATTGCCTGTGATCCCCACCTTTATTTCACCACGCTGCTTCGCCGCATCGTCACTGATTTGGCTGCCATCTTCTTCAATTTCCGTCGAATGGGGATCGTGATAATAATTCAGATCTAATGTTGGTGTGACATGAACAGCGGTACGCCATTCACTGTGTAATCCCAGCCGCGTCTGAATATCATCGCCCTGCGATTGTGACACCCGCGCATGGTTAGCGGCGGTAAAATCATCCTGCTGCACGCCCTGATAAATCACCTGCGCCTGCGGTTCAATCACCACACCACGCCCCGGTAACCACTGATACCCCGCTTCCAGCGAAGCAACGATCCCTGATGAGTGGTAATGGTCCGCGCCGTCGTTTTGTTCGCTAACATCATTCGTAAACCACGCGTATTGCAGCCAGCTATCCAGCCAGGCCCCCTGCCTCTGATTACCGTGCTGAAACCAGCTGGACGTCAGTCCAACGGCATAACCGTGGTTCTGGTTATCGGCGCGAGTTCCGGTCATATTCGAGCGGCTGTCCCCCTGGTTATCGCTGTAGCCACCTACAATCCCAAGCATCCACTCGCCATCATCGCCCCAGCGCCCCCTAATCAGGTCACCGCTAAGCTGCACCGTAGAAGTGTCTTCATGCTGAGCCAGTTGCCCTGCCGCCGTGTAATGATTACGTCCGCCGGTAACACGTAAATTCAGCGTTTGACCATCGCCACCAGCGTGATCGCGTCGCTCCATCATAAACGCCTGATTTGCCGCCCGCAGGTTATTAAAATATCCACCAACTTTGGCATTCAACACCGGCTGGTAGGCAGGTGTAGGTTCCGGGTCGGGTGTTGGATCAGGATCCGGCGAGGGATCGGGAGTCGGATCCGGATCGGGTGGTGGCGTCGGAGTGACTTTTTGCGAACGCAGATACCAGTCATTATCATCTTCCACCAACGTATAGTCGTAAGCGCCCATATTGACGTAGCCGCTGCCCGCCAGACTAAACTGCGCATTGTTTTGATATTGCGTGGGATCGGCTGCGAAATCAATCACTTTAATGCCTGTAGATGTCGGCTCACCAATCCCGGTAATGGGGTTAACCACCACGGTCGTGTTGCCAGCAGTATTACCGTTCAACACCAGTTGGTCGCTTGCTGAGTCATCGCCGTTTAATTCGCTATCGAGCAGTAGCGTACCGCCGCCGGTATAATCACCGTTTACCGTCAGCGTATCGCCAGCGACGCCATTTTGCAGGCTAATCGCACCGGACGTATTGGTCAGATCACCATTAACCGTCACGTCTGAAAGATAAGTCAGACTGTCGGTTTCCAGGTTGGTATTAAGCTCACCTGTCAACATCACACCATCGGTGGCATTCACCAACGTACCGTCGCCGTTAAACAGCGAGGCATCCAGTGCGGCGGAAGTATCCTGCCCGGTCAGGCGCAAAACCGTACCATCGCTGATGTCGATAGTGCCGCTGGAAGTAGCATCAATAGACTGAATATCCTGATCCGCGCCAGTCTCGAACGTAGCCCCGTCACCGACCCACAGTGACGAAGCATAAGGAAAGATATCCGCAACATCGCCTTTCAGGGTGCCGTCTTCTACTCTCACCGCCGACTGCGTCGTACCGCTGGTAGTCAGCTCCAGCGTGCCAGCCCCCGTTTTAGTCAATGTGCTACCCAAATCCTGATGCTGCCCGCTGCTGTCAGCCATCAGTGCGCCCCACTGCGTGTCTACACCCGCATCCACCATCACTTCACCATCGGCGCGCATTTCGATATCACGTCCGTGGCCTGCCGCCTCTGAACGCGTGTCAACGTCGGAGGTAATCTCCATCACGCTTTCTTGTTGATTATCAGTAAAGATAACCTGGCGGTTATAGTGGGTATCACCAAGCTGAGAGTTGTCGCTCACCACCAGCGTACCGGAAGCGATTTGTGTTGTGCCGAGGTATTGATTGTCATTTGCCAGGCTGACCTGCCCGTCACCAGCATCCACCACCACATAAACACCATTATTCCCGTCATCGCCAATATGCAGATCATCGCCACCGTAAAGATCGACAACATCCTGCTGACCAATCACCGTACCGCCGCTGCCACTGATTTCCAGACCATCGTTCTCTGACGTACCGCTCTGCCAGGTAGTGAAATCGGAGAGATCCAATACGCCGCCGTTTAACACGATGGACTGCGGATCGTCCTGCATATCCGCAAGGTCCGTGGCGTTACCCGAAAGCGAGAGGATTGCGCCATCTTCCACCACAATATCGCCGGTCAGCGCCATCGACTGCGCCCCCGCCAGCACATAGCTGCCGTTTTCAGCAATCGTGAGTTGCCCGGCACCTTCAATGGTTCCGCTAAAACCGCCTGCATTAACGGTAACATTACCGCCAGCATCAATATTTAAGGTGCCATTCTGAAACCCCGTCAGGGAGTGAACAAAAGTCTGCTGTGTAGCGCCAACGTTCAATTCCGCCTGGTCATCCCGATGGCTGATACTGCCGACCATCAGGCCATAGCAATTTTGCGAATTACTCTGGCAACGGTCATCGCCGACATTCATCAGCGAATTGCTACGCCCCAGCGTCACTTCACCGTTTTCGATCCGCATCTCGCCGGTAAAATTATTATTATCCGCATTGAGCACCAGTTCGCCCGCGCCGGTTTTACTGATACTCCCGGTTCCGGCAATGGAATCGATCGCACCATCGTTACTTACGTTACCGATAACCAGAGTTTTATTGGCAGCGATATCAAACCTTACCTGACTTGAATCGACATACATAAAGCCCCCCGCCGCAGTGGAAGGACCATCCCCATAACCTGCTGCGCTGTTGTTCTCATCCACTAACACGCCGCCGTTCTGGCTATAGCTGTCACCAACAGAAATATCAATAAGATAGGGAGCCGTCGCGCTATTGGTATAAATCGCCCCGCCATAACCTTCGGCAGTGTTATTTGTAAAGACAGTGTTATTTATTATCGTATAACCTGAAGGATGCTTGCTGTCGCTATTATTATCGGTGACATCAATTGCGCCGCCATCACCATCACTGTAACTTGTTGATGTGTATGCCTGGTTATTATCAAAAATATCATCACTTAAATAGACGTCATTATTGATAGTATAAATTGCACCACCTTTGCCGTCATTGGCAATGTTTTTGCTGAACACAGTATTAGCAACACTTATATCTACTGCACCAGGGTCATTGGTCCCAGAAGAGTAGATAGCGCCACCATATCCTCCGGCCACGTTACCCACAAAAATAACATTATCAAGATTCAGCGTTGAGTTTTCTTTGGCAAATATTGCCCCACCATTATTATATTCGCCATTTACGGTATTATTCGCAAACAAGGTCATACCGCTTTCATTTTCTGGCGATAGTAAAAGTCCTGCCCCCTGTTGCAAAAATACTGCCCCTCCGCTGGCGTTATTTGTCATATCCGAAAAAACCAGCCATTGTCCATCAGCGACGCTCCAGTCTTGTGTAATGCCTGAAAGGCTTTGTCTGCTGGCCTGGCAACTGCTGGTTACGTAGCTTCCCTGACATGATTCAAAAGCCTGCGACGAGGCATTTGCGGCTGTTAATGACCCCGCCATTATGGCAGGGATCCCCCATATCATCCCTTTAGCAGAAAAAAGAATCCATTTTTTACTTTGCATGACCTGGTTACCACTTAAATAACATCGGTCTATTAAAAAACAGGTTCTGCCTTTAAATAAAAATTAATTGTAAATCGCAAATAAATTAACCTTATGACATGGCAGTTAATGATAATAAATAGATCTGAAAATTATCTTAAACTCACATTAATTCTTTAATTAACAATACTTAAATGACATTAATTTTATTAAATAATTTATCAACCATGAGAAAAATCAACATTGAGAGTAATTATTTAACATTAACTGAATAAAAAACCACCGTTACCAACCTTACAGCAGGTTACAAATGCTCATATTATGAACAACGAAATAAATGATTGCTCCAGATGCTGTTGTAGGAAAATCAATTTTTGTTGAATTGAATAAAGCGCAACAAATAACCTGGATCAATAATTATCTTAAATTGAACGTTCAAGAAATCACCGAACGGTTATTTTTAACAAATTTTTCTCTTCCCATTGACTTTCCCGAACACCTTGTCTGACCTAAGGTACGCGGAAGTCGCTTTTTCCTTCCTGAGTTATCCACAAAGTTATGCACTTGCAAGAGGGCCGTTTTCACACTATCTTGCAGTGAATCCCAAACATACCCCCTATATATAGTGTTCGTTGCAGCTTTCCTTACTACAGGTAGTTGGCGTGAAACTATTGCGGAAAGAATTCCCAAAACAGGTACGACATACATGAATCAGAATCTGCTGGTGACAAAGCGCGACGGTAGCACAGAGCGCATCAATCTCGACAAAATCCATCGCGTTCTGGACTGGGCGGCAGAAGGACTGCATAACGTTTCGATCTCCCAGGTCGAGCTGCGCTCCCATATTCAGTTTTATGACGGTATCAAGACCTCCGACATCCACGAAACTATTATCAAGGCTGCCGCAGACCTGATCTCCCGTGATGCGCCGGATTATCAGTATCTCGCCGCGCGCCTGGCGATCTTCCACCTGCGTAAAAAAGCCTACGGCCAGTTTGAGCCGCCTGCGCTGTACGACCACGTGGTGAAAATGGTCGAAATGGGCAAATACGATAATCATCTGCTGGAAGACTACACGGAAGAAGAGTTCAAGCAGATGGACACGTTTATCGTTCACGATCGCGATATGACCTTCTCTTATGCTGCCGTTAAGCAGCTGGAAGGCAAATATCTGGTACAGAACCGCGTGACCGGCGAAATCTACGAGAGCGCCCAGTTCCTTTATATTCTGGTTGCCGCGTGCCTGTTCTCGAACTACCCGCGCGAAACGCGTCTGGAATACGTGAAGCGTTTTTACGACGCGGTTTCCACATTTAAAATTTCGCTGCCAACGCCAATCATGTCAGGCGTGCGTACTCCGACTCGCCAGTTCAGCTCCTGCGTGCTGATCGAGTGCGGCGACAGCCTGGATTCCATTAACGCGACCTCCAGCGCGATTGTGAAATACGTTTCCCAGCGTGCGGGGATCGGCATCAACGCCGGGCGTATTCGTGCACTGGGTAGCCCGATTCGTGGCGGTGAAGCGTTCCATACCGGCTGCATCCCGTTCTACAAACATTTCCAGACGGCGGTAAAATCCTGCTCCCAGGGCGGCGTGCGCGGCGGTGCGGCAACGCTGTTCTACCCAATCTGGCATCTGGAAGTGGAAAGTCTGCTGGTGCTGAAAAACAACCGTGGTGTAGAAGGCAACCGCGTGCGTCATATGGACTACGGGGTACAAATCAACAAACTGATGTATACCCGCCTGCTGAAAGGTGAAGATATCACCCTGTTCAGCCCGTCCGACGTACCGGGGCTGTACGACGCGTTCTTCGCCGATCAGGAAGAGTTTGAACGCCTGTACACCAAATATGAGAAAGACGACAGCATCCGCAAACAGCGCGTGAAAGCGGTTGAGCTGTTCTCACTGATGATGCAGGAACGTGCGTCTACTGGTCGTATCTATATTCAGAACGTTGACCACTGCAATACCCATAGCCCGTTTGATCCGGCCATCGCGCCAGTGCGCCAGTCTAACCTGTGCCTGGAAATCGCTCTGCCGACCAAACCGCTGAATGACGTTAACGACGAAAACGGTGAAATCGCGCTGTGTACGCTTTCTGCTTTCAACCTGGGGGCAATTAACAGCCTGGATGAACTGGAAGAGTTGGCCGTTCTGGCGGTACGCGCACTTGACGCGCTGCTGGATTATCAGGATTACCCGATCCCGGCAGCCAAACGCGGGGCGATGGGTCGTCGTACACTGGGTATTGGTGTGATCAACTTCGCTTACTATCTGGCGAAGCACGGTAAACGCTACTCCGACGGCAGCGCCAACAACCTGACGCATAAAACCTTCGAAGCGATTCAGTATTATCTGCTGAAAGCCTCTAATGAGCTGGCGAAAGAGCAAGGCGCATGTCCGTGGTTTAACGAAACCACCTATGCGAAAGGGATCCTGCCGATCGATACCTATAAGAAAGATCTGGATGTCATCGCTAATGAGCCGCTGCATTACGACTGGGAAGCACTGCGTGAGTCAATCAAAACGCACGGTCTACGCAACTCCACGCTTTCTGCTCTGATGCCGTCCGAGACCTCTTCGCAGATCTCTAACGCCACTAACGGTATTGAACCGCCGCGCGGTTACGTTAGCATCAAAGCATCGAAAGACGGTATTTTGCGCCAGGTGGTGCCGGACTATGAACATCTGCACGACGCCTACGAGTTGCTGTGGGAAATGCCGGGTAACGATGGCTACCTGCAACTGGTTGGTATCATGCAGAAATTTATCGATCAGTCGATCTCTGCGAATACTAACTACGATCCGTCACGCTTCCCGTCAGGAAAAGTGCCGATGCAGCAGTTGCTGAAAGACCTGCTCACCGCCTACAAATTCGGGGTCAAAACGCTGTATTATCAGAACACCCGTGACGGCGCAGAAGATGCGCAGGACGATCTGGTGCCGTCAATCCAGGACGATGGCTGCGAAAGCGGCGCATGTAAGATCTGATATTGAGATGCCGGATGTGGCGTAACCCCTTATCCGGCCTACGGTTCGAATTTGTAGGCCTGATAAGACGCGCCAGCGTCGCATCAGGCACAGGATGCGGCGTAAAATGCCTTATCCGGCATTAAAACCACAGGACACATTCATGGCATATACCACCTTTTCACAGACGAAAAATGATCAGCTCAAAGAGCCGATGTTCTTTGGTCAGCCGGTCAACGTGGCCCGCTACGATCAGCAAAAATATGAAATCTTCGAAAAGCTGATCGAAAAGCAGCTCTCTTTCTTCTGGCGTCCGGAAGAAGTTGACGTCTCCCGCGACCGTATCGATTATCAGGCGCTGCCTGAACACGAAAAGCACATTTTTATCAGCAACCTGAAGTACCAGACGTTGCTCGATTCAATTCAGGGTCGTAGTCCGAACGTAGCACTGCTGCCGCTGATCTCGATCCCGGAACTGGAGACCTGGGTCGAAACCTGGGCATTTTCAGAAACAATTCACTCTCGTTCCTATACCCATATCATTCGCAATATCGTTAACGATCCGTCTGTTGTATTCGACGATATAGTCACCAACGAGCAGATCCAGAAACGCGCAGAAGGCATTTCCCGCTATTACGATGAACTGATCGAGATGACCAGCTACTGGCATTTGCTGGGCGAAGGCACCCACACCGTCAACGGCAAAACCGTGACCGTTAGCCTGCGCGAGCTGAAGAAAAAACTTTATCTCTGCCTGATGAGCGTTAACGCGCTGGAAGCCATTCGTTTCTACGTCAGCTTTGCTTGTTCCTTTGCCTTTGCAGAACGCGAACTGATGGAAGGTAACGCCAAGATTATTCGCCTGATTGCCCGTGACGAAGCCCTGCACCTGACCGGTACTCAGCATATGCTGAATCTACTGCGCAGCGGCGCGGATGATCCGGAAATGGCGGAAATAGCCGAAGAGTGTAAGCAGGAGTGCTATGAGCTGTTTGTCCAGGCGGCACAGCAGGAGAAAGACTGGGCGGATTATCTGTTCCGTGACGGTTCGATGATTGGTCTGAACAAGGACATTCTCTGCCAGTACGTCGAGTACATCACCAACATCCGCATGCAGGCAGTTGGTTTGGATCTGCCGTTCCAGACGCGTTCCAACCCGATCCCGTGGATCAACACCTGGCTGGTGTCGGATAACGTACAGGTTGCTCCGCAGGAAGTGGAGGTCAGTTCTTATTTGGTCGGTCAAATTGACTCGGAAGTGGACACCGACGATTTGAGTAACTTCCAGCTCTGATGACCCGCGTTACCTTGCGCATCACTGGCACACAACTGCTGTGCCAGGATGAACACCCTTCCCTTCTGGCGGCGCTGGAATCTCATAATGTGGCGGTTGAGTACCAGTGCCGCGAAGGCTACTGCGGCTCCTGTCGCACACGCCTGGTTGCAGGTCAGGTTGACTGGATTGCCGAACCGTTAGCCTTTATTCAGCCAGGGGAGATTTTGCCCTGTTGTTGCCGGGCAAAAGGCGATATCGAAATCGAGTTGTGATCTGGCACTAGTGCCAGATGCGACGCTGATGCGTCTTATCTGGCCTACAACGATTACATGGCGTAGTAATACGCTTTCACCTGTTCCCAGTCGGCTTTGGGGATCGGCTCCAGATATTTTTCCAACTGGCGGAAGTCATGATTAATCGCTTTATCGCGACGCAAGCGACGGCGGCTTTTCTCCAGATCAAGAAATCCAGCTTCTGCTTTACCTTCTGTTTTCACATAGATATGGCGAACATAACAGCAACCATGCTGCCGATTAACGCTATGCATTTTCTTAAACGCCAGCGCTACCGCTTTTAGCATCCCTTCGCGAACATCATCAGCAAAAGGCGTAATTGCATGTTGCGCATACCAGTCAGCAATGCTGACAAACCCCGCCATATCTTCTGTCACCAGCAACGCACGCCATTCGCCATCAATTTTCACGGCTTCACCAAAAACGATTTTCGGCACAATCACGCCAGCGCGTTCCAGATCTTTTATCACCGCAATCTCCCGCACAATCGTCGGGCGACCAAAGGGATAGCGCAGCGAATGAAAGAGATGCTGAGTCATTCGCTTCACGTAAATTTTTTGCCCGTCTCGTTCAACGCATTGCACCCCACTCATGCCATTGCGGCGGAAATTCGGCTCTTCAACCCAGTCTCCTTCCGTTGCCCACCAGTGATTAAATTCATCGAGTTTTGCTGAAACAACCATACCCTGTCGCCTGTTGTTATTGTTAACGACAACGACTATAGGTGTTCACCTTAAGAAAAACTTAATAAAAAGTGTTTATTAATGGGTTCCTTTTGCCGGAAACAAGTCATCCCGTGCTAAATAACAGAAAGTAAGGATAACTAACAGATTTTATTGAAGAATTAACTATGCCACTATGTGTAGGGGTGTGGATGAAGAGTGGTATCGGATGGCACATAAGTGCCATCCGACACTGAATTTACTCTTTGTTGAGGAATTTTACCGCCTTGTCAGGGAAGTCGGTAAATAACCCATTAACACCGGCTTTATTGTACAGAATGTCATACAACTGATTCACATCGGTGGCATATTCCGGTAGCTTGTCGGCCCGCACGGTATAAGGATGCACCACCAGCTTATTCTGCTGTGCATCTTTTACCATTCCGGTAAGCTTGATATTACCCGGCTGCGATGTCTCATCAATCACCATATGGTAATCCGGGCCAATACCATCAGCATATTCCGCTACCTGTTTCATGGCACCCGGTTTGAACATCCAGTCATAGCTGTAATTAACCCAGCTTCCGTCCGGTTGTTTCTGCTGAGTTTCGTTCCAGTCGGTATAGGCAATCAGCTGTACCAGGTTGAGGTCCATACCCATTTTGGGTTCCAGCTCATTCTTAATACGCTTCAGTTCATCAGCATCAAAGCATTGCAGATAAACCTTATCATCCTTACCGGTGTAGCCATATTTCTTCAGCACTTCCAGGGTTTTTGCCGCAATATCCTTCCCTTCCTGATGATGGAACCACGGCGCTTTAATCTCTGGATAGATACCAATATTTTTCCCGGTCGAATGGTTTAGCCCCTGAACAAATTCAATTTCCTCTTCGAAAGTGTGCACCCGGAAGTCAGATTTACCCATCGGGAAACGCCCGGGAAAAGTCTGCACTTTTTTACCGTTTTCAATATCGAAGCCTTCAGTGAATTTTAAAGACTTAATTTCATCCAGCGTGAAATCTATCGCGTAGTAACGGCCATCTTTACGCGCCCTGTCCGGGAAACGATCGGCAACATCGGTTACCCGGTCAAGATAGTGGTCATGCAGAACGACCAGATGGTCGTCCTTCGTCATCACCAAATCTTGTTCAAGATAATCGGCCCCCTGCGCATACGCCATCGCTTTTGCTGGCAGCGTATGCTCCGGCAAATAACCACTGGCGCCACGATGGGCAATCACTATTTTCTCACTGTTATCCGCCGCCATTGCACTGCTTCCCATGATCATTCCACTCATCATGATAGCCATGCTAAGGTTTTTCAGCGTCAATTTCATGCCATTAGCCTCCGTTGCGTTTTTGCTGTAATTCCTGATGGCGACGTTTTTCGCCAATCATCACGACAATTAACAAGATAACCGCCAGGATGCTGCCGCCAATCATCACCATGAAGCCGCCATCCCAGCCAAAGTAGTCAACGGTGTAGCCGACAATCGCGCTTGCCGCTACGGAGCCACCAAGGTAACCAAACAGTCCGGTAAAGCCCGCCGCCGTACCTGCCGCTTTCTTCGGCGCCAGTTCCAGCGCGTGCAGACCAATCAGCATGACTGGGCCGTAGATCAGGAAGCCGATAACAATCATACAAATCATATCGACGGTTGGGTTGCCTGCCGGGTTCATCCAGTAAACGATGGTGGCGATGGTCACCAGTGTCATAAAGAAGACGCCGGTTGCCCCACGGTTACCGCGGAAGACTTTGTCCGACATCCAGCCGCACAGCAGAGTGCCTGGAATGCCCGCATACTCATAGAAGAAGTAGGCCCAGGAGGATTTATCCAGCGCGAAGTGTTTCACCTCTTTCAGGTAAGTCGGTGACCAGTCGAGGATACCGTAGCGCAGCAGATAGACGAACACGTTGGCGATGGCGATGTACCACAGCAGTTTGTTCGGCAGCACGTACTGCATGAAGATCTGTTTCGCGGTCAGTTCCTGTTCCGCTTTTTCGTTATAGTCGTCCGGGTAATCATTTTTGTACTCTTCGATCGGCGGCAGGCCACATGATTGCGGGGTATCGCGCATCATCGCAAAGGCGAACAGAGCCACCAGAATGGCACAGAAAGCCGGCATATAAAGCGCCGCGTACCAGTCATTGAACCAGGCCATCCCCAGCAGGAACAACAGCGGCGGAATACCACCACCGACGTTATGCGCACAGTTCCACACCGACACAATGCCGCCACGTTCTTTCTGCGACCACCAGTGCACCATAGTACGACCGCACGGCGGCCATCCCATCCCCTGGAACCAACCGCAGAGGAACAGCAGCACAAACATCACCGCAATGCTCGATGTCGCCCACGGAACAAAGCCCATAAAAAGCATAACTGCCGCAGCAAGAATCAGACCTGCTGGCAGGAAAACGCGCGGATTCGAGCGGTCCGACACCGACCCCATGATGAATTTCGAAAATCCGTAGGCAATTGAGATCCCTGAAAGGGCAAAACCTAAATCACCACGTGAGAATCCCTGCTCCACCAGGTAGGGCATCGCGAGAGCAAAGTTCTTACGAACCAAATAGTAAGCGGCATAACCAAAGAATATCCCCAGGAAAATTTGCCAGCGTAATCGACGGTAAGTCGGGTCGATCTCCGCAGCAGGTAAGCGCGCCTTGTGTGGCGCTGGTTTAAAAATACTCAACATTTATAGCCTCCGTGGCCGTGGTCTTATTTATGATTAACAGCCTGATTCAATGGAAGAACCTGCCGTTTCTTGAGTTGCCGCGATGTTAATTAATCATTCATTCCATGAATGTGAATTACCGCACACATTATTAAATAAGATTTACAAAATGTTCAAAATGACGCATGAAATCACGTTTCACTTTCGAATTATGAGCGATTATGCGCGAAATCAAACAATGCATGTTTTTTCTGTGGCTAAATGAGACAAAACGAACTTTTGAGGGATAACAATGAAAACTCGCGATTCGCAAACAAGTGACGTGATTATCATTGGCGGCGGCGCAACGGGAGCCGGGATTGCCCGCGACTGTGCCCTGCGCGGGCTGAAAGTGATTTTGGTTGAACGCCACGACATCGCAACGGGAGCCACCGGGCGTAACCACGGTCTGCTGCACAGCGGCGCACGCTATGCGGTTACCGATGCGGAATCGGCCCGCGAATGTATTAGTGAAAACCAGATTTTAAAACGCATTGCGCGTCACTGTGTCGAACCAACCAACGGCCTGTTTATCACCCTGCCGGAAGATGATCTCTCCTTCCAGGCGACTTTTATTCGTGCTTGCGAAGAGGCTGGAATCAGTGCTGAAGCCATTGATCCGCAGCAAGCACGCATTATAGAACCTTCCGTTAACCCGGCACTGATTGGCGCGGTAAAAGTTCCGGATGGCACCGTTGACCCATTCCGGCTGACCGCAGCGAACATGCTCGATGCAAAAGAACATGGTGCCGTTATCCTTACTGCTCATGAAGTCACGGGACTGATTCGTGAAGGCGCGACGGTGTGCGGTGTTCGTGTACGTAATCATCTCACCGGCGAAACCCAGGCACTTCATGCGCCTGTCGTAGTTAATGCCGCCGGGATCTGGGGGCAACACATTGCCGAATATGCCGATCTGCGCATTCGCATGTTCCCGGCGAAAGGATCGCTGCTGATCATGGACCACCGCATTAATCAGCATGTGATCAACCGCTGCCGTAAACCTTCCGACGCCGATATTCTGGTGCCTGGCGATACCATTTCGCTGATTGGCACCACCTCTTTACGTATTGATTACAACGAGATTGACGATAATCGAGTGACGGCAGAAGAGGTTGATATTCTGCTGCGTGAAGGGGAAAAACTGGCCCCCGTGATGGCGAAAACGCGCATTTTGCGGGCCTACTCTGGCGTGCGCCCGTTGGTTGCCAGCGATGACGACCCGAGCGGCCGTAACGTCAGCCGTGGCATCGTGCTGCTCGACCATGCCGAACGCGATGGTCTGGACGGATTTATCACCATCACCGGCGGCAAACTGATGACCTATCGGCTGATGGCGGAATGGGCTACCGACGCAGTATGCCGCAAGCTGGGCAACACGCGCCCCTGTACGACCGCCGATCTGGCACTTCCTGGTTCACAGGAGCCCGCTGAAGTCACCTTGCGTAAAGTCATCTCTCTGCCTGCCCCGCTGCGCGGTTCTGCGGTTTATCGTCATGGCGATCGCACACCTGCCTGGCTGAGCGAAGGCCGTTTGCACCGCAGCCTTGTTTGTGAGTGTGAAGCCGTTACCGCTGGCGAAGTTCAGTACGCAGTAGAAAATTTAAACGTCAACAGCCTGCTGGATTTACGTCGCCGCACCCGTGTGGGGATGGGGACTTGCCAGGGCGAACTCTGTGCCTGCCGGGCAGCTGGATTGTTGCAACGCTTTAACGTCACCACCTCCGCGCAATCTATCGAACAACTTTCCACCTTCCTTAACGAACGCTGGAAAGGCGTGCAGCCCATTGCATGGGGAGACGCATTGCGCGAAAGCGAATTTACCCGCTGGGTTTATCAGGGACTGTGTGGTCTGGAGAAGGAGCAGAAAGATGCGATTTGATACTGTCATTATGGGCGGCGGCCTCGCCGGATTACTCTGCGGCCTGCGATTGCAAAAACACGGTCTGCGCTGTGCCATTGTCACCCGTGGACAGAGCGCTCTGCATTTCTCATCCGGCTCGCTGGACTTACTGAGCCACCTGCCAGATGGTCAGCCGGTGGCAGACATTCATGCAGGGCTGGAGTCTTTGTGCCATCAGGCACCTGCCCACCCTTACAGTCTTCTCGGCCCACAACGCGTACTGGATCTCGCTTGTCAGGCGCAGGCATTAATTGCGGAAAGTGGCGCGCAATTGCAGGGCAGCGTGGAACTGGCCCATCAGCGCGTTACCCCACTCGGCACTTTGCGTTCGACCTGGTTAAGTTCGCCAGAAGTTCCCGTCTGGCCGCTACCCGCGAAGAAGATATGTGTAGTGGGGATAAGCGGGCTGATGGATTTCCAGGCGCATCTTGCGGCGGCTTCGTTGCGCGAACTGGATCTTTCGGTTGAAACTGCTGAAATTGAACTGCCGGAACTGGATGTGTTACGCAATAACGCCACCGAGTTTCGCGCGGTGAATATCGCCCGTTTCCTTGATAACGAAGAAAACTGGCCGCTGTTAATTGATGCGCTAATCCCTGTCGCCAATACCTGTGAAATGATCCTGATGCCCGCCTGCTTCGGCCTGGCCGATGACAAACTGTGGCGTTGGTTGAATGAAAAACTACCTTGCTCACTTATGCTTTTGCCAACGCTGCCGCCTTCCGTGCTGGGCATTCGTCTGCAAAACCAGTTACAGCGCCAGTTTGTGCGCCAGGGCGGCGTATGGATGCCGGGCGATGAAGTGAAAAGTGTGACCTGCAAAAATGGCGTGGTGAGCGAAATCTGGACCCGCAATCACGCCGATATCCCGCTGCGTCCGCGTTTTGCTGTGCTTGCGAGCGGCAGTTTCTTTAGCGGCGGGCTGGTGGCAGAACGCGAAGGCATTCGTGAGCCGATTCTCGGCCTTGATGTACTGCAAACCGCCACGCGGGGTGAGTGGTATAGAAGTGACTTTTTTGCTGCGCAACCGTGGCAACAGTTCGGCGTGACCACTGACGAGGCGCTACGCCCGTCACAGGCTGGTCAAACAGTAGACAACCTGTTTGCCATCGGTTCGGTGCTGGGCGGATTTGATCCCATCGCCCAGGGATGCGGCGGCGGTGTTTGTGCCGTCAGTGCTTTACATGCCGCTCAACAGATTGCCCAACGCGCAGGAGGCCAACAATGAACGACACCAGCTTCGAAAATTGCATTAAGTGTACCGTCTGCACCACCGCCTGCCCGGTGAGCCGGGTGAATCCGAGCTATCCAGGGCCAAAACAAGCCGGGCCGGATGGCGAGCGTCTGCGTCTGAAAGATGGCGCACTGTATGACGAGGCGCTGAAATATTGCATCAACTGCAAACGTTGTGAAGTCGCCTGCCCGTCCGATGTGAAGATTGGCGATATTATCCAGCGCGCGCGGGCGAAATATGACACCACGCGCCCGTCGCTGCGTAACTTCGTTTTAAGCCATACCGACCTGATGGGCAGCGTTTCCACGCCGTTCGCACCAATCGTCAATACCGCTACCTCACTGAAACCAGTACGGCAACTGCTTGATGCGGCGTTAAAAATCGATCATCGCCGCACGCTACCGAAATACTCCTTCGGTACATTTCGTCGCTGGTATCGCAGCGTGGCAGCCCAGCAAGCGCAATATAAAGACCAGGTCGCTTTCTTTCACGGCTGCTTCGTTAACTACAACCATCCGCAGTTAGGTAAAGATTTAATTAAAGTGCTCAACGCAATGGGTACCGGTGTACAACTGCTCAGCAAAGAAAAATGCTGCGGCGTACCGCTGATCGCCAACGGTTTTACCGATAAAGCACGCAAACAGGCAATTACGAATGTAGAGTCGATCCGCGAAGCTGTGGGAGTAAAAGGCATTCCGGTGATTGCCACTTCATCTACCTGTACATTTGCCCTGCGCGACGAATACCCGGAAGTGCTGAATGTCGACAACAAAGGCTTACGCGATCATATCGAACTGGCGACCCGCTGGCTGTGGCGCCAGCTGGACGAAGGCAAAACGTTACCGCTGAAACCGCTGCCGCTGAAAGTGGTTTATCACACTCCGTGCCATATGGAAAAAATGGGCTGGACGCTCTACACCCTGGAACTGTTGCGTAAGATCCCAGGGCTTGAGCTGACAGTGCTGGATTCCCAGTGCTGCGGTATTGCGGGTACTTACGGTTTCAAAAAAGAGAACTACCCCACCTCACAAGCCATCGGCGCACCACTGTTCCGCCAGATAGAAGAGAGCGGCGCGGATCTGGTCGTTACCGACTGCGAAACCTGCAAATGGCAGATTGAGATGTCCACAAGCCTTCGCTGCGAACATCCGATTACGCTGCTGGCCCAGGCGCTGGCTTAAACTCCTTTCTGATGCCCGGTAAGCATGTTGTTACCGGGCATTTTTGCGTGCACGGTTCCGTACCCAATGTATGCGTTGCATCGCAGTAAAAATACTTATGAAAACGTCTCGCAAAGGCTAAAACTGGCAGATGTCAAAGGCCTGGGATAACCGTAATGTCGCGTCATCATAAATATCAGGTGACGGACAACCATGACCGAATCAACAACATCCTCCCCGCATGATGCGGTGTTTAAAACCTTTATGTTCACACCCGAAACCGCACGGGATTTTCTGGAAATACACCTGCCGGAACCGCTACGTAAGCTTTGCAACCTGCAAACCTTACGCCTGGAACCCACTAGTTTTATTGAAAAAAGTTTACGCGCTTACTACTCGGATGTTTTGTGGTCGGTAGAAACCACCGACGGCGAAGGTTATATCTACTGCGTGATTGAGCATCAGAGTACTGCGGAAAAAAACATGGCCTTCCGACTGATGCGCTATGCCACTGCCGCCATGCAGCGTCACCTGGACAAAGGCTATGACAGAGTCCCGCTGGTGGTGCCGTTGCTGTTTTATCATGGCGAAACCTCGCCCTACCCGTACTCACTCAACTGGCTGGATGAGTTTGACGACCCGCAGCTTGCCCGGCAGTTGTACACCGAAGCTTTTCCGTTGGTGGATATCACCATCGTACCTGACGATGAGATCATGCAACATCGGCGTATAGCTCTGCTGGAACTGATTCAAAAGCATATTCGCGACCGCGATTTAATCGGTATGGTCGACAGGATCACCACGCTTTTGGTTAGGGGCTTCACTAATGACAGCCAGGTGCAAACGCTGTTTAATTATCTACTGCAATGCGGCGATACCTCCCGTTTCACCCGCTTTATTGAGGAAATTGCCGAACGTTCACCACTACAAAAGGAGAGATTGATGACTATTGCTGAACGGCTACGGCAGGAAGGACACCAGATTGGCTGGCAGGAGGGTAAGATTGAAGGCTGGCAAGAAGGTAAATTAGAAGGCTGGCAAGAAGGTAAATTAGAAGGTTTGCAGGAAGGCATGCATGAACAAGCCATTAAAATTGCCTTGCGCATGCTGGAGCAGGGCTTTGAACGTGAGATTGTATTGGTAACAACCCAACTCACTGATGCTGATATTCCACCTAACTGTCATTAAAAGGAGAGATTGATGACTATTGCTGAACGGCTGCGGCAGGAAGGACACCAAATTGGCTGGCAGGAGGGTAAGATTGAAGGCTGGCAGGATGGGAAATTAGAAGGTTTGCAGGAAGGTATGCATGAACAAGCCATTAAAATTGCTTTGCGCATGCTGGAACAGGGCATTGATCGTGACCTGGTGCTCGCAGCCACCCAGCTAAGCGAAGCCGATCTGGCAGCGAATAACCACTAATTAACACAGGCCCACAGCCGATCCCCATGGGCCTTTGATATCAATAACTACCTTTTATGCGTGGCCCATTTTTGCCTGATTTAAACATCGCCAGTCGTTGATCCAGGGCATCGCTATAGAGCATCGTGTCAACGCCAACAGCGACAAAGTTCGCTCCCCACGCCAGGCATTGCTGCGCTTTATCAGGAACCACAGCCAGAAAACCAGCCGCTTTACCCGCAGCGCGGATCCGCCGAATGCTTAAGTTCGTCAAGCAGCAGATAGGCCGTGCTTTTCGGGATCCCCAATGTGTCAATGATCGTTGCAGCACTACAAGGTCCAATGCGGGCAATCAGATTGAG
Organism: Escherichia sp. E13S3; assembly: GCF_004212325.1. Taxonomy (NCBI): domain Bacteria; kingdom Pseudomonadati; phylum Pseudomonadota; class Gammaproteobacteria; order Enterobacterales; family Enterobacteriaceae; genus Escherichia; species Escherichia sp. E13S3. Next base: position 245,631 of record NZ_RHJR01000004.1, read on the forward strand.
AATATCAATAGCCCGTGTCAGGGCGGGTACTTTGCTTGATTCCAACATACTGGACTCCAGTCTTAGATACTGGAATCAGTCTCGTCGCTCAGGGTGAGTAAAATTGTGAAGCGCATCAAATCCCGTTTCTCGTCCAGCGGACTGGAGAAATTACGCACAAATTTGTGAATCAGCGCACGGATTTTTTCTTATTGAGTACAACAGGTTGGACAAATTTGCGGGAGGGGAATGTGCCGGTGCAGTAAACCGGCACAGCGTGACTGAATCAGACGGATAAGGTCATGGACTCAACAACCTCAATCCAGCCGTGCTCGCTGGCGATGTCCTGACTGTTCAGCCAACGGCGCAGCATATTCAACGCCATCATTGCACACACTTCCTGACGAATAGCCAGACTGTAGCGCGTAGTACTGAAATGTACGCGCAGAGCATAAGTGCCGTCCGGCGTGGCTAGCGCAAAGTTGAGATATTCGTTCTCGAACCCCGAAACAGCCAGTGCCAGCCCGGCAAAATGGTTGGCCCGCCGTTCTGTAATCCAGTGCGCGGTTTGCGCCAGAGTCTCTTCCTGTGAAGGAACCACTTCACACGCCAGCAATGGCGCACCTGCGCGAGAAAGTTGCAAAGCCAATAAACCACCGGTGAATTGCTCGCTCAACGTCAGGCTGAACTGGCGGTTTTGCAATTCGCGACTGATCTGCGCGGGCAGTCCTTCGGTGCCTTCGTAAATCACGCTCTGTCCGGCAACACGTTTAACGTCCAGCCACAGTTTTTCCATCGCCTGTTGCTCGCTTGCCGGTCCGGTCAGCTTCAGTTCAATTATCGGCATCGAGGAGCGATAGCCCATTGTTACGCCCGGCGGCAGTTGTAGAGTGTCCAGGCTTTGTGCCAGATCGCTTTCCGAACGACCAAAGGTAGTCAAACGCAGACAAACCGGCGGCTGCGGTAAAGAAAAACGCTCGCGCAGGCGCGGCAGGATTTCGTGCTCGACCATCACCTTAAATTCTGACGGTACGCCGGGGGTAAAGAACATCAGGCAACGATTAAGCTGCACGGCAAAACCACAGGCGGTGCCTACGGGGTTATTGATGAACTCGGCACTCGCTGGCAATTCTGCCTGTTTACGGTTGCTCGGCGCCATCACGCGACCACGTTCGCGGAAATAATGTTCCATCTCTTTAAGCCAGGCTTCATGTAGCACCAGACCTTCACCTTTTGCTGTCGCAGCAGCGAGCGCGCTTAAATCATCGCTGGTTGGCCCCAGTCCGCCGTTGACGATCAGCACATCGGCGTGCTGACTGCGCTCACGAAGAATGGTGACTAAATCTTCAAGGTTATCGCCAACCGTATTACGGCGAGATAGCGGCAAGCCCTGATGAAAGAAAAAGTCGGCCAGCCAGGCTGCATTCGTGTCAACGATTTGCCCGTGTAACACCTCATCCCCGGTGGATAGCATTTCCACTTTTAACATGGTTATCTCCTGCTTTTGTTATCGAATCACTATAACGCAAAGGGAGATAAGGCGTAGTAAGAAACTGAATGGCGCGACAGAACGCCGCGCCGGAAGGTATCAGAAGCTGGCGTTAACCCCGACATAAGGGCCGTCGGCCACGGCATTATCGCGATTGCCGTCTTTCCCCGACAGGTTCAGATAACGGTAGCCTGCCTCAATACTGACTGGACGCATAATGGTATAACGCGCGCCAGCATTCGCTTCTTCATAACTTTGAATACCGCTGGAGAGCGAATCCGGAGAGTAATAATACTCGCCAAACAGACGGAAGCTGTCACCAATTTGCCACTGTAAACCACCACCGACTGCCGCCGCATAACCTTCATCGCCGTAATTCGGATTGGTATAAACACCTTTCCCACCTACAGTTGCCATTAACGGCCCCAGAGGAAGATTCAGGCCCAGCCCCACGCCCGCGACATCACCGTCGTCGTCGTTATGTGTCCAGTTACCGCTTAACGCCAGTCCCGTAGACTCGGTCCCGAAACCGACGCCAATATTGGTATATTCTTTTCCCGCCTGACCACTAATGCTTATCGCATTTGCCGATGCAGAAACCAACAGCATTCCAGCCAGAACTGGTAGCGCAAATTTTTTCATTTTTACCTTTTTCCGCAAGAAGATAATCAACATTCCCCAAAGCTGCGGGATTGTACTGCCTGACGCAGAGGATTCAATGCGCGAAAAAAGTGATCTGCTAACTTATTGTAACTAAATACGTCTCAAATAATTTAACGCCGAAAAAATAAACATGATTTACGTTATAAACCAAAATAATAATCAGCGCAGTTATCATCGCAAAAGAGACTAATGTCACTTTCGCATATTTATGAGTTGCCGTATTCTCTTGGTTTATTTTCGATTATAAGGAACATCCCTGTGCGACAACGGACTATTGTTTGCCCTTTGATTCAAAATGATGGTGCTTATCTGCTATGCAAAATGGCTGACGATCGCGGCGTTTTCCCGGGTCAATGGGCGCTTTCGGGTGGTGGCGTGGAACCTGGCGAACGTATTGAAGAAGCATTACGCCGTGAAATCAGAGAAGAGTTAGGCGAGCAACTGATTCTTACTGACATAACTCCGTGGACTTTCAGCGATGACATTCGCACTAAGACGTATGCAGATGGTCGTAAGGAAGAGATTTATATGATTTACCTGATCTTTGACTGCGTTTCTGCCAACCGTGAAGTGAAAATAAACGAAGAGTTTCAGGAATACGCGTGGGTAAAACCAGAAGATCTGGCGCAATACGATTTAAATGTCGCTACCCAGAAAACATTACGTTTGAAGGGTCTTCTGTGATAGTGATGACAGCCATTACTGGCTGTCAGATTCAAAGATCAGTGATTGACAAATTCCCCATCCAGTAAAACTTTACCGTTTTCCACATGCATCACCAGTCCATCCAGATAATCTGGTTTAAATGTCACGTTACGTTTATCTTTCGCGATATACGTCAGACAGTGGTTGTGGGTGAAGATAACAATATTTTTATCAGGCGCTTTACTTTGTAAGTCTTTAATTGCGCTATAAATCTCATTACCACATTGTAACAGTCGTTTATCTACCGTCAGTTTTTTGCCCGCAGAAAACCAGGTTGCCGACTGAATAGTCCGAACGGTATTACTGGAATAAAGATCGAAATCAGGGATATCTGCGCTGAAGGCTTTGCCCAGTTCACGCGCATCCTGAGAGCCATTTACCGTAATACCTGTTTTGTCTGACAAGCATTGATTGGAGGAACGATCGCAGCGTTCTCCATGGCGAAACAGAACCACCACCGGGTGCTGCTGCGCCAGCCTGGCCAACGTTTTATTGTCGATTCGTGGCAACCCATTGCTACTCCAGGCAGCATGACTACCCAACCCGGCAATTACAGCAAGCACCAGTAAAATGAAGATATATTTTTTAGACTTCATCGAAGTCCGACAAAAAGCTAACACCTAAGCTCCACCTATAGACACGCGTAGCCAGCTAAATGACCGTGAAAACAAATAATATTTTCACCGGCAAATAGGGGCTGGGGATAGTATTAAAACATTACGATGCCCGCAAAATGCCTTAAATCTTGTCAAATGAAAAGCCCAAATAAGCTAAAAAAACGAAAAAAAATAATATTTAAGTACTATATTAGTTCCTTAAGGTTAAATTAATATTCTACCCTTAGAATTTCACTCCAAATGGCAAAATACATATAACGCTCCCTATAACAAATATTAGTGAATAGATGGGAAAAGTATTCAATGGCCGAAGGAATAATAATGTCAGATTTTTTGCCCTTTTCACGTCCGGCAATGGGTGTGGAAGAACTCTCTGCAGTTAAAGATGTTCTCGAATCTGGATGGATCACCACAGGTCCGAAGAATCAGGCGCTTGAACAAGCCTTTTGCCAGTTGACGGGAAATCAACATGCCATCGCGGTCAGTTCAGCCACAGCCGGAATGCATATCACGCTGATGGCGCTGGAGATAGGTGCTGGCGATGAAGTGATCACGCCTTCTCTGACCTGGGTATCAACCCTCAATATGATTTCTTTGTTGGGCGCTACGCCGGTAATGGTAGATGTCGACAGCGATATGCTGATGGTCACGCCTGAAGCGATCGAAGCAGCCATTACGCCGCGTACCAAAGCCATCATTCCAGTGCATTATGCCGGTGCGCCAGCAGATATTGACGCCATTCGCGCCATTGGCGAACGTTACGGCATCGCAGTTATCGAAGATGCCGCCCATGCCGTCGGTACGTATTACAAAGGTCGACATATTGGCGCGAAAGGTACCGCTATTTTTTCGTTTCACGCCATCAAAAATATTACCTGTGCAGAAGGCGGCCTGATTGTTACTGATAATGAAAACCTCGCCCGCCAGCTACGGATGCTGAAATTTCACGGTCTGGGTGTCGATGCATATGACAGACAAACCTGGGGCCGCGCACCGCAGGCAGAAGTATTAACGCCGGGCTATAAGTACAATCTGACCGATATTAACGCCGCGATTGCCCTGACACAGTTAGCCAAATTAGAGCAACTCAACACCCGTCGTCGGGAAATTGCCCTGCAATATCAGCAAGCACTGGCAGCTCTCCCCTTTCAGCCATTAAGCCTTCCCGCTTGGCCGCACGTTCACGCCTGGCATCTGTTTATTATTCGTGTCGATGAACAACGTTGTGGTATCAGTCGCGATGCGTTGATGGAAGCGTTAAAAGAAAGAGGCATTGGCACCGGGTTACATTTCCGCGCTGCTCACACGCAAAAATATTATCGCGAGCGTTTTCCCACGCTGTCGTTACCGAATACCGAATGGAACAGCGAACGCATCTGTTCGTTGCCGCTTTTTCCAGATATGACCACCGCCGATGCCGACCGCGTCATCGCTGCCCTTCAGCAACTCGCAGGACATTAAGCCATGTTTGAAATCCACCCTGTTAAGAAAGTCTCGGTGGTTATTCCCGTTTATAACGAGCAGGAAAGCTTACCGGAATTAATCAGGCGCACCACCGCAGCCTGCGAAACGCTGGGGAAAGAGTATGAGATCCTGCTGATTGATGACGGCAGTAGCGATAATTCCGCACAAATGCTCGTCGATGCCTCACAAGCAGAGGGCAGCCACATCGTGTCTATTTTGCTTAATCGTAATTACGGACAGCATTCGGCGATCATGGCAGGTTTCAGCCACGTTACCGGCGACTTAATTATCACCCTCGATGCCGATCTCCAGAATCCGCCAGAGGAGATCCCCCGTCTGGTAGAAAAAGCCGATGAAGGTTACGACGTAGTGGGTACTGTGCGCCAGAATCGCCAGGATACCTGGTTTCGTAAAACCGCTTCGAAGATGATTAACCGACTTATTCAGCGCACCACCGGCAAAGCGATGGGCGACTATGGCTGTATGTTACGCGCCTATCGCCGTCATATTATCGATGCCATGTTGCACTGCCATGAACGCAGCACCTTTATCCCGATTCTGGCGAATATCTTCGCTCGCCGCGCCATTGAAATTCCGGTGCATCATGCCGAGCGTGAGTATGGCGAATCTAAATACAGTTTTATGCGCCTGATTAATTTGATGTACGACCTGGTGACCTGCCTCACGACCACACCGCTACGTATGCTGAGTCTTCTCGGCAGCGTGATTGCGATTGGGGGTTTCAGCATTGCGGTACTGCTGGTGATTTTACGCCTGACCTTCGGGCCACAATGGGCCGCGGAAGGCGTCTTTATGCTATTTGCCGTGCTGTTTACTTTTATTGGCGCTCAGTTTATCGGCATGGGATTGCTCGGTGAATATATTGGCAGGATCTACACCGATGTCCGCGCCCGCCCCCGCTATTTTGTTCAGCAAGTTATCCGTCCATCCAGCAAGGAAAATGAATAATGAAAACCGTCGTTTTTGCCTACCACGATATGGGATGCCTCGGTATTGAAGCCCTGCTGGCTGCCGGTTACGAAATTAGCGCCATTTTTACCCATACTGATAATCCTGGCGAAAAAGCCTTTTATGGTTCAGTCGCTCGCCTGGCGGCGGAAAGAGGCATTCCGGTTTACGCGCCGGATAACATTAATCATCCGCTGTGGGTGGAACGCATTGCCCAACTGTCACCAGAGGTAATTTTCTCTTTTTATTATCGCCATCTCATTAGCGATGAGATTTTACAGCTCGCTCCCGCAGGTGCATTTAATCTGCATGGTTCGCTGTTACCAAAATATCGTGGTCGCGCGCCGCTGAACTGGGTGCTGGTGAACGGTGAAACGGAAACGGGCGTTACATTGCACCGAATGGTTAAACGTGCCGATGCCGGGGCCATTGTTGCCCAACTGCGCGTTGCCATTGCGCCAGATGATATCGCCATTACGCTGCATCATAAATTGTGCCATGCCGCGCGTCAGTTGCTGGAACAGACGTTACCCGCCATTAAACACGGTAAGATTCTGGAAATAGCCCAACGCGAGAACGAAGCCACCTGTTTTGGTCGCAGAACACCAGAAGACAGCTTCCTCGAGTGGCACAAACCGGCAGCCGTATTGCATAACATGGTCCGCGCCGTCGCCGATCCGTGGCCTGGCGCCTTCAGCTATGTTGGTAATCAGAAATTTACCGTCTGGTCGTCACGCGTACATCCTCATACGTCCGCAGCACAGCCGGGAAGCGTGATTTCTGTTGCACCGTTGCTGATTGCCTGTGGCGATGGCGCGCTGGAAATCGTCACCGGACAGGCGGGCGACGGCATTACTATGCAGGGCTCACAATTAGCCCAGACGCTGGGGCTGGTGCAAGGTTCACGCTTGAATAGCCAGCCTGCCTGCGCCGCCCGACGCCGTACCCGGGTGTTGATCCTCGGGGTAAATGGTTTTATCGGTAACCATTTGACAGAACGCCTGCTGCGCGAAGATCACTATGAAGTTTACGGTCTGGATATTGGCAGCGACGCGATAAGCCGTTTTCTGAATCATCCGCATTTTCATTTTGTTGAAGGCGATATCAGCATTCATTCCGAATGGATTGAGTATCACGTCAAAAAATGTGATGTCGTCTTGCCGCTGGTGGCGATAGCCACGCCGATTGAATATACCCGCAACCCGCTACGCGTATTTGAACTCGATTTTGAAGAGAATCTGCGCATTATCCGTTATTGCGTGAAGTACCGTAAGCGAATCATCTTCCCGTCGACTTCAGAAGTTTATGGGATGTGTAGCGATAAATACTTCGATGAAGACCATTCTAATTTAATCGTCGGCCCGGTGAATAAACCACGCTGGATTTATTCAGTATCAAAACAATTACTTGATCGGGTCATCTGGGCCTATGGCGAAAAAGAGGGGTTGCAGTTCACCCTCTTCCGCCCGTTTAACTGGATGGGGCCACGACTGGATAACCTTAATGCGGCGCGAATTGGTAGCTCACGCGCGATTACGCAACTCATTCTCAATCTGGTGGAAGGTTCACCGATTAAGCTGATTGATGGCGGAAAACAAAAACGCTGCTTTACTGATATTCGGGATGGTATCGAAGCGTTATACCGCATTATCGAAAATGCGGGAAATCGCTGCGACGGCGAAATTATCAACATTGGCAATCCTGATAACGAAGCGAGTATTGAAGAGCTCGGCGAGATGCTGCTGGCGAGCTTCGAAAAACATCCGCTGCGCCATCACTTCCCACCGTTTGCGGGCTTTCGCGTGGTAGAAAGTAGCAGCTACTACGGCAAAGGATATCAGGACGTAGAGCATCGTAAACCGAGCATCCGCAATGCCCGCCGTTGCCTCGGCTGGGAACCGAAAATTGATATGCAGGAAACCATCGATGAAACGCTGGATTTCTTCCTGCGCACTGTCGATCTTACGGATAAGTCATCATGACCAAAGTAGGTTTACGTATTGATGTCGATACTTTTCGTGGCACCCGCGAAGGGGTGCCACGTCTGCTGGAAACCTTAAGTAAGTATAATATTCAGGCCAGCATTTTTTTCAGCGTCGGCCCGGACAATATGGGCCGCCATCTCTGGCGACTGGTGAAGCCACAGTTTTTGTGGAAGATGCTGCGCTCAAACGCGGCATCGCTTTATGGCTGGGATATTTTACTGGCAGGTACGGCATGGCCAGGAAAAGAGATTGGTCATGCCAATGCCGATATCATTCGTGAAGCGGCTAAATACCACGAAGTCGGCCTGCACGCCTGGGATCATCACGCCTGGCAGGCCCATAGCGCTAACTGGGATCGGCAAACGATGGTCGACGATATCGCACGCGGCCTTCGTACCCTGGAAGAGATTATCGGCCAACCGATAACCTGCTCCGCTGCCGCTGGCTGGCGTGCCGACCAACAGGTGATCGAAGCAAAAGAAGCGTTCCATTTGCGTTACAACAGCGATTGTCGTGGGGCGATGCCGTTTCGTCCACTGCTCGAATCAGGAAAACCTGGCACTGCACAAATTCCAGTGACATTACCTACCTGGGATGAAGTGATTGGCCGGGATGTGAAAGCGCAAGATTTTAACGGCTGGCTACTCAACCGCATCCTGCGAGATAAAGGGACGCCGGTTTATACCATCCATGCTGAAGTTGAAGGTTGTGCTTATCATCCTGATTTTGTTGATCTCCTGAAGCGTGCCGCCCGTGAAGGCATTACGTTTTGTCCATTAGGCGAGCTGCTGCCGGAGACGTTGCCGCTCGGACATGTGGTGCGTGGAAGAATCGCTGGACGTGAAGGCTGGCTGGGTTGCCAACAAGTTGCGGGAACTCGTCCATGAAATCCATTCGCTATTACGCAGCATTCTTTGCGTTTATTACCGTCTATTATCTCTTGCCGATTAATTATCGCCTGCTCTGGCAACCTGATGAAACGCGTTATGCGGAAATCAGTCGGGAAATGCTGGCTTCCGGCGACTGGATTGTACCCCATCTGTTAGGGCTACGTTATTTCGAAAAACCCATTGCCGGATACTGGATTAACAGCATTGGGCAATGGCTATTTGGCGCGAATAACTTTGGTGTTCGGGCAGGCGTTATCTTTGCGACCCTGTTAACCGCCGCGCTGGTGACCTGGTTTACTCTACGCTTATGGCGCGATAAACGTCTGGCACTACTCGCCGCTGTGATTTATCTCTCGCTGCTTATTGTCTACGCCATCGGCACTTACGCCGTGCTCGATCCGTTTATTGCATTCTGGCTGGTGGCGGGAATGTGTAGCTTCTGGTTGGCAATGGATGCGCAAACGTGGAAAGGCAAAAGCGCGGGATTTTTACTGCTGGGAATCACCTGCGGTATGGGGGTAATGACCAAAGGTTTTCTCGCCCTCGCCGTGCCGGTATTCAGCGTGCTGCCGTGGGTGGCGATGCAAAAACGCTGGAGAGATTTCTTTATTTACGGCTGGCTGGCAATCATCAGTTGTGTACTGACGGTTCTCCCCTGGGGGTTAGCAATAGCGCAACGGGAGCCTGATTTCTGGCACTATTTTTTCTGGATTGAGCATATTCAACGCTTTGCGATGGATGATGCCCAACATAAAGCCCCGTTCTGGTACTACTTGCCTATCATCATTGCCGGTAGCCTGCCATGGCTGGGATTACTCCCCGGTGCGCTGCGTTCTGGCTGGAAAAACCGCAACCATTCCGCAACCGTCTATCTCTTGAGTTGGACGGTGATGCCACTGCTGTTTTTCTCCGTCGCCAAAGGTAAATTACCCACCTATATTCTCTCCTGCTTTGCACCTTTAGCGATGTTGATGGCGTATTACGCGTTGCAGGCAGCAAAAACTAATCCTCTGGCGTTGCGAATTAATGGCTGGATTAACATCGCATTTGGCGTTACTGGCATTATTGCCACGTTTGTTGTCTCTCCCTGGGGACCAATGAGTACGCCAGTCTGGCAAACTTTCGAAATCTATAAAGTCTTTTGCGCATGGTCGATTTTTTCACTATGGGCATTTTTCGGCTGGTACACATTAACGAACATTGAAAAAAACTGGCCTTTTGCGGCACTTTGCCCGTTGGGGCTGGCATTGCTCGTGGGTATTGCGATCCCCGATAGAGTCATGGAAGGAAAACATCCGCAGTTTTTTGTTGAGATGACACAAGAGTCACTCCAGCCGAGCCGCTATATTCTTACTGATAGCGTCGGCGTTGCCGCAGGTCTGGCATGGAGTCTGCAACGCAATGACATCATCATGTATCGTCAGACGGGTGAGTTGAAATATGGCCTTAACTACCCGGATGCGAAAGGCAGGTTTGTCAGCGGTGATGATTTCGCCAACTGGCTTAATAAGCATCGTCAGGAGGGGATTATTACTCTCGTACTTTCGATTGACCGCGATGAGGATATCAACAGCCTTGCCATTCCACCTGCAGATGCTATCGATCATCAGGGGCGTCTGGTGCTCATTCAGTATCGGCCCAAATGATCTGGCTGATTTTAGTCTTTGCTAGCCTGCTTAGCGTAGCCGGGCAGCTCTGCCAGAAACAGGCAACTCGCTTTGTGGCGGTAAGTAAACGGCGCAAACATATTGCACTGTGGCTGGCGCTGGCATTGGTGTGTCTGGGGCTGGCAATGGTGCTCTGGCTGCTGGTATTACAGAACGTGCCGGTAGGCATTGCCTATCCAATGTTGAGCCTGAATTTTGTCTGGGTGACGCTGGCAGCAGTAAAACTGTGGCATGAACCCGTGTCTTTTCGTCACTGGTGTGGGGTGGCATTCATTATTGGTGGCATTGTTATTCTCGGGAGCACGGTGTAATGGGCCTGATGTGGGGATTATTCAGCGTCATTATTGCTTCTGCTGCGCAATTAAGCCTCGGTTTTGCAGCAAGTCATCTACCGCCGATGACGCAGTTGTGGGATTTTATCGCTGCGCTTTTGGCTTTTGGCCTGGATGTCCGGATGCTGGTGATCGGGCTACTGGGTTATCTGCTTTCCGTTTTTTGTTGGTACAAAACACTTCATCAACTCACACTCAGCAAAGCCTATACTTTGCTGAGTGTGAGTTATGTACTGGTATGGATTGCATCAATAGTACTTCCCGGCTGGGAAGGGACTTTTTCTGTGAAGGCACTGCTTGGAGTGGCCTGTATTATGGGTGGATTAACGCTGATTTTCCTGCCAGTTCGAAATAAAAATCACTGACGACTTCTGGCCATTTTGCGTACATTCTCCCACTCTTCGCCACTGTAGCTTCGGGCATCAATAACTTTAATTGTGCGTTGTGTATCCCGGTTAATACAGTACATAGCATCCTGTAGCGGTGAGAGTAAATCACCTGGCTGAACAATGACATCATTGCACACTTCGGCAATCATTTTGAGAGCACCACTGGTATCACTAAGGACCAATACATGACGATTTTTCGCCACGCCGCAACACGTCTTTTTTACTAACCACTCCATTGTACCTCCCTGTCAGATAAGAATTTTCACATTAATTTACAGATTAACATATAAACTCATTATCAATGGCAATGGAATGGTAAAAATGAGAAGTGAAACGGATGGTTAATTATTGCAGGCGTGCACCCACTCTTTTAGCGCCTGACGTGAAATCTTAATGCCTCCGTTTTTCAGTTCAGGCGGCAGCGTTAGCCAACGCACCGGTTGTTGAAAACGGGCCAGCTTATCTTTCACCCATTCGCTAAGATCAACGCTTTGCTGGTCATACTCCACCACCGCTACCGGACGATGGCCAAACTCGTGGTCGGCAACGGGGACGATAAACACTTGCAAAACCGCAGGATGTGCGGCAATCACACGTTCGACTTCTTCTGGCTGAATGCCTTCGCCACCACTGAAGAACAGATTGTCTAAACGTCCGACAATGGTCAGCTTGCCATTATGCATCTCACCGCGATCGCGCGTGGCGTACCAGCCTTCGTCATTCACCAGCGGCACCAGTTGCCCGTTACGCCAGTAGCCTTCTGCCATACTGGCAGCCCGCAGCCACACTTCATCGTTAACGATTTTCACTTCCCGACCGGGCAGCGGCGAGCCTACGTCAGCCAGGCCGTCCGCTTCTTTCGCGCAAACCGTGGAAGCGAACTCCGTCAGACCATAGCCACAAAAGCAGCGAATCCCCTGCTCGCGCGCCTGTTCCGTCAACTCGACCGGGATCGCTGCGCCGCCAAGCAACACCGCTTTCAGGGAAACTGAACTACGGTTAACCAGCAAACGCCAGAGCTGCGTCGGCACCAACGATGCGTGAGTACAACCTGCCAGCATTTGCTCCAGCGGTTGTTTATCGCGTACCGTCATCCGCGCACCAGCGTATAACCAGCGCCACATAATTCCCTGACCGGAGACGTGAAACAACGGCAAAGAGAGCAGCCAGTCATCGTGATCGCCAAATGGAATCAGCGATAACACCCCTTCGGCGCTGGCAAGATGAGCCTGATAAGTATGAACTGCGGCTTTTGGCAAGCCAGTGGAGCCGGAGGTCAATGTCATTGAGCACAGACGTGTCGGCTGCCACACGGCGGCATGTACGCCTTCGACCGCCTGAATATGCAGCGATGTTAACGCCGGAAACGTGTTTTCCCCTTCCGGCACCAGCGCAAATTGCAGAGTGAGATTTGGCAGCAATTCCTCAAGCAACGGTTGCGGCAGTTGTGGATTCACGGGCAGCACCCGCGCCCCACATTGCAGTAACGCCAGCCAGGCCAGCAGCGTTTGCGGCGTATTCCACGCCCGCAACATTACGCCGCTGCCCTCAACCACACCCTGCGCCGCAAAGCCGGAGGCTAATTCATCGACGCGAGCACAAAGCTTGCGCCAGTTGAGTTGCTCGTCATTAAGACGTAAGGCGATGGCTTCTCCCCGCACCTGCCGCCAGTGACGCCACGGCCAGTCAGAGAAGATCATAACAGCCGCTCCAGTGCATCAACTTCCACTAATGGCAGCGGGCTACCCGGCCAGCGACGAACCTGCTGCGCCTGCATCAGATCCAGCGTATCCAGCCCCGGAATGGTGTCTGGCGTTAACCAGGCAGCAATCCGCGCCAGTTGCGTTAAGCCTAAGCTCGACTCGATGGAAGAACTGATCACCGCCGTCAGCCCCAGCGCGTGCGCCGCCTGCACCTGCTCGCGGACTTTCTCCAGGCTGCCCGTGAGCGTGGGTTTGATCACCACCGCACGCACGCCCTCTTCCGCCACAAAGGCAAAATCCGGCTCGCGCACGCTTTCATCCCAGGCAATGGCAATGCCGGTTTCACGGGCAAACGCACGCGAATCATCGCGGGTTTTGCACGGCTCTTCGAGAAACGCGATGCGGTGGCGATAATCCGGGTTAACGTATTTGGCAAACTGCTGGCCTTTCAGCGGCGTCCAGGCGCGGTTTGCGTCAAGACGCAAATGCAGATCCGGAATTGCCTCCAGCAAAAGATTGACCACCATGCCGTCGCGCACGGCTTCGTACAATCCCACTTTGACCTTCGCCACTTTCTCGCCAGGCATATCGGCAAGTTTGAGGATCAGATCGTCCGGATCGCCATTACACAACGGTGCAGCACGGTAATTTGCTGCCTGCGGGAGCGTATTTGCCAGTTCAGCCAGCGCGCAGCTCACGCCAAAGGCGACGGAAGGCGTCTGTGGTAGCTCGCAATCGCCAGCCAGCCAGTTATTTACCCAGGCAAGCAGCACACTTTGCGCCTCTTCCTGGGTTTCCCGACTGAAGCCCGGCAGTGGGGAGATCTCCCCCCACCCTTCGCGCTCGCCCTCGCGCAGGCAAACATACAGCCCGTCGCGGGTTTTTAACCGCCTGTCGCGCAGAACCACCCCCGCGTCCATGGGGATCTGCCAGCGGTATACCTGCGCGCTACGCATTACGGATTCCGTTTAAATTTGCTGAAGTCAGGCTGACGTTTCTGGTTAAAGGCGTTGCGACCTTCCTGACCTTCTTCCGTCATGTAGAACAGCATGGTGGCGTTACCCGCCAGTTCCTGCAGACCCGCCTGACCGTCACAGTCGGCGTTCAGTGCAGCTTTCAGGCAACGCAGCGCCATCGGGCTGTTTTGCAGCATTTCGCGGCACCAGCGGACAGTCTCTTTTTCCAGATCGGCCAGCGGCACCACGGTGTTCACAAGGCCCATATCCAGCGCCTGTTTTGCATCATACTGACGGCACAGGAACCAGATTTCACGCGCTTTTTTCTGCCCGACGATGCGAGCCATGTAGGAAGCGCCCCAGCCGCCGTCGAAGGAACCGACTTTCGGGCCAGTCTGACCGAAGATGGCATTATCTGCCGCGATAGTCAGGTCGCACATCATGTGCAGAACATGACCGCCGCCGATGGAGTAGCCAGCCACCATCGCGACAACCGGTTTCGGACAGGTACGGATCTGACGCTGGAAGTCCAGCACGTTGAGGTGATGTACGCCGGAATCATCTTTATAGCCGCCGTAGTCGCCACGTACTTTCTGGTCACCGCCGGAGCAGAACGCTTTATCGCCCGCGCCAGTCAGAATGATCACGCCGATGTTGTCGTCATAACGGGCATCCGCCAGCGCCTGGATCATCTCTTTTACCGTCAGAGGACGGAAGGCATTGCGCACCTGCGGACGATTAATGGTGATTTTTGCGATACCGTCGGTGGATTTTTCATAACGAATGTCCTCGAAACCTTCGGAGCAGTCGTGCCATTCAACCGGTGCGTAAAGCATTGCTTCATCAGGATAAATCATATTGTGTCCTTTAGTCAGAAACGCAAGATCTGCGCCAGACTTGCGATTACGCCAGCGGGATTTTCCCGATGCGCGTTATGTCCGGCGCGAGGAATGACATGGCAGTCGGCAGCCAGTTCCGCCGCCAGAGCGCGGAATTTGCTGTCACGTTCACCACATAAATAATAAAACGCAAATGTGCGGGCGCTAAGGTTAGCACGTAAATCGGGCTGGACGGCGAGAGAAGTCGCCTCCAGCATGGCGGCAAGCGTTGCGCCATTATTGTTGCTGCGCAGCGCCACCAGCTCCCGGCGTTGATCGTCATTGAGCGAGGCAAAAACAGGCTGTTGATACCAGTCGGCAAATACCGCGGTTAATGGTTCGGAACGAAAACGCTGCGCCCAGCGATGATCGGAAAGCTGACGTTCCGTGCGTTGTTCAGCATGTTGCAGCCCAGGATGCCCACCTTCGACAATCACACCACAAAGCCCCGGCATCCCCTGACAAGCCGCCATCATCGCCACCCGTCCGCCGAGCGAGTACCCCACCAGCCAGAAGTTAAGGATGTTGTAACTAACAAGGGTTTTACGCAGTACGTCGGTGACATCATCAAATCCATCGACGCTAATTGCCGCGGAATCGCCGTGACCGGGGAGATCAACATACAACCGCGAGTAGTCGGTAAACGCCTCGCCCACTTTTTGCCATTCATGGCAATCGCCGGAAAAACCGTGCAAAAACACCAGCCAGGGTAAACCTGGTTTGCCGTGTTTTGCCTGCGCTTGCAGGATCATAAATGGCTTACCTGCGCCAGCAGTTGCTGGAGGGTTTGCGCGCCGTCGGTGTCGTTAACCACCATTTCAATTACCGTGGTGGTCGGAGTGCGCCAGGCGTCGGCAAGTGCCGTTTCAAGTTCCTGCCAGTTTTGCGGACGATGATATTTCAGCTCAAACATCGCGGCAGCGTGCTCAAAATGGACGTTTTGCGGCATCAGATAGAAACGCTCGCGCTCGCTTTTCGGTGTCGGCAGCAGCGAGAAAATTTGTCCGCCGTTGTTGTTCACCACAATTAATACCAGCGGCGCGGAAACCTGACGCAATAGCGCCAGCGCGTTGAGATCGTAAAGAGCAGA
The DNA here is from genome assembly GCF_004212325.1 of Escherichia sp. E13S3. Classification (NCBI taxonomy): domain Bacteria; kingdom Pseudomonadati; phylum Pseudomonadota; class Gammaproteobacteria; order Enterobacterales; family Enterobacteriaceae; genus Escherichia; species Escherichia sp. E13S3. Next base: position 261,407 of record NZ_RHJR01000004.1, read on the forward strand.
GAGATCGCCCACAATCGCCAGCGTCGGTTTACCACTCGCCCGCTGAACGCCTACGGCGGTAGAGAGCAGCCCATCAATTCCGCTGGCCCCACGGTTGCTGTACACCGGGTAACCTGCCGGAAGTTGCGAAAGCGCATCAATCAGACGCACCACCAGGCTGTTACCGACAAACAATTGCCCCTGTTCCGGCAGATAGTCGCTGATGCGATGCGCCAGTTGTGCTTCGCCAAACGAATCGCGACGGGCAACAACTGCCTGCATCGCCTGTTCGGCCAGACGCGGGATTTCAACGCACCAGGGCTGGCGTTTTTCTGCCGGATGCAGTTCCAGCCAGTCGGCGATATTAGCAATCAGCCGACGTCCACGATGGTGCGCCGGGTCGAGTCGCCCTTCGATATTATCAACAATCCAGTACTCTTCCGGCTCACAACTTGCCTGCCATTGCAGTAACCGTTTGCCGGTCAGGCTGCTCCCCAGTTGCACGACAATCTGTGCCTGCTGTAACTCACTCACCGCTTTGGCATTGCCTAACCAGAGATCGGCACACGGCAGCGGCTGCCCGGTTTGCGACAGCACGTCGCCAATCAGCGGCCAGCCAAGAGTTTGCGCCCACAATGCAACTTTTTTGCCCTCTTCCGCACTCATGCGCCCGGCAACCACCACGCCGCACTTTTGCCGCCAGAAGAACCAGTCGCGCTGTTTTTCGCTCTCAAGACGAGGCGCTTCACGCAGCCACGGTTTGTCGCCCTGCCACCAGTCGCCAAGACGTTGTTGCCAGCTAAGTCCGGTATCGTCCATCTCGCCATAAAGCGGTTCGGCAAACGGGCAGTTGATATGGACTCCACCCGCATGCAGCGTGCCTAAAGCATGGTCGATAGTAGAAACCAGCCAACGGGCGGGAATATCCTGCGTCGGGCGCGGTAGTGAAATGCTATGCGTAGGATGAGAGGCGAACATGCCCGGCTGACGAATTGCCTGATTTGCGCCGCAGTCAATCAATTCCGGAGGACGATCGGCGGTTAACAGGATCAGTTTTTCTCCGGTTAACCCAGCTTCAATCAGTGCCGGATAGAGATTCGCTACCGCCGTGCCGGAAGTCACTATCACCGCCACTGGCTGTTTGCTGACCTTTGCCAGCCCCAGCGCCAGATGCCCCAGCCCACGCTCATCAAAATGAGTGTGATGAATGAAAGCGGAATTTTCCGCCGCCGCCAGAGTTAATGGCGTAGAACGAGAGCCAGGGGCGATGCAGACGTGTCTGACGCCGTGACGTGTTAATGCTTCCAGAATGACCGCCGCCCAGCGTCGGTTAAATGCGCTTACTGACATGAGTTTGTCCGGTATCAATATTGCGGCTAAGTATAAGGAGCTACAAAAATAGATTATTGATATGAATCGGTAATGATGCGACTCATTACTATTCCAATTGTAATAAAGTGCGCAGTCCTGCCGCTTTGTTGTCGATTTCCTGCCACTCCAGTTCGGGGTCTGAGCCTCGGACAATACCCGCTCCGGCATACAATCGCACGACATTGCCACTGATTCTCGCCGAGCGCAGGGAAACGCAGAATTCGCTTTGTTGTAATGAGAGATAGCCCGCAGAACCCGCATACCATTCACGGGTAAACGGTTCGTGCCGGGCGATGAACTGCCGTGCCAAATCGCGCGGTAAACCTGCCACCGCTGCCGTTGGCTGCAACTGATGCAGACAAACCACATCATCTGCCGTATTAAGCGAGGTCCAGATACAGCGACGCAGATGCTGCACTTTACGCAGACGAAGCACCTGCGGCGGTAAAACATCCAGCGCCTGGGTGTCGCTCTGTAATCGCTGGCAGATATCTTCCACCACCAGCATATTCTCGCGCTGGTTTTTATCATCCGCCATCAGCCACTCGCCCAGTTGCTGCGCCTGTTTATCATCAGGATGATTCGCCACCGTTCCCGCCAGTGCTTCAGTACGCAACGCTTTGTCACGCCGCCGCCAAAGCCGCTCAGGAGATGAACCCAGGAACGCGCTTTCGCCATCAAAAGCCATGTAGAAATGGTAGCAGTTCAGGTTCAACCGACGACTGGCAGCCATCATTGCCGCCGCGTTAACTGAATCGGAGAAATGCAGATCGGTCGCCCGCGCCAACACCACTTTATCCAGTTCACCTTCAGCAATGGTGTCAGTCGCCAGTTTAATTAACCCCGTCCAGGCTGGTTTGTCCGGCCAGTGATTTTCTTGGATGATGGTTAAATGCAGAGCTGGCAACGGTTTAATGTTTGCCAGAGCAGCAATGTATTCCTTTGCCTGATATGCGTCATGCTGAAGGGAGTTTTCGCTGAAAAGGGTCAGTCGAAGGGTCGCTTTGCCTGCACAGCGTCGCCATTCCAACCGCGGGAGGAGTAAATTGCCCTGGGAAGGGTCAAACGCATTCAGCCCCCAGATACGTAAGTCGGTGTGATCCGGGTGTTGTCGGAGAAAACACTGCGCCTGCGCCAGCGACGAAAAGCTGGCTATTGTACCCAGCACGGCAGCCTCTTCATCACCATTGCGTTGTTGCCAGTAAAATTGCGGATACATTTTCTGGCTGGCCAGCCAGCTTAAGGCATCAAAGGCGTCATTTAATGGGAAAGGAACATCAAAAACCCGAATGCCGGGCGTCGCTGGAAACTCTTGCGACAGATGGCGCAATAGATTTTCCAGCGCCGTAGTGAGTGATTGCACGCGGACCTCTCCCTGTTAAAAGCCTCACATTATACGGGGTACTGCAAAAAAAATGCAGTACCCCAGTGTAGGGAGGTTTTAACGGCGTGCCAGCAACAGTCCTAATACCAAACCAACCGCAGCGCCAACGCCAATCCCCTGCCACGGTTTTTCATGAACGTAGTCATCGGCACGATAAACCGCTTGCTTCGCCCGATAGTAATAGCTGTCTGAAGCCTGACTGACTCTTTTTTTCACATCATCCAGCGCCTTCTCTGCTCGCGCCTTCAGCTCAACATATTTCTGATCGGCGGGATCGCCAGAGGAGCGCAGCACTTCTTCCAGTGTTTCACTCAGCAACGTCAGGTCGTCATCGATGCGTGTATCACCAAATTGATTAGACATTCTCGTTCTCCATTTGCTTAAAACCTGCCACTAACTATAGACAACGGTTATCAATTACGCCTGAATGACTTCGCGCGCCATCCCGATGTGGGGAATACCATCTTCCTCGTAAATGTCGGTCACAGGGATAAAGCCAAAACTGCGGTAAAAGTTTTGTAAGTGCGCCTGCGCTCCCAGATAAATCGCCTTGTCCGGCCAGTGGCGCGTACATGATTCCAGCACCTTACTCATCAGTTGCTGCCCCACTTTTTCGCCCCGCAACGCTTCGCTGACAATCACCCGACCAATCACCACCGGTTCGAGATCATCATCACTTTTCAGAATCCTCGCATACGCGACCAGTTTTCCGTTTTGCCAGCCGAGAATATGACGATTTTCACCTACCAGATCGTCACCATCGACATCCTGATAAGGACAGTTTTGTTCGACAACGAATACCGCACAACGCAGTTGTAATAAGGCATAAAGCTGAGAAACCGATAATTCAGAGTGATGAAGATCCTGCCAGTCGATCATGATGCGCTCCTTTTGGTTGTATGCCTTATACTAGCCGGATTATTTTTAGAAATGTGATGGTCTTATGGAATTAATTTTCTTAGGTACTTCGGCGGGAGTTCCGACCCGGGCGCGTAATGTCACGGCGATATTGCTCAATCTGCAACATCCGACCCAGGCCGGACTTTGGTTATTTGACTGTGGCGAAGGCACTCAACACCAAATGCTGCACACGGTGTTTAATCCCGGCAAACTGGACAGGATTTTTATTAGCCATCTTCACGGCGATCATCTTTTCGGTCTGCCCGGTTTGCTGTGCAGTCGTTCCATGTCAGGTATTGTGCAACCCTTAACCATTTATGGTCCGAAAGGTATCCGTGAATTTGTTGAGACAGCGTTACGCATTAGTGGCTCGTGGACCGATTATCCACTGGAGATTATTGAAATTAGCGCAGGCGAAATTCTTGATGATGGCTTGCGTAAAGTGACAGCTTATCCGATGGAACATCCGCTGGAATGTTACGGCTATCGCGTAGAAGAACATGATAAGCCTGGTGCGCTGAATGCCCCGGCATTAAAGGCCGCAGGCGTACCGCCAGGCCCATTGTTTCAGGATTTGAAAGCCGGAAAAACTGTCACACTGGAAGACGGTCGGCAGATTAACGGCGCTGATTACTTAGCCGCGCCTACACCAGGAAAAGCGATCGCCATTTTCGGCGATACGGGTCCTTGCGATGCCGCGCTGGCGCTGGCTAAAGGTGTCGACGTAATGGTTCACGAAGCAACTCTGGATTTGGCGATGGAGGCCAAAGCCAACAGTCGCGGCCACAGCTCCACACGCCAGGCGGCGGCACTGGCCCGTGAGGCTGGTGTCGGTAAGCTAATCATTACCCATGTTAGTTCGCGCTATGATGATAAAGGCTGTCAGCACTTGTTACACGAGTGCCGGACGATTTTCCCGGCAACTGAACTGGCGAGCGATTTCGCGGTGTTTAGCATTTAAGTCGAAAGCGGTGGTTAGTTGGCAGATTAATTTAATGATGCCAACGCACTTATTTTTCATCTGTTTGCCGAATACGCTTGATGTCGATATCCGGCAAACAGATTTATCATTTTTAGTTTTGGGAATTGTTCAGACCTTCCGCCAGCCCAATCAGGCGAATAAATTCCGCTCTGTAGCCTTGTTTATCCTGTCCTTTCGCTTGCCGCGCCCACTGTTCGATCTGCTGCCAGGATGTGTTATTCAGGTATTCAGAACCGCGCAATTTTTGCCCAAACGCAGAGACTGCTGCGCGAAAACGCATATCTTCTGAAGGTGCGTTTATTGTGGGTGCCAACGGGAATTCAACTAACTGACTTTCTTTTCCCTGCGGGTATTTCCAACGAATCTTTAACCAGGCCAGTTCTTTCGCTTTATCCGATTTTGCTGATTTGTTATCCGGGACATAGCGTAACTTATCAATTGATGCTTTGTGCCCATTCAGCGTTAGCTGCCGGTGTCGACGTCAAGGCTAAACGTCGCCAACGGGTTTTGCGCTACCTGCTTAACCGGATTATCATCGAACTGCTGATAGCGAGCGGTTCCTGGATTTGCGATACGTGTAGCATTTGCTTTAGCCGCTCTTTCAAATGTTGGCGCTTCCTGTAATCGCCCCTGCAAAGCCTGTTTGTCTGAGGATTGTTGCGCTTCATGCTGGGCTAAGGTTTTTGCTTTAGCGGCGGCGGCGCTTTGCTCAGCCACTTTTGTTGCCGCTTGTTGCGCGGCAAGCACTTGCTGGTCAGTGGGTGTAGTAGATTGTTGTTGCTGACTTTCCTTATCATCAGATTCCGGTCCACATCCTGACAAAATAAAACCACTAATAAGCAACATGATTATATTTTTATTTCGCATATAAAGTCCTTTTAAATAAACTCAGCTACCAGACATAAAATAGACTCTTTGTATAATCCGACCAATCTTAATAAAATACAATCTCGAAACCCATAACAAATAATGATTCAACAACGAAACCTATTAAGAATTTGTATATGAAAAAAATAACCTTTTCCTTTTTTATATTATTCCTGCTTTCACTTCCTCTAATTGTTTTTTATCAGCCCTGGGTCAATGCATTACCGCCAACGCCCCAGCACGCAAGTCCCGAGCAATTAGAAAAAACAGTTCGTTATTTTACAAAAACTGTGCATCCACGTAGTGCAGACAATATTGATAATCTGAATAGAACCGCAGAGTATATAAAAGAGGTCTTTGTCAGTAGCGGTGCCAGAGTTACCGTGCAGGACGTCCCCATTACGGGTGGCCCCTACAAAAACATTGTTGCTGATTATGGTCCTGCCGATGGACCGCTGATTATTATTGGTGCGCACTATGACTCTGCCAGCAGTTACGAAAACGATCAATTAACCTATACGCCGGGCGCGGATGATAACGCCAGCGGTGTGGCAGGATTACTCGAACTGGCACGTTTGTTACAGCAGCAAGCGCCGAAAATAGGTGTGCAACTGGTCGCCTATGCGTCGGAAGAACCGCCCTTCTTTCGTAGCGATGAAATGGGGAGCGCGGTACACGCCGCTTCGCTTGAGCGTCCGGTGAAATTAATGATAGCACTGGAGATGATAGGTTATTACGACTCCGCACCAGGGAGTCAGGATTACCCTTACTCTGTCATGTCCTGGCTTTATCCCGACCATGGTGATTTTATTGCTGTCGTCGGCAGAGTGCAGGATATCAGTGCTGTGCGTCAGGTAAAATCTGCGTTGTTATCAGCAAAAGAGTTGCCTGTTTATTCTATTAATGCACCTGGTTTTATTCCCGGTATCGATTTCTCCGACCACCTTAATTATTGGCAACACGATATTCCCGCCGTAATGATTACTGACACCGCTTTTTATCGTAATAAACAATATCACTTACCTGGCGATACCGCAGACAGACTCAATTATCAGAAAATGGCTCAGGTGGTGGATGGCGTTATAACCTTGTTGCAAAACAGTAAATAATAAAAATTTCTCGAGGAAGATCCAGAAAAAGCAACATGCGCATTTTATTTTCCCTCGTCTGTTTTAAGATGCGAAAAATTAAATTCAACGGAGGAAAAACAAATGGGAATGATTGGCTATTTTGCAGAAATTGACTCAGAAAGAATTAACCGACTGCTTGAGTCTACTGAAAAAACCTTAATGGACAATATTCATGACACGCTTTCAGGTTTACGGCGACTGGATATTGATAAACGCTGGGATTTTTTACATTTTGGCCTAACGGGTACCTCTGCTTTTGATCCAGCGAAGAATGATCCGCTGAGTCGTGCCGTGCTTGGTGAACACAGCCTCGAAGATGGCATAGATGGTTTCCTGGGATTGACCTGGAATCAGGAGTTAGCCGCGACAATCGACCGCCTGGAAGCTCTGGATCGAAGTGAGCTGCGTAAACAGTTTTCCATTCAGCGACTCAATGAAATGGAGATTTATCCGGGAGTGACCTTTTCAGAAGAGTTAGAGGGGCAACTCTTTGCTTCGATCATGCTTGATATGGAAAAGCTGATTAGCGCGTATCGACGTATGCTGCGACAAGGGAATCATGCGCTGACGGTTATTGTTGGGTGATGGTGTCAAAGGCACCATAAAAAAACCGCCGAACATGTCGGCGGCTTTCTGACTTACAAACTAACAGATTACATCAGCGGCATTGCTAACCGCACAATACTAATCAGCGGTTGTGGCCATACACCCAGCACCAGTACCAACAGTGCAGAGATGAGCACCACGATACCGCCTGCGCTGTACTGCCAGTTTGACGGTGCATCGCGACCCGGTTGTTCCGGGGCGTGCAGGTATAAGCTCACCGCCACGCGCAGGTAGTAGTAAAGGCCGATTGCCGAACCGACAACCACGGCACCCACCAGCCACCACAAGTGTGCCTGGACACCGACCGCCAGCACGTAGAACTTACCGATAAAGCCCAGCGTCATCGGGATACCGGCCAGAGACAGCATCATCACCGTCATCACCGCCGCGAGGATCGGACGATGCCAGAACAGTCCGCGGTAAGAGAACAGGGAATCAGCATCCGGGCCACGATACGGGCTGGACATCAGGCTGACCACGCCAAACGCCCCGAGGCTGCTGAACAGATAACCGGCCAAGTAAACCCCTACCGCTTCCATCGACATCTCGCCAGTTTGCAGCGCAATCAGCGCCACCAGCAGATAGCCGAGGTGAGAGATAGATGAGTAACCGAGCAGACGTTTGATGTTGGTCTGGCTCAGCGCCATCAGGTTACCGAAGATGATGGAGGCAAAGGCGATAATCGCCAGCACCACGCGAATCGCTTCGCTGTCACCCACTGGTGCGTAAAGGAACAGACGCATCACCACACCGAAGATAGCGATTTTGCTCGCCGTCGCCAGGAAAGTGGAAACCGGCGCAGGCGCGCCCTGGTATACGTCTGGCGTCCACAGGTGGAACGGCACCAGAGAGAGTTTGAAGCCGAGGCCAACAATCATCAGGCCGAAACCTGCCAGCAACAGCGGCTCGTTGAGCATACCGTCGCCGAGGTTTTTACCCAGCGCGACAAACGACAGGTCGCCAGACTGCGCATACACCAGCGCCATACCGAACAGCAGGAAAGAAGATGCTGCGGCAGAAAGGATAGTGTATTTGATACTGGCTTCCAGCGAACGTTTCTGGCGGAAAGCGTAACCGACCAGGCCAAACAGCGGCAAAGAGATCAGTTCGATACCGAGGAACAGAGACGCCAGATGGTTGGCATTCGCCAGCAGGATCCCGCCCAGCGCGGCAATTAACACCAACAGGTAGAACTCGTCCTTGTTGTCGTTATAGCCTTCAAGCCACGGGTAGGCGAAAGTACAGGTGGCGAGGCTCGCCAACAATACCAGCCCGGTGTAAAGCATGGCGAAACCATCAACGCGCATCAGCGGCGTAACGTCCATAGCGCCCGCCTGGCCGACAAACCAGAGCGAAACCAGCGCCGCGTTAAGCCCAATAACCGAGAGCGTAGCGTTGAGGAAATGATTGCGTCGCCACGCAATGGAGAGCATCACAACCACCACCGTCAAGCCGACGATCAGCAACGGTAGCAGTGCGATCAGGTTTTGTGGAGTTATTGTCATGGCGATTTACGGCCTTGTAGTAGTAACGGAATTAACAAACCACTGCTGGATATTGCCAATCGCGGAATGCGAGGTATCCAGAATCGGCTGCGGATAGAAGCCCAGCAGTACCAGCAGCACCACCAGCAACAGGATCATAAACAGCTCACGCAGCGACATCCCTGGCAGTTCCTGGCTGGCAATCTCGCTTTTCGCTTTACCGAAGTAAGCGCGATGTAACATCGCCAGCGAATAAACGGATGCAAAGACCAGCCCAAAGGTAGAGATAACGGTAATCACCGGGACAACCTGGAAGCTGCCGAACAGAATCATAAATTCGCCGACGAAGTTACCGGTGCCTGGCATCCCAAGCGTTGCCACCGCAAAGAACAGCGACAGTGCTGGCAGCCATTTCATCTTGCTCCACAGACCGCCCATCATGCGCATGTCGCGGGTATGGATACGTTCATAGAGCTGACCGCAGAGAATAAACAGACCCGCCGCCGACAAGCCGTGCGCAATCATCTGGATTACCGCGCCCTGGTAGGCCAACTGGCTGCCGGTGTAGATAGCAATCAGCACGAAGCCCATGTGGGAAACCGAGGTGTAGGCGATCAGACGTTTGATGTCGGTCTGGGCGAAGGCCATCCACGCACCGTAGAAGATGCCGATAACACCCAGCCACATAGCGATTGGCGCAAACTCTGCCGACGCGTTCGGGAACAGCGGCAGGGAGAAACGCAGCAGACCGTAAGCGGCGGTTTTCAGCAAGATCCCTGCGAGGTCCACGGAACCAGCGGTCGGTGCCTGGGAGTGCGCATCTGGCAGCCAGCCATGCAGCGGAACCACCGGCATTTTCACCGCGAAGGCGATGAAGAAGCCCAGCATCAGCAGGTATTCCACGCCGTTAGACATCGGCGTATTCAGCAGCTCTTCATAGTTGAAGGTCCAGACGCCAGTCGCATTGTAGTGAACAAAAACCAGCGCCAGGATGGCGATCAACATCACCAGACCACTCGCCTGGGTGTAAATGAAGAACTTGGTTGCCGCCGTGATACGCGTTTTACCGTCAGAAGCTTTATGCCCCCACAGTGCGATCAGGAAGTACATCGGCACCAACATCATTTCCCAGAAGAAGAAGAACAGGAACATGTCGATGGCAAGGAACACGCCGATAACGCCGCCCAGGATCCACATCAGGTTGAGGTGGAAGAAGCCCTGATATTTTTCGATCTCGTTCCACGAACAGAGTACGGCCAGCACGCCGAGCAGACCGGTCAGCACGACCATCAGCAGTGACAAACCATCAATGGCGAGATGGATAGAGATACCAAAACGCGGGATCCACGGCATGTCGAATTCAGACTGCCACTGCGGAATTCCGGCGGATTGCGTCAGTGAATAACCGCCCTGCAACCACAGTTGCAGCGACAGCGCCAGCGTCAATCCCATGGTGATCAGCGCGATCCAGCGCGGCACCTTGACGCCAAAGCGTTCGGTCTGCCAGCACAGGAAGCCGCCAATAAAGGGAATTAATATTAGCCAGGGTAGTAACATGGCGATCTTTATTCCTTGTAAAAGTCCCGTCAGGACCGGATTTTCAACGAATTCTCACGACAGAAAATTCTCTTCGGATTGTGGTTGTAGTGTCGGATGCGCCGCGAAGACGGCTTATCCGACCTACGTTCTTATATGCCCAGGGGCAAGCCCACAATCCTTAACTCAACGCAGTACCATCAACAGTGCCAGCACCACGACCGCACCGATGCTCATGGATGCCACATACCAGCGCAGATAACCGTTCTCGCTTAACAGCAGGCCTTTACCTGCAAAGCGGGAAAGAACCGCCGGAATGTTCATCATTGAGTTCAGCGGATCGCGTTTCAGCAACCAGGCAATACCCAGGAACGGCTTGACGAACACTTTGTCGTACAGCCAGTCAAAGCCCCAGGCGTTGTACCACCAGGTACTCAGCAGGCGGCCCGGCGCACTGTTGGCGATAGAGGTCACCAGAGTACGTTTACCCAGCCACAGCCAGGCTGCCAGCAGAATGCCGACCACCGCGACCACGCCAGAGGTAATTTCCAGGGTCAACATGCTGCCGTGCGCCAGCTCCGTCGTTTGCGGAAGCACGCCCTGCAGCGGCGGTACAATCAGTGCGCCAACGAAGGTGGAAAGGATCAGCAGCACAATCAGCGGCAGGCTGTGAGTTACCCCTTTCACGGCGTGAGCGTGAATTTGTTCTTTTCCGTGGAAGACGATGAAAATCATACGGAAGGTGTAGAGCGAGGTCATAAACGCACCGACCAGACCTGCCACCATCAGATTGATATGACCATTCGCCATCGCACCTGCGAGGATCTCATCCTTACTGAAGAAGCCCGCAGTGACCAGCGGCAGTGCCGACAGTGCTGCGCCGCCCACCAGGAAGCAGAGATAAACCAGCGGAATAGATTTACGCAGACCGCCCATCTTGAAGATGTTCTGTTCGTGATGGCAGGCCAGAATGACGGAACCGGATGCCAGGAACAGCAGCGCTTTAAAGAACGCGTGAGTCATCAAGTGGAAAATCGCCGCATCCCATGCCTGCACGCCAAGCGCGAGGAACATGTAGCCAATCTGGCTCATGGTAGAGTAAGCGAGAACACGTTTGATATCGGTCTGTACCAGCGCGGCAAAACCGGCCAGCAGCAGCGTAACCGCCCCAACAATGCCCACCAGATGCAGAATTTCCGGCGTCATCAGGAACAGGCCGTGGGTACGGGCGATCAGGTAGACACCCGCGGTTACCATCGTTGCGGCGTGGATCAGCGCGGAGACAGGCGTCGGGCCCGCCATCGCGTCGGCAAGCCATGTCTGCAACGGCAACTGCGCGGATTTACCGACCGCACCGCCCAGCAGCATCAGCGTCGCCCACATCAGCATGTTATTGCCGTCAGCAAAGTGCGCAGGCGCCAGTTCCACCATTTCGCGGAAGTTCAGCGTACCCAGCTCGTTGTAGAGAATGAACAGCGCGAAAGCGAGGAACACGTCACCCACACGGGTCACGACGAACGCTTTCATTGCCGCTGCGCCATTCTTCGGATCGGTGTAATAGAAACCGATCAGCAGATAGGAGCACAGGCCCACGCCTTCCCAGCCGAGGTACATCAACAGCAGGTTATCAGCGAGAACCAGAACTACCATGCTGGCGATGAACAGGTTGGTGTAAGCGAAGAAGCGAGAGTAGCCCTCTTCACCACGCATATACCAGGAGGCGTACATGTGGATCAGGAAACCCACACCAGTGACCACCGAGAGCATGGTCAGCGACAGGCCGTCCAGCACCAGGTTAAAACCGATGTTAAAGTCGCCTACCGACATCCACGTCCACAGCGGCTGGCTGTATGCCTGTTCGCCGTTAGCGAAGAAGTCGACGCCAATAAAGGCAGTTACCAGCGCCGCCAGGCCCACAGAGCCAACGCCGACGATCGCCGAGACGTTTTCAGACCAGCGCCCACGGGAGAACGCCAGCAGGACGAAGCCAATAAATGGCAAAATAATGGTTAAGGCAAGCATGTTCATCCGCGCATCTCACTTACTGAATCGATGTTCAGGTTCTGGCGACGACGGTGAAGCTGCAGCAGCAGCGCAAGGCCGATACTCGCTTCTGCTGCCGCGAGGCTGATGGCGAGAATGTACATCACCTGACCGTCGGTCTGGCCCCAGTAGCTTCCGGCGACCACAAAGGCCAGCGCGGAGGCGTTAATCATGATTTCCAGACCAATCAGCATAAACAGCAGATTGCGACGGATAACCAGACCGGTTAAGCCAAGAACGAATAAGATTGCCGCGAGGATCAGTCCATGTTGTAAGGGGATCATGCGTGCTCCTCCGTTTTTCTTTTCGCGCTGTCGTCTTTACGATTGCTCAGCACTTCACCCGCACGCTCTTCACGACCGACGTGGAAGGCCACAACCAGACCCGCGAGCAGCAGCATAGAAGCCAGTTCCACCGCCAGTACGTAAGGCCCGAACAGCGTAATACCCACTGCTTTAGCACTGATTGGCGTACCGTCGATACCCTGATCGTTAACACCGAGAATGGCGTAAACAATCACCACCAGCATGATGGCCGACAAAATTGCCGGACCAATCCACACCTGCGGTTTCAGCCACTGGCGTTCCTGTTCGATTTCCGAACCGCCCAGGTTGAGCATCATCACCACGAACACGAACAGCACCATAATGGCACCCGCGTAGACGATAATTTCCAGCGCACCGGCGAAGTAAGCGCCCAGTGAGAAGAACACCCCGGAAATCGCCAGCAGCGAAATAATCAGGTACAGCAGTGCGTGTACCGGATTGGTATGGGTGATCACTCGCAAGGTCGCAAGTATGGCTATCAGGCCACAGATATAAAAAGCGAACTCCATTGCCCCTCTCCTTACGGTAACAGGCTCTTGACGTCGATAGGCTTGGCTTCGTTCTCTGCTTCGCCCTTATCTTTGCCGTCGATTGCCATACCTGCCATCCGGTAGAAGTTATATTCCGGGTATTTGCCCGGACCGGAGATCAGCAGATCCTCTTTCTCGTAAACCAGATCCTGGCGCTTGTATTCCCCCATTTCGAAATCCGGGGTTAACTGAATCGCCGTGGTCGGACAGGCTTCTTCGCACAGACCACAGAAAATGCAGCGTGAGAAGTTGATGCGGAAAAATTCCGGATACCAGCGACCGTCTTTGGTTTCTGCTTTTTGCAGCGAGATACAGCCGACCGGGCAGGCTACCGCGCAGAGGTTACAGGCTACGCAACGCTCTTCGCCGTCCGGGTCGCGGGTCAGAACGATACGACCACGATAACGGGGCGGCAGATAGACCGGCTCTTCCGGGTACATTCGCGTTTCGCGTTTGGCGAACGCGTGCAGGCCGATCATCCAGATACTACGAACCTGGGTGCCGAAACCTACTAACAATTCTTTTAAGGTCATGGTCTTATTGCCCCTTATTGCGCCTGCCAGAGAATGACAGCCGCCGTTACCAGCAAGTTGATCAGCGTCAGCGGCAGGCAGATTTTCCAGCCGAAGGACATTACCTGGTCATAACGCGGACGCGGTAACGACGCACGAATCAAAATGAACATCATCATAAAGAACGCGGTTTTCAGCGCGAACCAGATGAATGGCGGTAACAACGGGCCTTGCCAGCCACCGAAGAACAGCGTCACCATCAGTGCAGAGATGGTCACAATCCCGATGTACTCACCCACGAAGAACAGACCGAACTTCATGCCGGAATATTCAATGTGGTAACCATCCGCCAGTTCCTGCTCGGCTTCCGGCTGGTCAAACGGGTGACGGTGACACACCGCCACGCCCGCGATGGCAAAGGTAATAAAACCAAAGAATTGCGGGATGACGTTCCACACATGCGCCTGGCTGTTGACGATGTCGGTCATGTTGAATGAACCGGCCTGCGCCACCACGCCCATCAGGGAAAGCCCGAGGAACACTTCGTAGCTCAGGGTCTGCGCAGAAGCACGCATCGCACCCAGCAGCGAGTATTTGTTGTTACTTGACCAGCCCGCAAACAGCACTGCGTAAACCGCCAGACCTGCCATCATCAGGAAGAACAAAATCCCGATGTTCAGGTCGGCAACCACCCAACCTGGGCTGACTGGCACAATTGCAAAGGCCAGCAGCAGCGAGGTAAAGGCAATCATCGGTGCCAGGGTAAAGATGACGCGATCCGAGAATTTCGGGATCCAGTCTTCTTTAAAGAACATTTTGATCATGTCCGCGACCAGCTGGAGCGAACCGCCCCAGCCAACACGGTTAGGTCCGTAACGGTTCTGGAACAGACCCAGCAGGCGACGTTCGCCAAAGCTCATGAATGCCCCACAGGTGACAACCACCAGCAGGATCACCACCGCTTTGAGGATGGTCAGCAGGATCTCAATCAGTTCCGGTGATAACCAACTCATTGTTGTGCCTCCTTGAGATCCTCAAGATGCGCGCCAGCCAGCACCGGAGCAATGCCGGACATACCCATCGGCAAGCCCACCTGCCCTGCCGTCAGCCCTTCGGCGATTTCAACCGGCAGCGTGACCGTGTTGCCATCGTAACTAAAGGAGACACTTGTCCCCGCATTCACGCCCAACTTCGCGGCATCCGCTGGGTTGAGTTTGATGTACGGTTGCGGCATACGGCTCTGGAAGACCGGAGCACGCTGTGACAATTCATCGCTGCCAAACAGGTGGTAGTACGGCGCGATACGCCATTTCCCGTCCTGCGGCTGGAAGCGTGCCGGTACACCGGTGAAGTAATCCAGACCATTTTCGCTGGTTTCAAACAGACGCACGCCCGGATCGCCAAAGCGCAGTTTGCCGCCCACTTCGTCCTGGAATTTGTTCCACGCCTGCGGGGAGTTCCAGCCCGGTGCCCAGGCAAACGGCACTTGCGAACGGTGCGCGGTCGGCTGGTTGTTACCTTCCATCGAGAAGGTGAACATGGTGTCAATATCCTGCGGCTGACGCGGCTCATGAACGCTGATATTGGCGCGCATGGCGGTACGACCGCTGTAACGGTGCGGTTCACGGGCCAGTTTCTGCCCACGAATACGGAATGTCGCATCCGGCGCAGCATCTTTGATACCTGCCAGTTCCGGGATTTTCGCCACAACGGCGTCAATCACGTGGTCGAGCTGCGTCCAGTCCACTTCACGGCTCAGCAGGGTGCTGTGCAACGAGTGCAGCCAGCGCCAGCTTTCCAGCATGACAGTTTTGCTGTCGTAATAGGACGGGTCGTAAACCTGGAAGAAACGTTGGGCGCGGCCTTCATTATTAATTACCGTACCGTCGCTTTCAGCAAAGCTGGCGGCGGAAAGCACCAGATGGGCGTTTTCCATGATCGCTGTGCGTTGATGGTCAACCACCATCACCAGCGGCGCTTTAGCCAGCGCAGCATTCACGCGGGTAGCGGAAGCGTGACGATGCAGATCGTTCTCCAGCACCACCACCGCGTCGGCACGTCCGGTTTCCAGTTCGGTTAACGCTTCTTCAAGCGAACCGCCGCCCATAATGCCCAGCCCCATGCTGTTGACGGAACGGGCAATCATGGTGATACCGACGTCAGCGCCGCGACCTTTCAGGGCTTTTGCGACGTTAGCCGCCGCCTGAATCACTTCAGCGCTACCGGCGTTCGTCCCGGAGATAATCAACGGTTTCTTCGCACCAGCCAGTGCCTGCACGATGACGTCGATTTTGCTTTGCAGCTCAGGCTCAATACCGTCAACCACTGGCGCGGAGTTATCCAGCGCATGAGCGATGGCAAAACCTAAACGCGCCTGATCTTCAACCGGTGCGCGGTAAGTCCACGCAGCGATATCATCCAGACGGGTGTCATCAACGTTGGTAACAAACAGCGGATGCTTCGCACGCTGACCGATGTTGAGGATTGCCGCAATCTGCCAGTCAGCCACTTTCTGTGCTGCCGCCATTTCGCGCGCTTTACCTTTCACCGCCTGACGAACTGCCAGCGCGACGCGCGCGCCGGTCTGGGTAACGTCTTCGCCCAGCACCAGTACCGCATCATAAGATTCGATTTCGCGCAGTGCCGGAGTATAAATGCCGCCTTCACGCAGCACTTTCAGTGCCAGTTGCAGACGTTCCTGCTCACCGTGAGCGATACCGGTGTAGAAGTTTTCTTCGCCCACCAGCTCACGCAGCGCAAAGTTGCTTTCCACGCTGGCGCGCGGAGAACCAATACCGATCACTTTCTTCGACTGACGCAGAATATCTGCCGCGCCCTGCATTGCCTGTTCGGCGTTGAGGGTAATGAAATCATCGCCACGACGCTGTACTGGCTGACGCGGACGATCTTTCAGGTTGACGTAGCCGTAACCGAAACGACCACGGTCGCAGAGGAAGTAGTGGTTTACCGTACCGTTGTAACGGTTTTCGATACGACGCAGTTCGCCATAACGCTCGCCGGGGCTGATGTTACAGCCGATGGAACATTGCTGGCAGATGCTCGGCGCAAACTGCATATCCCATTTACGGTTGTAACGCTCGGAGTGCGTTTTGTCGGTAAATACGCCGGTCGGGCAAATTTCGACCAGGTTACCGGAAAATTCGCTTTCCAGCGTGCCGTCTTCCGGGCGACCGAAGTAGACGTTGTCATGCGCGCCATAAACGCCCAGATCTGTACCGTCAGCGTAATCTTTGTAGTAACGCACGCAGCGGTAGCAGGCGATGCAGCGGTTCATTTCGTGAGAGATGAACGGCCCCAGGTCCTGATTGCGGTGGGTACGTTTGGTGAAACGGTAGCGACGGAAGGTATGCCCGGTCATCACGGTCATATCCTGAAGATGGCAGTTACCGCCTTCTTCACATACCGGACAGTCGTGCGGGTGGTTGGTCATTAACCACTCGACCACACTTTCACGGAACTGTTTCGCTTCTTCGTCGTCAATGGAAATAAATGTGCCATCGGAAGCCGGTGTCATACAGGACATCACCAGGCGACCACGCGTGTCTTCCGCGTTTTGGTATTGCTTCACCGCACACTGGCGGCAAGCACCGACGCTTCCCAGCGCCGGATGCCAGCAAAAGTAAGGAATATCAAGGCCCAGAGACAGACAAGCTTCCAGCAAGTTGTCCGCTCCGTTGACCTCGTATTCTTTGCCGTCTACATGAATTGTAGCCATTAGCATGCTTCCAGTTTTCTCGGTCAGGGACCGAGCGTTAATCGAAATTCGGTTACCAGCGCTCTTTCAGCAGGTTCGGCTGAATCCCATTAATCAAATGGGTATTGCTGAACGGCTGTTTGATTCCCGCCTCAAATTCTTCGCGGAAATATTTGATGGCGCTCTGTAACGGCTCCACTGCACCAGGTGCGTGGGCACAGAAAGTTTTACCCGGGCCTAAGAATCGACACAGTTGCTCAAGTGTTTCGATATCGCCCGGCTGACCTTCACCACGCTCCAGCGCACGCAGAATTTTCACGCTCCACGGCAGACCGTCGCGGCACGGCGTACACCAGCCGCAGGACTCACGGGCGAAAAACTCTTCCAGGTTACGCACCAGCGACACCATGTTGATCTCGTGGTCAACCGCCATCGCCAGCGCCGTACCCAGACGGCTGCCTGCTTTACCGATACTTTCGAATTCCATCGGCAGGTCAAGGTGCGCTTCAGTCAGGAAGTCAGTCCCCGCGCCGCCTGGCTGCCAGGCTTTGAATTTCAGACCGTCACGCATACCACCGGCGTAATCTTCGAGGATCTCGCGTGCGGTGGTGCCAAACGGCAGTTCCCACAGGCCCGGATTTTTCACCCGACCGGAGAAGCCCATCAGCTTGGTGCCAGCATCTTTACTTTTCGAGATGTTCTGATACCACTCCACGCCGTTAGCGAGGATCGCCGGAACGTTACACAGGGTTTCTACGTTGTTGACACAGGTCGGTTTGCCCCATGCACCGGAGGTTGCCGGGAAGGGTGGCTTCGAGCGCGGGTTAGCGCGACGCCCTTCCAGGGAGTTGATTAACGCTGTTTCTTCGCCGCAGATGTAGCGCCCTGCCCCGGTATGGACGAACAGTTCGAAATCGAAACCTGTTCCCATAATGTTTTTGCCAAGCAGCCCTGCTTCGGTGGCTTCGGCAATGGCACGGCGCAGATTCACTGCCGCTTCGATATACTCGCCACGCAGGAAGATGTAGCCACGGTAAGCTTTCAGCGCAAACGCGGAGATGAGCATACCTTCCACCAGCAGGTGCGGCAGTTGCTCCATCAGCAGGCGGTCTTTATAGGTGCCCGGCTCCATTTCATCAGCGTTACACAGCAGGTAACGGATGTTCATGGATTCGTCTTTCGGCATCAGGCTCCATTTCAGGCCAGTCGAGAAGCCCGCGCCGCCGCGCCCTTTCAGACCAGCGTCTTTTACCTGATTAACGATTTCGTCCGGAGACAGCCCGGTCAGCGCCTTACGCGCGCCTTCGTAACCGTTTTTGCTGCGGTATTCGTCCAGCCACACTGGCTGTTTGTCATCGCGCAGACGCCAGGTCAGCGGATGCGTTTCGGGAGTACGGATAATGTTTTTCATTTATACCGCTCCAGCAGTTCAGGGATCGCTTCCGGGGTCAGATGCGCGTGAGTGTCCTCATCGATCATCATGTTTGGCCCTTTATCACAGTTCCCCAGGCAGCAAGTTGGCAGCAACGTGAAGCGACCGTCAAATGTCGTTTGCCCTGGTTTGATGTTCAGTTTTTTCTCCAGCGCCGCCTGAATGCCCTGGTAACCGTTGATGTGACAAACCACGCTGTCGCAATAACGGATCACATGGCGGCCTACTGGCTGACGGAAGATCTGGCTGTAGAACGTTGCCACACCTTCGACATCGCTCGCCGGAATACCCAGCACATCGGCGATCGCGTGGATCGCGCCATCCGGCACCCAGCCACGCTGCTTCTGAACGATTTTCAGCGCTTCAATGGACGCCGCACGCGGGTCTTCGTAGTGGTGCATCTCGTGCTCAATCGCTTCACGCTCTGCCGCACTCAGCTCAAAAGCCTCGGTTTGTGGTTGTTGATTCTCGTGCATAATTAGCGGTCCACATCTGACATAACAAAATCGATACTGCCCAGATAAACAATCAGGTCAGACACCAGGCTGCCGCGGATCGCCGCCGGAATTTGCTGCAAATGCGCATAACTCGGCGTGCGGATACGAGTGCGATAACTCATGGTGCTACCGTCGCTGGTCAGGTAGTAACTGTTGATCCCCTTGGTCGCCTCAATCATCTGGAAAGATTCATTGGCAGGCATCACCGGACCCCACGACACTTGCAGGAAGTGGGTGATCAGGGTTTCGATATGTTGCAGCGTGCGCTCTTTCGGCGGCGGCGTGGTCAGCGGGTGATCCGCTTTGAACGGGCCTTCCGGCATGTTGTTGAGGCACTGCTCAAGAATGCGCAGACTCTGGCGCAGCTCTTCCACTTTAAGCATTACGCGGGTGTAGCAGTCAGAAACACCACCACCCACCGGGATTTCAAAGTCGAAGTTTTCATAGCCAGAATAAGGACGCGCCTTACGCACGTCGAAGTCGATCCCGGTAGCACGCAGGCCCGCGCCAGTGGTGCCCCACTCCAGTGCCTCTTTCGCGCCATAGGCGGCAACGCCCTGGGAACGACCTTTCAGAATGGTGTTTTGCAGCGCCGCTTTCTCGTAAGACGCCAGACGTTTCGGCATCCAGTCGAGGAACTCCCGCAGCAGGCGATCCCAGCCGCGCGGCAGGTCGTGCGCTACGCCGCCAATACGGAACCACGCCGGGTGCATACGGAAACCCGTGATTGCTTCCACCAGATCGTAAATTTTCTGACGATCGGTAAAGGCAAAGAACACGGGCGTCATTGCGCCGACGTCCTGAATAAAGGTCGAGATATACAGCAGGTGACTGTTGATGCGGAACAGTTCGGAGAGCATTACGCGAATGACGTTAACGCGATCCGGCACGGTGATCCCGGCCAGTTTCTCTACCGCCAGCACGTAAGGCATTTCGTTAACGCAGCCGCCGAGGTATTCGATACGGTCGGTATACGGAATGTAGCTGTGCCAGGACTGGCGCTCGCCCATTTTCTCTGCACCACGGTGGTGGTAGCCGATGTCTGGTACGCAGTCGACAATCTCTTCGCCGTCGAGTTGCAAAACGATACGGAAAGCCCCGTGCGCCGACGGGTGGTTCGGGCCGAGGTTGAGGAACATGAAGTCCTCGTTTTCGGTGCCGCGCTTCATCCCCCACTCTTCCGGTTTGAAGGTCAGGGCTTCCATCTCCAGATCCTGTTTGGCTTTGGTCAGCTCAAACGGCGAGAATTCGGTTGCGCGCGCCGGGTAATCTTTACGCAGCGGGTGACCTTTCCAGGTTTGCGGCATCATGATGCGACGCAGGTTCGGGTGACCGTCGAAAGTAATGCCAAACAGATCCCAGGTTTCACGCTCATACCAGTTAGCGTTCGGAAACAGTTTGGTGAAGGTCGGTACGTGCAGGTCGTTTTCTGCCAGCGCCACCTTCAGCATGATGTCGCGGTTACGATCGATAGAAATCAGATGGTAGAAAACGGAAAAATCCGCGGCAGGTAACCCTTCGCGGTGTGTGCGCAGACGTTCGTCCATGCCGTGTAAGTCAAACAGCATGACGTAAGGTTTCGGCAGTTTCTTTAAGAAATCGCCCACTTCCAGTAATTGTTCACGCTTGATCCACACAACGGGAACCCCGGTGCGAGTCGCCTGAACAGTAAAGGCATCCGGCCCAAAACGGTTGCGCAGTTCGCCAATCACCGGATCATCAAGATGATCGCGGGTCTGCCAGGCGGGTTCTTGCGCGGTTAAGTCGGTCATATTGTTCACCATTGCAAATGGTCCGTGGTGACTGTCGGCGCAGTAAGCTTCGCGAAATAGATTTAGGAATAAGCGAAGAAAAATCCCTTTGCCGACAGGCGCAAATTAAATCTCGTCAGGTGTACGCAGGTTGGTTACGGCAATGCGTTCACCGCGCTTGCGTTCGCGCTCTGATTGCATATTGGCGCGATAAACGCCTTGATCGCCAACCACCCAGGAGAGCGGACGACGTTCTTTGCCGATAGATTCCTGCAACAGCATCAGTGCCTGCATGTACGCTTCAGGACGCGGCGGGCAGCCCGGGATATACACATCAACCGGGATGAATTTATCGACGCCCTGCACAACGGAATAAATATCGTACATACCGCCGGAGTTGGCACAGGCACCCATTGAGATAACCCATTTTGGTTCCAGCATCTGGTCATACAGACGCTGAATAACCGGTGCCATTTTGGTAAAGCAGGTTCCTGCAACCACCATCAGGTCAGCCTGACGCGGCGAAGCACGCAATACTTCTGCGCCAAAACGCGCCACGTCATGCACCGCGGTAAACGAAGTCACCATCTCAACGTAACAGCAGGAAAGACCGAAGTTATACGGCCAAATTGAGTTTTTACGACCCCAGTTAACCATGTCATTGAGCTTGCCCATAAACACGTTTTTGTTAACTTCTTGCTCCAGAGGGTCGGTTACGATCTCCTGCTTTTGCAGGGGGTAACGGTCGTTCTCACCGTTGGGATCTATGCGGGTGAGCGTATAATCCATCTTAATGCCTCGCGGTTAGCGTTGACGATTAGCGATACTGTTCGTTTCCGGGTTCATACGCTCGCGGCGTGAACGCGCGGGCGTCCAGTCCAGCGCGCCAATACGCACCAGATAAACCAGACCTGCCAGTAACACAAAAATAAAAATTGCAGCTTCCACAAAGCCTACCCAGCCGCTTTCGCGGATAGAGGTTGACCATGCGAACAGATACAGCGCTTCAACGTCGAAGATAACGAAGAACATGGCCACCAGATAAAACTTGGCGGACAGGCGTAAGCGGGCGGAGCCGACCGAGTCGATACCGGATTCAAACGGCACGTTTTTCGACCTCGCGCGTGCGCGACCGCCTAAAAACCAACCGCCTACCAGCATCAGGCAACACAGGCCAATGGCAACGATAAGAAAGATAGCGAATGCCCAGTGATGAGCGATGACTTCAGTGGATGTTGACATACTCATTGCTTACTCATCAAAAGTAGCGCCAGATTCACTGCTCTTCACGGCAGATGGACGCCACATCGATTCATGGGGAGGAATAAAAAAAACCTTACAACTACTGTAGTAACAATTTTATACAGTGAATTGATGTGGTCTTTTACCCCTTTCTATAACCTTTTGTCAACTTTAACAAAAGTTTCTTCACATTAATTTACATAATACCAACAACTTTTGCATTTAATGCTCTTCATCCCAGATCATTGACGACTCCAGGAAAATTAGATGTTGTTGAATCGTGTCCGTTGTGAAGCAATGGAAAAAATACGGGTCTATTTTGACAGGAATTTGTGTCGATTCCTCCCCCTAAAAGAGAGTATTTTCTTGATCTGTGACACGCTTTTGTTAATCCATAACAAAAATACAGCAACAAATTCACGTATTTTTTAACATCATTGTAGCAGGAGATTTTTATTCGGCGATTTTTTGTTCGCGCGTATAGAGAATGGCGGACGGTTGAAAAATGAACACTTTTATTCAATATCCAGAAAAGTCGTTATCATTTATTGTAAAAAAAAGCCACTGACGTTCAAAAAAACATCAGCGGCTTGTTTTTACAAATGTGGTTATCTGGTACCAGACAATTATTCGTAATCGCCTTCAATTAACAGAGAATCATCCCCTTCATGGGCTCCTGTCGTGCTGAACTGCCATGGATTCTGATAACTCTCCATTGCCTGGTATATCACCTGGGCCAGTTCATTACCGCTGGACGGATCATAGCAGAGCAAATATTCGGTATCTGGCAGTGGTGGTAAACCGTCCACAGCACTCAAGACGCGCAGGTCCGGACTCATCATCTCAACCGGCCTGGCCGTTACACCCAATCCCGCTTTCACGGCAGCACGGACCGCCGGCAACGTGGAGGCGACATAAGCCAGACGCCATGGAATATCTGCTTTATCGAGTGTTGCCAGAACCATATCGCGGAACGGACTAGGATCATCCAGCAACACCAGAGGGATCGGCTCGCCTTTTTGCAATACATATTCCGCAGCGCAATACCAGTGCGTTGGAGAAGTTCTCAGGTTCAACGCATTAAAGGTACCAGGACGATTTGTGGTAACCATTAAATCCACTTCCTGGGACTTCAGCATATCTGCCATATAGGCATTACGCTTAACGCGGACATCCAGCGCAAGTTTCGGATAAACCGAACTCACGCGATTAAGCAGGAAAGGTAAGATCGTATCAGCAGATTCATCTGAAGCGCCGATTGTTAACACGCCCTGAAGATTACTGAACATCAATGATGAGCAAGCTTCATCATTAAAACGCAGGATCTTCCTGGCATAGCCAAGAAGCTGAATGCCATGTTCAGTTAACAGTTTGTTACGACCATGCCGAGCGAACAGTTCTTTCCCAACGAGTTGTTCAAGACGTTGCATTTGCTGACTAACAGCGGACTGAGTACGACACACGGCGGCAGCTGCGGCAGCAAAAGTGTTCAGATCGGCAACAGCAACAAATGTTCTCAGCAGATCGAGGTCGAGGTTAATTATCGGACGATTTGCACTTATCATATATTATCACTTACTGGCGGCTCATACTGAGCTGGTTAATGCTGTGCACACACAAACAAGCAATTCCATTTGTAATGTGCCTCCCTGGCAGTTTCATCCGGAAGTCTGGATGAAAGTTAAAATGCATATGAGTTGCACTAATAAGAACGACTCACATTGTTCCGTTATAATGCCTGAAGTAGTTCACAGAATATATCTTCAGGAATCGCATATCTATTAAGTTACTCACTCTTTTCTATTTATGACATGCGAGTGTTTGTGTAAATGTAAATGTTGTTCCTTGTTCCACTACTAGCAAAGCGGCGCCAACCCAGCGTGAACACGCATAAGCGGCGATGATTTGTCTGCATCAAAAGTGGGGCTTCCGTCATTTAAGCGAGCATTTTACCCTAAAACCCATTTATTTATAAGGGCCATTGCGAATTATCTGATGCAAAGTTATGTTATGTTAGGCAAAGTAATCTTCTATTATTAATAAGCACAACAAAACCTTTTTGAATATTAAATAATAATTAATTAGCACACCCTGCATTCATTAATTCCGCTTAACAATAGTTTCGCACGTCATCACCTAAACGACACTTCGGCGATCACTACTCTCTTAATGTTTCACTTATAATGAAAATATCATGAATATGTTATGTTCGCGATTTCTTAAATCAAAGGAAATTCGCACATTTATCTACCAGACAAAAAACTATGCATTAGATTAATGCTTAGAATAAATCACTACAAAACACAAATCATTAAGCATATGCATCTCAATATTTAATGATTATTAAGTTATTAACAGCACATTCCCTCCTTTTACTCTCGCAAAATCTTGTTCTGCAGAACTTCAAAACACCGCCTCGGGGGAGTACATTGTTCTAAGCTGACTTCCACGGCAGGGAGTGGCGATAACAGCAAAAAAGGTCAAGATTCATGTCACCCATTGAAAAATCCAGCAAGTTAGAGAATGTCTGTTATGACATCCGTGGTCCGGTGCTGAAAGAAGCAAAACGCCTGGAAGAAGAAGGTAACAAGGTATTGAAACTGAACATCGGCAACCCTGCCCCGTTCGGTTTTGACGCTCCTGATGAGATCCTGGTTGACGTGATACGCAACCTCCCGACCGCTCAGGGCTATTGTGATTCAAAAGGCCTCTACTCTGCGCGTAAGGCCATCATGCAGCACTATCAGGCGCGAGGCATGCGTGATGTTACCGTGGAAGACATTTACATCGGCAATGGTGTATCGGAGCTTATCGTTCAGGCAATGCAGGCCTTGCTGAACAGCGGGGATGAAATGTTGGTTCCTGCACCTGATTACCCACTATGGACAGCGGCGGTTTCGCTCTCCAGCGGTAAAGCGGTGCACTACCTTTGTGACGAGTCCTCTGACTGGTTCCCGGACCTTGATGATATTCGCGCTAAAATTACGCCTCGTACGCGCGGTATCGTTATTATCAACCCGAACAACCCTACCGGCGCGGTTTATTCCAAAGAGCTTTTAATGGAAATTGTGGAGATTGCGCGTCAGCATAATCTCATTATCTTCGCCGATGAAATTTACGACAAAATTCTCTACGACGACGCCGAGCATCACTCGATTGCGGCGATGGCGCCTGACCTGCTGACCATTACCTTTAACGGTCTGTCGAAAACGTATCGTGTGGCAGGCTTCCGTCAGGGCTGGATGGTGCTGAACGGGCCGAAAAAACACGCCAAAGGCTACATCGAAGGTCTGGAGATGCTGGCCTCAATGCGACTTTGCGCCAACGTTCCCGCACAACACGCGATTCAGACCGCTTTGGGCGGCTATCAGAGTATCAGTGAATTTATCTTACCAGGCGGGCGTCTTTACGAGCAGCGTAATCGCGCATGGGAATTGATTAACGACATTCCAGGCGTGTCCTGCGTGAAGCCACGCGGCGCGCTGTACATGTTCCCAAAAATCGACGCCAAACGTTTTAATATTCACGACGACCAGAAGATGGTGCTGGACTTCCTGTTACAGGAAAAAGTTCTGCTGGTTCAGGGGACGGCTTTTAACTGGCCGTGGCCGGATCACTTCCGCATAGTTACGCTGCCGCGCGTTGATGATATCGAACTGTCATTAAGTAAATTCGCTCGTTTCCTTTCTGGCTATCATCAGCTGTAATCTTAAATTCACTGCCGGAGATTGCATCCGGCAGTGTTATCCCCCCACAATGATCTCATGAAGTCATCACACGCAAGGTCGTTATGAAGCAGAGCCATTTTTTTGCCCATCTCTCCCGTCTGAAACTCATTAACCGCTGGCCGTTAATGCGCAATGTACGGACAGAAAATGTGTCTGAGCACAGTTTGCAGGTGGCGATGGTCGCCCATGCGCTGGCAGCCATTAAAAACCGTAAGTTTGGCGGAAATGTCAACGCTGAACGCATCGCTCTGCTGGCGATGTACCACGATGCCTCTGAAGTGCTCACCGGCGATCTCCCTACCCCAGTGAAATATTTCAACTCGCAAATCGCTCAGGAATACAAAGCCATTGAAAAAATCGCCCAACAAAAGCTGGTCGATATGGTTCCGGAGGAGTTGCGGGATATTTTCGCGCCATTAATCGATGAAAATGCGTATAGCGATGAAGAAAAGTCACTGGTGAAACAGGCTGATGCACTTTGTGCCTATCTGAAATGTCTGGAAGAGCTCGCAGCCGGAAATAATGAATTTTTGCTGGCAAAAACGCGGCTGGAAGCGACGCTTGAAGCGCGCCGCAGCCAGGAGATGGACTACTTCATTGAGGTCTTTGTTCCCAGCTTCCATCTTTCGCTCGATGAGATTAGCCAGGATTCGCCACTGTAAGCAGACAGATACCAGCCGACGCAGCCTGATAAGACGCGCCAGCGTCTTATCAGGCTCTCGTTAAAACGGAAACAGCATCGGAATCATCACCACGCAAACCGCCATCACAATAACGGTGAACGGTACTCCCAGCTTCACAAAATCACTAAAGCTGTAATTTCCCGGCCCTAAAACCAACGTGTTAACCGGTGAGGAAACTGGTGTCATAAAGGCGGCGGATGCTGCCATCGCCACCACCATAGCAAATGGATACGGCGAGACGCCCATTGTTTTAGCCGCGGCCAGCGCAATCGGCGCCATCAACACAGCCGTTGCCGTATTCGAAATAAACAAACCAATCACCGCCGACAAGACAAACAAACAGCCAAGCATCATATGTGGCCCGTAACCGCCGCCGATGTCCATTAACCCTTTCACCGCCAGCGCGACACCGCCTGTTTTCTGTAGCGCCACCGCAAACGGCATCATCCCAACGATCAAAATAATGCTCGGCCAGTGAATGGATTTATAGGCGCTTTCAGCATCGATACAGCGGAATTTCCCCATCAGCAGGCAGGCAATGATAGCCGCGATGGGATTAGGGATTTCATCAGTCAGCATTAACGCCACCATCAACACCAGACAGAAAATGGCATGGGGTGCCTGACTGTGCGCAGGCGATGCTTCACTCACCTCTTCCGGTAAGTTCAGCGCCACGAAGTCGCGGCCCTGTTTTGCCAGCATACCGATAAGCTTCCAGTTACCGACGACCAGAATGATATCGCCCAGCAGCAGAGGCTCATCCGCCAGCGAACCTTCCAGCGCCACGCCGTTGCGTTTCAGGCCCACCACATTCAGTCCGTAGCGCGTACGAAAGCCAATTTCGCGCACCGATTTACCAATCAACTCAGACTCAGGAATTAATGAAATCTCCGCCATGCCAACATCAAGGGCTTGATCGGAAAAATACTCGCCGCGCAGCACCATCGGTTCCAGCAATTGTTCACTACAAAATTGTCGGAGATCGACATCAGCCGCAGACATATCAATAAGCAAAACGTCACGCGCCCGGAATTCAGAAACCCCGTTCACGTTCACAATAACGCGACGAAAACGCCGCCAGCGTTCAACACCGATGACGTTAGCGCCATAACGTTCACGTAATTTGAGATCGTCCAGTCGCTGGCCAATCATCGGCGAACCGGGACGAATGGCCAGGCGACGCGCGCGCCCGGTAAGTCGGTATTCACGGATAAGATCGCGGAAGGTACGACGCGTCCAGCCTTCGCGCTGCGGGGACTGGGTATCCCCTTTCAGCATGAAACGCATCACTAACATATACAAGATGCCCAGCACCAGTACGACCAGGCCGATGGGGGTTACGCTAAAGAAACTAAAACCATGATAGCCTTCACGCAGCAATTCACTGTTAATCACCAGGTTAGGTGGCGTTGCCACCAGCGTCATCATGCCGCTGATCAGCCCGGCAAAACTCAACGGCATCATCAGGCGCGACGGCGACGTTTGCATGCGCATAGCGACGCTTAACACCACAGGGATAAAGATAGCGACGACGCCCGTTGAACTCATAAACGCGCCAAGGCCCGCAACGGTCAGCATCAACAAAACCAACATTTTGATTTCACTGTTGCCTGCCACTTTAACCAGCCATGTCCCCATTACAGTGGCGACACCCGTGCGGACTAAACCATCGCCAATAATAAACAAGGCGGCGATCAGTACCACGTTAGGATCGGAAAAACCGGAAAACACTTCAGGGACGGTCAGCGTACCGCTTAATGCAAACGCAACAATGACAAACAAAGCGACCGCATCCATACGCACTCTGCCAGTCGCAAACAAGACGATGGCAACCGCCAGTAATGAAAGAACCCAGATCAATTCACCGTTCACAACGTATCCTTGTTAATTGAGGGGGATGGCCTGATTCTGCCACAAAAAAGCCCCGTCGGGACGGGGCTAAATCATGATCTGGCGTTTCACGCAATAATAACGTCACCATTTGGCTGTTTGATCACAGTAATTTGTTCCAGACTATGGAGGACCAAATCTACCTCATTCAGACGCGGGGTATCAGCCGGTGAGTTAACCGCAATGACATGACATCCCGCGGCCAGGCCTGAAAGCACGCCAGCGGGAGCATCCTCCACCACCACACATTCCTGCGGTGCAAGGCCCAACAGTTGTGCACCTAACAGATATGCATCCGGCTCTGGTTTTCCACGTTTAACCCGCTCTGCGGTAACAAACACTTCCGGCGCGGGAAGTCCGGCGACTTTGTGACGTGCTCGCGCAACAGGCATGGAACCAGAAGTGACAATGGCCCACGGAATCCCCGCTTTATTCAAATGATTGAGTAAAGCTATCGCCCCTGGGAGTGCGGTAATACCTTCGGTTTCCGTGGCCTCGATTTGTTCCAGACGGGTAAACTCGGCGGCAATTTCCGTCTCCGATTTGCCCATCATGAAATGGCGCAGAGACGTAATCGCCTGTTTACCATGAATAAACGCCAGCACATCTTCCGGTGCTAGCCCATGACGTCTGGCCCAGTTGCTCCACGCTCGCTCTACCGCGGGCAGAGAATCCACCAGCGTTCCATCCAGATCAAAAAGAAAACCTTTACACCGCACGCGGGCCTCCTCAGGCGTTGATGATTTGGTTAATTTCGTTAGCGCTCAGGTGATACTGACGCGGGCAGGCATGCCAGACATTCAACATGCGCAGATATTTCTCCCACATTGGCGTCTGGGCATTAAAGCCGTGAGTTCCGGCATCAAAATGGGTGTAACGCCCTTCAACGTTAACCATAAAGCGGACATATCCGAGATAACGCGCTTCGGTGGCGGCGTCAAAGCCGAGGAAGGTGACACGACGTTCATCGATGGATTGCTGATCCTGTAAATTAGACCAGGAAACATGCAGCGCGTGATACATCTCCATAATGTCGATGATAGTGCGGCAGGTTTCTTCTTTCAGCTCGCCAAACTCGCGATCCAGTTCGCGCATTTGTAAACCATAACCACGCTCAATGATTGTTTGCAGGCGACGGTAACGTTCAGCATTTGCCGGATCGAGCATAGTCATCATTTTGTACTGGTTAGACAAAATAAGACGTTGCGCGTTGGTCATTTCCATTGTTGACTCCTGTATCACTCTACTACGGTGAAAAAAAAGAAGGCCGATGTCTGCCTTCTTTTATATGCGTAATCAGGGGTCAATTACAAATCATCAAGGAAAGTTTTATCCAGTTGTTTGAAGGCGCGCTTAAGCGTGTCAGCTAATGCCTGGTAATCAGGCTTGCCTTCAACAGGTGCCAGCACCTGTCCAGACTCCTGCAATTTACCGCGAACTTCATAAAACCAGTTGAGGATTGCAGGTGGTAGTGGCGTTACAGAACGCTTGCCCAGCCACCACAGTCCCTGCATGGGTAAGCTTAGGGCGAACAACGCAGTGGCGACTGCCGGACCAAGCTGACCGCCCAGCGCAATCTGCCAGCAGAGAGTAAACACGGCGATCGGCGGCATAAAGCGGATCGCATAGCGCGTCATCTTAATGACGCGATTCTCAACAAAGACCGGGGCAAGGCGTTTTTCCAGCGGCCACGTCTTTGAGTAATGCTGTCCCCGGCGAAACAAGCTAAAAAAATTAACAGAACGATTATCCGGCGTTGACATGCTTCACCTCAACTTCACATATAAAGATTCAAAAATTTGTGCAAATTCACAACTCAGCGGGACAACGTTCAAAACATTTTGTCTTCCGTACCCACAATCAGGTATCCTTTAGCAGCCTGAAATGGCCGAGTAGTACATATTCATTGAGTCGTCAAATTCATAAACATTATGCCATTGGCTGAAAATTACGCAAAATGGCATAGACTCAAGATATTTCTTCCATCATGCAAAAAAAAATTTGCAGTGCATGATGTTAATCATAAATGTCGGTGTCATCATGCGCTACGCTCTATGGCTCCCTGACGTTTTTTTAGCCACGTATCAATTATAGGTACTTCCATGTCGAGTAAGTTAGTACTGGTTCTGAACTGCGGTAGTTCTTCACTGAAATTTGCAATCATCGATGCAGCGAATGGTGAAGAGTACCTTTCTGGTTTAGCCGAATGTTTCCACCTGCCCGAAGCACGTATCAAATGGAAAATGGACGGCAATAAACAAGAAGCGGCTTTAGGTGCAGGCGCCGCTCACAGCGAAGCGCTCAACTTTATCGTTAATACTATTCTGGCACAAAAACCAGAACTGTCTGCGCAGCTGACCGCTATCGGTCACCGTATCGTACACGGCGGTGAGAAGTATACCAGCTCCGTAGTGATCGACGAGTCTGTTATTCAGGGTATCAAAGATGCAGCTTCTTTTGCACCGCTGCACAACCCGGCTCACCTGATCGGTATCGAAGAAGCACTGAAATCTTTCCCGCAGTTGAAAGATAAAAACGTTGCTGTATTTGACACGGCGTTCCACCAGACTATGCCGGAAGAGTCTTACCTCTACGCCCTGCCGTACAACCTGTACAAAGAGCACGGCATCCGTCGTTACGGCGCGCACGGTACCAGCCACTTCTATGTAACCCAGGAAGCGGCAAAAATGCTGAACAAACCGGTAGAAGAACTGAACATCATCACCTGCCACCTGGGCAACGGTGGTTCCGTTTCTGCTATCCGTAACGGCAAATGCGTTGATACCTCTATGGGTCTGACTCCGCTGGAAGGCCTGGTAATGGGTACTCGTTCTGGTGACATCGATCCGGCGATCATTTTCCACCTGCACGACACCCTCGGCATGAGCGTTGATGCCATCAACAAACTGCTGACCAAAGAGTCTGGCCTGCTGGGTCTGACCGAAGTGACCAGCGACTGCCGCTATGTTGAAGATAACTACGCGACGAAAGAAGACGCGAAGCGCGCAATGGACGTTTACTGCCACCGCCTGGCGAAATACATCGGTGCATACACCGCGCTGATGGATGGTCGTCTGGACGCTGTTGTATTCACCGGTGGTATCGGTGAAAACGCTGCGATGGTTCGTGAACTGTCTCTGGGCAAACTGGGCGTGCTGGGCTTTGAAGTTGATCGCGAACGCAACCTGGCTGCACGTTTCGGCAAATCTGGTTTCATCAACAAAGAAGGTACCCGTCCTGCGGTGGTTATCCCAACCAACGAAGAACTGGTCATCGCGCAAGACGCGAGCCGCCTGACTGCCTGATTTCACACCGCCAGCCCAGCTGGCGGTGCTGTTTTGTAACCCGCCAATCGGCGGTAACGAAAGAGGATAAACCGTGTCCCGTATTATTATGCTGATCCCTACCGGAACCAGCGTCGGTCTGACCAGCGTCAGCCTCGGCGTGATCCGTGCAATGGAACGCAAAGGCGTTCGTCTGAGCGTTTTCAAACCTATTGCTCAGCCGCGTACCGGTGGCGATGCGCCCGATCAGACAACGACTATCGTGCGTGCGAGCTCTTCCACCACGACAGCCGCCGAACCGCTGAAAATGAGCTACGTTGAAGGTCTGCTTTCCAGCAATAAAAAAGATGTGCTGATGGAAGAGATCGTCGCGAACTACCACGCTAACACCAAAGACGCTGAAGTGGTTCTGGTTGAAGGTCTGGTACCGACACGTAAACACCAGTTTGCCCAGTCTCTGAACTACGAAATCGCCAAAACGCTGAACGCGGAAATCGTCTTCGTTATGTCTCAGGGCACCGACACCCCGGAACAGCTGAAAGAGCGTATCGAACTGACTCGTAACAGCTTCGGTGGTGCCAAAAACACCAACATCACTGGCGTTATCGTTAACAAACTGAACGCACCGGTTGATGAACAGGGTCGTACTCGCCCGGATCTGTCCGAGATTTTCGACGACTCTTCCAAAGCTAAAATCAACAATGTTGATCCGGCGAAGCTGCAAGAATCCAGCCCGCTGCCGGTTCTCGGCGCTGTGCCGTGGAGCTTTGATCTGATCGCGACTCGTGCTATCGATATGGCACGCCACCTGAACGCCACCATCATCAACGAAGGCGACATCAACACTCGCCGCGTGAAATCTGTCACTTTCTGCGCACGCAGCATTCCACACATGCTGGAGCACTTCCGTGCAGGTTCTCTGCTGGTAACTTCCGCAGACCGTCCTGACGTACTGGTTGCCGCTTGCCTTGCTGCCATGAACGGCGTAGAAATCGGCGCCCTGCTGCTGACTGGCGGCTACGAAATGGACGCGCGCATTTCTAAACTGTGCGAACGCGCTTTCGCTACCGGCCTGCCGGTATTCATGGTAAACACCAACACCTGGCAGACATCTCTGAGCCTGCAGAGCTTCAACCTGGAAGTTCCGGTTGACGATCACGAGCGTATCGAGAAAGTTCAGGAATACGTTGCTAACTACATCAACGCTGACTGGATTGACTCTCTGACTGCCACTTCCGAGCGCAGCCGTCGTCTGTCTCCGCCTGCGTTCCGTTATCAGCTGACCGAACTGGCGCGCAAAGCGGGCAAACGTATCGTTCTGCCGGAAGGCGACGAACCGCGTACCGTTAAAGCAGCCGCCATCTGTGCTGAACGTGGTATCGCAACTTGCGTACTGTTGGGTAACCCGGCAGAGATCAACCGAGTTGCTGCGTCTCAGGGCGTAGAACTGGGCGCAGGCATTGAAATCGTTGATCCAGAAGTGGTTCGCGAAAAATATGTTGCTCGTCTGGTCGAACTGCGTAAGAACAAAGGCATGACCGAAACTGTTGCCCGCGAACAGCTGGAAGACAACGTGGTTCTCGGTACCCTGATGCTGGAACAGGATGAAGTTGATGGTCTGGTTTCCGGTGCTGTTCACACCACCGCAAACACCATCCGTCCGCCGCTGCAGCTGATCAAAACTGCACCGGGTAGCTCTCTGGTATCTTCCGTGTTCTTCATGCTGCTACCGGAACAGGTTTACGTTTACGGTGACTGTGCGATCAACCCGGATCCGACCGCAGAACAGCTGGCAGAAATCGCGATTCAGTCCGCAGATTCCGCCGCAGCCTTCGGTATCGAACCGCGCGTGGCTATGCTCTCCTACTCCACCGGTACTTCTGGTGCAGGTAGCGACGTAGAGAAAGTTCGCGAAGCCACTCGTCTGGCGCAGGAAAAACGTCCTGACCTGATGATCGACGGCCCGCTGCAGTACGACGCTGCGGTAATGGCTGACGTTGCGAAATCTAAAGCGCCGAACTCTCCGGTTGCAGGTCGCGCTACCGTGTTCATCTTCCCGGATCTGAACACCGGTAACACCACCTACAAAGCGGTACAGCGTTCTGCCGACCTGATCTCCATCGGGCCGATGCTGCAGGGTATGCGCAAGCCGGTTAACGACCTGTCCCGTGGCGCACTGGTTGACGATATCGTCTACACCATCGCGCTGACTGCGATTCAGTCTGCACAGCAGCAGTAATCTCGTCATAATCCGCAGCCTTACTGCTGCGGATATCAGAACCGGAAATAGCCACTATTTCCGGTTTTTTATTCTCTTAATTTGCATTACTCCTTTCTGATTATCTTGCTTAACTGCGCTGCATCAATGAATTGCGTCATCTCACTTTGCATACTTACCACTTTGTCTTGTGCAAGGGAAAATTTGCGCTATGTCAGCAATCACTGAATCCAAACCAACCAGAAGATGGGCAATGCCCGATACTCTGGTGATTATCTTTTTTGTTGCTATTTTAACCAGCCTCGCCACCTGGGTTGTTCCGGTGGGAATGTTTGACAGTCAGGAAGTGCAATATCAGGTTGATGGTCAGACAAAAACACGCAAGGTTGTAGACCCTCACTCATTTCGCATTCTGACCAACGAAGCGGGCGAACCAGAGTATCACCGCGTGCAACTGTTCTCGACGGGCGATGAACGTCCCGGCCTGATGAACTTCCCGTTTGAAGGGCTAACTTCTGGCTCGAAATATGGGACCGCCGTTGGCATCATCATGTTTATGCTGGTGATTGGCGGCGCGTTTGGCATCGTGATGCGCACAGGAACTATTGATAACGGCATCCTGGCACTTATCCGCCACACACGAGGGAATGAAATTCTTTTCATTCCGGCGTTATTTATTCTCTTTTCACTCGGTGGTGCGGTATTTGGCATGGGGGAAGAGGCAGTCGCCTTTGCCATCATCATCGCGCCACTCATGGTACGGCTGGGTTATGACAGTATCACCACCGTCCTGGTAACCTATATCGCTACGCAAATCGGTTTTGCCAGCTCGTGGATGAACCCGTTCTGCGTGGTCGTCGCCCAGGGGATCGCTGGTGTTCCGGTGCTTTCTGGCTCCGGTTTGCGCATCGTGGTATGGGTAATCTCTACTCTGATTGGCCTGGTCTTCACCATGGTGTACGCCTCACGGGTGAAAAAGAATCCTCTGTTGTCACGCGTTCATGAGTCCGATCGTTTCTTCCGCGAAAAACAGGCGGATGTCGAACAGCGCCCATTTACCTTTGGTGACTGGCTGGTATTAATTGTTTTAACCGCCGTCATGATCTGGGTGATTTGGGGCGTTATCGTCAATGCCTGGTTTATTCCTGAAATTGCCAGCCAGTTCTTCGCTATGGGTCTGGTAATTGGCATCATCGGCGTTGTCTTCCGTCTGAATGGTATGACGGTAAACACCATGGCTTCATCATTTACCGAAGGCGCGCGAATGATGATAGCCCCCGCCCTGCTGGTTGGTTTCGCCAAAGGGATTTTGCTGCTGGTAGGTAACGGCGAAGCCGGTGATGCCAGCGTACTGAATACCATCCTCAACAGCATTGCCAATGCCATTAGCGGCCTTGATAACGCGGTCGCGGCGTGGTTTATGCTGCTCTTCCAGGCGGTATTTAATTTCTTCGTGACATCCGGTTCTGGCCAGGCCGCGTTAACCATGCCGTTACTGGCACCGCTTGGCGATCTGGTCGGCGTTAACCGTCAGGTTACCGTGCTGGCCTTCCAGTTTGGCGATGGCTTCAGTCATATCATTTACCCGACCTCGGCTTCATTAATGGCCACGCTCGGTGTTTGCCGGGTGGACTTCCGTAACTGGATCAAAGTGGGGGCAACACTGCTTGGACTGCTGTTTATTATGTCCAGCGTGGTGGTGATAGGCGCCCAGTTGATGGGCTACCATTAAAAACGTTAAGAGCCGCGATTGCGGCTCTTAGATTGATGACAACGGAAAAATTGCCTGATGCGCTACGCTTATCATGCGTACATGGCCCATGCAATATATTGAATTTGCAATATTTTGTAGGCCGGATAAGGCATTTACGCCGCATCCGGCATAAACAAAGCGCACTTTGTCTACAACCTGAGAGCCGCAACTGCGGCTCTTTTTTCATTCTGCCGTTTCAGTCTCTACGGCTTCATTGTTGGCATTGCGCTTCATCCACAACGCCAAAGCTTTTAGCGAGTCTGGTGTGAACTCATCGCAACGAGCGGTGATTTCTTCTGGCGTCAGCCAGCAGACCTCGCTGACTTCATCTTCCTGAAGGGCGAAGGGACCGTGAGAAACACAGCTGAACAACGCGCCCCAGACACGGCAATTTTTGTCTTCAAAATAGAACTGCCCGTGCTCGGCAAAGGGGACACCGGCAATGCCCAACTCTTCTTCCGCTTCGCGACGTGCGGATTCCAGCAGTTGTTCATCAGCCTGGACCACACCACCAGCAGTAGCATCTAACATGCCGGGTAAAAAGTCTTTTGTCTCGGTACGACGCTGGACCAGAATTTTGCCCATACCATCATGCACGACGATGTAAGTTGCACGATGACGCAGACACTGTGCCCGCATTTGTTCCCGGCTGGCTTGTGCAATGACTTCGTTATCTTCATTGACAATATCCACCCATTCAGTACTTGCCAAACGACGCTGTTCCATTATCAGGAAACCTTCTTTTTCTGGCGCTCTTACGGCGCATTTTGAGTTGTTGGGTAAATTACGGATTAATCGCGACCTGCGCAATGATACTTTGATCATTGAGTGCGATTACGCTTAGTACGTCATCTTCGAGCATGCCGTAGCTCGCCAGATTGCCGCCTTTCGGAATGCTAACCGAACCGGGGTTGAAGTGGAAAATCTCCCCCCGCTGCTCCGCCACCGGCAGATGGGTATGACCATACACCAGCACGTCGTTCTGGTTTAACGCCGGCAGATTATCCGGGCCAAACAGATGCCCATGTGTCAGAAACAGGCGCTGTTTTTCCAGCAACACCTGTTGCCATGGCGCGGTCATTGGGAAATGCAGCAGCATTTGGTCCACTTCACTGTCGCAGTTGCCACGTACAGCGATGACTTTATGCGCCACTTCATTCAAGCGTTCCGCCACCTTTGCCGGCGCATAGCCCTCCGGTAAAGCATTGCGTGGGCCGTGATTCAGCACGTCGCCAAGAATCACCAGCCACTGCGCGCCGCTTTGGGCAAACAACTCCAGTACACGTTCCGTCGCCGGTAACGACCCATGAATGTCCGATGCAAACATCAGTTTCATCACTCACTCCTCGTCGAAAAAACGTAAGCTATGATACTGGATTCTGTCGCTGCTATCAGCCAGATTGCTTTGCTGAAAGTGCAATAAAACGCTGAACTGAAGCCCGCTGCCACTGGAATGCCGCATAATCCACCAGACGCTCCGGCACCTCATCGCCGTGCAGCACCAGACGATTAATCATTAGCGCTAAATCAGTGTCGGCAATGCACCACTCGCCAAACAAATTAGGCTGGTTATGCGTCAGTAAATGTTCTGCCATTGCGAACAGTTTCTGCGCGCTGGCTTTTCCCTCCGCCGTTAGCGGTGCTTTTTTTACGCCAGCAAAAACGACATCCGTCGAACGCTCTTCACGCAGAGGCATCAGGTCGCTCCGCAGCCATGCCTGAATTTGCCGTGCACGCGCCCGGTTTTG
The DNA here is from genome assembly GCF_004212325.1 of Escherichia sp. E13S3. NCBI lineage: Bacteria > Pseudomonadati > Pseudomonadota > Gammaproteobacteria > Enterobacterales > Enterobacteriaceae > Escherichia > Escherichia sp. E13S3. Next base: position 298,998 of record NZ_RHJR01000004.1, read on the forward strand.
CAGATCTAATGGATAAATGCGTTCCCAGGTCGGCGGCGCAAAACGGTCTTCCAGATATTCCGCTATGGCAGAGGATTCACTCAACTCAAAATCATCAATCTGTAACAAAGGCACGCGGCGTGTCTGCCCGTAACCTTGCCACGTCGGCTGTAAATGTTCACCGCTGTCAAGGTCGATAGTCTTTATATGAAAAGGTAGTCCTTTCTCCTGCAACGCCACCCAGGCGGATAACACGTAGGGTGAGAAAAAATGGGCATCTGACCAAAGCGTGATAGCGGGTTTACTCATTATATCCTCGGCGATAAAGGGGCTTGCTCTCAAACTATAGAGCCTTTTTGTCACGGTTACTTGATGAAAACTCACGCGAGTCTCCGGGGTTTCTATACTTGAGATGTTCAGATTATTAGACAACCGGAGCTGCAATGATCGATCTCTATTACGCCCCTACCCCAAATGGCCACAAAATTACGCTGTTTCTCGAAGAGGCTGGCCTGGAATATCGTTTAATCAAGGTTGACCTGGGGAAAGGCAGTCAGTTTCGCCCGGAGTTTTTGCGCATATCGCCGAACAATAAGATTCCGGCAATTGTTGATCATTCACCGACTGATGGCGGCGAACCGTTAAACCTCTTTGAGTCAGGTGCAATTTTGTTGTATCTGGCAGAGAAAACGGGACTATTTTTAAGTCACGACCCGCGTGAGCGCGCCACCACCTTACAATGGTTATTCTGGCAGGTTGGCGGCCTGGGGCCAATGCTCGGACAGAATCATCATTTTAATCATGCTGCGCCACAGACTATTCCTTACGCTATTGAACGTTATCAGGTTGAAACCCAGCGTCTGTATCACGTACTCAATAAGCGCCTGGAAAACGCCCCCTGGCTTGGCGGCGAAGATTACAGCATTGCGGATATTGCCTGTTGGCCGTGGGTAAATGCATATGCTCGTCAGCGGATTGACCTTGCTATGTACCCGGCAGCGAAGAACTGGCATGAGCGGATCCGTTCGCGCCCTGCCACCGGGCAATCACTATTAAAGGCTCAATTGAATGATGAGATCTCAGATAGTTAACTGAGAAAGGTTCTCGTGTATTATTCCTGTCTAAGTAAAACAACAGGGAACCTGCAATGTCACAACCTGCCGCTATTATTCGTATAAAGAACCTTCGTTTACGTACATTTATCGGAATTAAGGACGAAGAGATTAACAACCGTCAGGATATCGTTATCAATGTCACGATCCACTACCCCGCCGATAAAGCGCGTACCAGTGAAGATATTAATGACGCGCTGAACTATCGCACCGTCACCAAAAACATCATTCAACACGTAGAGAATAACTGTTTCTCTTTGCTGGAAAAATTAACTCAGGATGTGCTCGATATCGCACGTGAACATCACTGGGTAACCTATGCTGAAGTGGAGATCGATAAACTGCACGCGCTGCGCTACGCCGATTCGGTATCAATGACCTTGAGCTGGCAGCGTTAACCGCCATATCGGGAGGCTGCATGAATATAGTGATCACCGGAGGGACGGGATTAATTGGTCGCCATTTAATCCCGCGTTTGCTGGAGTTGGGCAATCAGGTCACAGTGGTGACGCGTAACACGCAGAAAGCCAATTCAATCCTCGGCCCCCAGGTGACACTATGGCAAGGGCTTGCCAATCAAAGCAACCTCAACGGCGTTGACGCGGTAATCAACCTGGCTGGCGAACCGATTGCCAACAAACGCTGGACTCGCGAGCAAAAAGACCGACTGTGCCAAAGTCGCTGGAATATTACCCAAAAACTGGTGGATTTAATTAATGCCAGCGACACGCCGCCGTCAGTCCTTATTTCCGGTTCGGCGACGGGATATTACGGTGATTTAGGTGAAGTTGTCGTTACCGAAGAAGAGCCTCCGCATAACGAATTTACCCATAAACTCTGCGCTCATTGGGAAGAAATTGCCTGTCGGGCGCAAAGCAACAAAACGCGTGTGTGCCTGCTGCGTACCGGTGTGGTACTGGCACCAGATGGCGGTATTCTCGGCAAAATGCTGCCGCCGTTTCGCCTCGGTTTAGGTGGCCCGATTGGCTCTGGTCGGCAGTATCTGGCCTGGATTCATATCGATGATATGGTCAACGGGATTCTCTGGCTGCTGGATAACGATCTACGCGGACCGTTTAATATGGTTGCCCCCTACCCGGTACGCAATGAACAATTTTCCCATGCGCTCGGCCATGTACTGCATCGCCCAGCGATTATGCGCGTCCCCGCGACCGCCATTCGGCTGTTAATGGGCGAATCTTCAGTTCTGGTGTTAGGTGGACAACGCGCGTTACCTAAAAGGCTGGAAGAAGCGGGGTTTGCGTTTCGCTGGTACGATTTAGACGAGGCACTGGCAGATGTCGTTCGCTGATGTGGTTTACCGCGAACATCCGCCAGTTAGTGCCTGGTAATTCAGAATTAGTGGCTTTTCGCCAAAAGGTCGTCTGGCGAAAGTCGGGTCAACATCAGGATGACTTCGCGGTCAAATCCTTTTTCCAGCATCTCCTGAGCAATTCGCAGGGCTTCTTCGTGTTTGCCCTGCATTGCGCCTTCTTCACGTAATCTGTCAGCAATGGTCATCAGTTTCTCCTTTTCTTGTGGTGCACGTTCCGCTATCTCACCAATAAATGAGCGGAAGCGCTGGGCATCCCCCGTTTGTAATACGTAATTAAACAGGGCTTTTAGCTGCCTGTCATTAGTGTTGCCTGTAATAAGCAGAGAAACTATTTGATCGACTAATCCCAACAGATCGCGCTGGCGAATATGTTTCTGCATTAACTCCAGCAACGCCATTTTGCGGTGTTGCATAATCTCGTCATCCGGCACTACGGTAATATCCACCAGCGGAAAAGCCGATGAATAAATTTGGCGGGCAATAGCAGGTTCTGCAAATTCATCAAGCCAACATAGAGAATAAGGATAAGGACTTCTGCAACCATGATAAAACAGCATCGGGATCACCAAAGGCAGTTCTTTATAGCCTGCATCAAGATGGTTTTGCATTGCCGCGATAGAATAGCGCATCATGCGAAAAGCCATTAATTCTTCCGCCTTACTTTGGTGTTCAATGACGACATAAATATATCCCATCCCCTCCTCAGTTTTCACTGACCACAAGATGTCGGAATAATATTGCCGCAGGTTTTCATCAATAAAACTGTTTGGTTCCAGTTTTAACGTCGATAAATCGCAAAGTTTACGTAGCGGCGCAGGAAGGTGAATATCAATAAAATCCCGTGCGGTGTCCGGGTGACGTAAAAAGGATTTAAATACCGCATCATGCGGTGTGGAAGTTGTCGATATGGTCATGGCGTTCCGTCACCCCTCAAATTTAAGATGACGAGACAATAACCACCCTTTATAAGCAATGCAGCAGGCAGTTTTTATATCTGGACAGCGAATTCAGAACTATTTTAAGTGGACTGCAATATATACATGTCAATGGAAGCCAACTCGCAAATTAGCCTTGAAAATACTCCGGCAGCATTAGCCACCGGAGAGGAAATTATTTCAGCGATCCCTTAAGGAACTGTTGCAAACGAGGACTTTGCGGGTTGCCAAATAATTGTTCTGGCGCTCCCTCTTCTTCGATTTTCCCCTGATGGAGGAAAATAACATGTGTGGAGACATGGCGAGCAAATTCCATTTCGTGGGTTACCACCACCATCGTTTTCCCCTCTTCCGCCAGCTGCTGCATAATGCGCAGCACTTCGCCCACCAGCTCTGGGTCAAGGGCCGATGTAGGTTCATCAAACAGCAGAACTTCTGGTTCCATTGCCAGCGCCCTTGCGATGGAAACACGCTGTTGCTGACCGCCAGAAAGGTGCACCGGATATTTCCCCTGCGCACGTTCGTCTATGCCGACCTTCGCCAGATATTTCACCGCTCGCTCGCGCGCTTCCTGCTTGCTCAGGCCCAGCACCTGAATGGGCGCTTCCATGACGTTTTCCAGCACCGTCATGTGGCTCCAGAGATTGAAGTGCTGGAATACCATCGTCAGGCGTGTGCGCAGCAAGCGCAGCTGATTTTTATCGGCGACTTTGAGTTGGCCGTCTTTATCCCGCACCAGATTGATAGTCTGGCCGTTAACCACGATCGAGCCTTCACTCGGTTTTTCGAGGAAGTTAATGCAGCGCAGAAAGGTACTTTTCCCCGATCCCGACGATCCGATGATGCTGATCACATCCCCGGCGTTCGCTTGCAGTGACACCCCTTTCAGCACTTCATGTTCGCCGTAGCGTTTGTGCAAATCGATAACGTTTAATTTATTCTCGGACATCGTATTCTCAGTGCGTTGAAGAAGGTTTCACATGCTGCAACCAGCGTTTTTCCGCTCTGCGAAAGAGGCTGATCAGGACATAAGAGATGATTAAATAGAGTACCGCAGCAATGCCAAAGGCGGTAAAAGGTTGATACGTCGCGGCGTTGATATCACGGGCAATTTTCAGCAGATCCGGCACCGTGGCAGTAAACGCCAGCGCAGTCGAGTGCAACATCAGGATCACTTCGTTGCTGTAGGCCGGTAAAGCAATGCGCAGCGCCGACGGTAAAATAATGCAGCGATACATTTTAAAGGTCGAGAAACCATAGGCCCTGGCAGCTTCAATTTCCCCGTGCGGCACCGAGCGGATCGCTCCGGCAAAAATCTCGGTGGTGTAAGCACAAGTGTTAAGCGTCAGCGCCAGCACGGTACAGTTCAGGCCACTGCGGAAAAAGGCGTTAAGGAACTCGGTCCCTTTAACAATCTCCAGCGTGTACATGCCGGAATAGAACACCAGCAACTGCACATACAGCGGCGTACCGCGAAAAATATAGGTAAATAACCAGATTGGAAACTGGATGTATTTATTACTAGAGACGCGACCAATCGCCAGAAACAGCGCCAGAATTCCACCTATCACTACTGACAAAATCAGCAACCAAAGGGTAATCGCCACGCCGGTAAAGCGATAACCGTCGGTCCACAACAGCGGTTTCCAGTATTCATGTAAGATTTCGATCACAGGTCAGCCCTCTTCACACCCACGGAGTAGCGGCGCTCAAGGAACAGCAGCACACCATTGGAAACGGTGGTGAAAACCAGATAAATCACGCCACAGACGATGGCGAAATAGAACGGTTCCCATGTACTTTTGCCTGCCAATTGGGTGGCTTTCACCACATCTTCCAGGCCGAGTAACGAAACCAGGGCGGTCGATTTGAGGATCACCTGCCAGTTGTTGCCAATGCCCGGCAGAGCGTAACGCATCATCGCCGGAAACATAATCCGCCGAAATACTTGCCCGCGAGTAAAACCGAACGCCGTAGCCGCCTCTATTTGTCCTTTCGGCACCGCCATAAACGCGCCACGGAACGTTTCGGTGAAGTAAGCACCGTAAATAAAACCCAGGGTGATAATACCGGCAACCATCGGGTCAATATCAATCTGTCCGACGCCCATCGCCTCCGTCACCGTATTTAACGCAATCTGCAAACCGTAAAATATCAGCAGCATCAACACTAAATCCGGCACACCGCGAATCAGCGTGGTATATCCTTCGAAAATCAGCCCCGAGAGTCGATTTTGCGAAAGCTTACCGCCAGCGCCAATTAAACCGATGATTACAGCGAGCACTACAGAGCTGATGGCCAGCTCCAGCGTGACGAGCGCCCCCTGTAAAATAACACCTGAAAACCCATACAACATGCAGCCTGTCCTGTCGTGTGTGGTGAATTTCCTGCCTCTTGTCTCCCTCCGGTTACCCAAAGGGAGCGGGCTTTCTTTCACCGATGGTGATTAACCACCATAAACATCAAAATCGAAGTACTTTTTCGCTAATTTCTCGTAAGTACCGTCAGCGCGCATTTCGGCAAAGGCTTTGTTCAGTGCCTCGCGCAGTTCGTTATCTTCTTTACGCAGGCCCATGCCGGTGCCTACGCCAAACAGTTTTTCATCTTTAACAGACGGGCCACCGAATTTGTAATCTTTACCGACGGGCTGTTTGAGGAAACCTTCGCTGGCGGCAACTTCGTCCTGGAACGCGGCATCAATACGCCCGGCGGTCAGGTCAGAATAAATGTTGTCCTGCCCCTGATAAGAGACGATTTCAATGCCTTTTGGCGCCCAGTGCTCGTTACCAAATGTCTCCTGGGTCGTGCCCTGCAATACGCCCACCCGCTTGCCTTTCAGCGATTCTACTGTCGGCTGAATGTCGGAATTTTTCGCCACAACCAGGCGAGAATCGGCGGCGTACAATTTGTCGGTGAAGGCTATTTCCTGCTGACGTTTTTCGGTGATGGAAAGCGATGACATGATGGCGTCAATCTTCTTCGCTTTTAATGACGGAATTAACGCATCCAGCGGGTTTTCGACAAATGTACATTGCGTATTGATGCGTTTGCACAGTTCCTTCGCCAGGTCGATATCAAAGCCAACCAATTCACCTTGTGAATTTTTTGATTCAAACGGTGCATAAGTTGGGTCAGTACCGATGCGAATATTTTGCGGAATAGCAGCAAAAGCAGCAGTCGCGCTGGAGAAGGCCAGAACCAGAGAGAGCGATAGCACCAGTTTTTTCATAATGTCCTCAACTGACAGTCTTTTAATAGGGAATATTTACAGGTTTGTTACACTTATCGTGCCATAAAATTGACCAACAAGGCAAAATATCCTGGCCAGTTAATCGTATTATTTTTCATTAAAATTGCTTAAGTATGCATTTCAATGCACCACGATAGTGCAACAAACCTATAATGCACCATGATAATGACGCTATCAGATGCAGCTTCCCTGCGACGTATCAGTCACCATAGACATTAAAATCGAAGTACTTTTTCGCCATCTTGTCGTAAGTACCATCCTGGCGCAGCTCGCCAAGCGCTTTGTCAAAGGCGGCTGTCAGTTCGGCATCATCTTTACGCAGCCCGACACCGGTACCGTCACCGAAGTATTTTTTGTCTTTCACTGAAGGGCCAGCAAAGGCGAACTCTTTACCGGCAGGTTGCTTAAGGAATCCTTCACTAGCGGCGACTTCATCTTGTAACGCAGCATCCAGACGCCCCGCAGCAAGATCGGAATAGACTAAATCCTGGTTGGCATAGGCCACAACATCAATACCTTTACTGCGCCAGGTATCGTTAGCGTAGGCTTCCTGAGTGGAGCCTTGCAGCACTCCGACATGTTTACCTTTCAGTGAATCCAGCGTTGGCTGAATCGGCGAACCTTTAGCGGCAATCAGACGGGAATCCGCGGCGTACAGCTTGTCGGAGAAAGCAATCTCCTGCTGACGTTTATCGGTAATGGAGAGCGACGAAATAATGGCGTCGATTTTTTTCGCTTTCAGTGAGGGGATCAGCGCATCAAAGTCACTGGCAACCCAGATACATTTCACCTGCATCCGTTTGCACATCTCATTACCGAGATCGATATCAAAGCCAACAAAGTCACCTTTGGCATCTTTCGATGAGAACGGTGCATAGGTGGTATCCGTTCCGATACGTACCGTCTCCGGCAGCGCCGCGTAGCTGGAAGCGACTGCGGAGATACCGACTAACAAAGACAGAGCGAGAATCGACTTCTTCATACATAACCCTCAAGTGAAATGGCTTTTTTATATTGTGTATTGTGTTGTGTGTTTGCAGGCTCGTTCATGCAGGTCTTATGCCATCTTGCCGACAGCAGCAACATTCAACGTAAAATATGTTAATAAGACGTTGCATTATTGTCCTGAAATTGAAGATAGCAGGTATGGCGGTTGAATCGCAGCGTTTCGATTCAATGGAAGGAACAAAATGTCGAGGATTTGATCACGGTTGCAAAATTGCCCTGAAACAGGGCAACAGCGGAGTTAAGCGCCCTGCCAGCGGGCAAAGAGATCTTCGGGAAGGGTTATCGAAAACTGGTCAAGAACACGGTTAACCGTCTGATTTATCACATCATCAAGGGATTGCGGGCGATGATAAAACGCCGGAACGGGAGGCATAATCACCGCACCGATTTCAGCCGCCTGAGTCATTAAACGCAGGTGGCCTAAGTGCAACGGTGTTTCACGCACGCAGAGCACCAACGGGCGACGCTCTTTCAGCACCACATCTGCCGCGCGGGTCAACAGGCCATCGGTATAGCTATGGACAATGCCGGAAAGGGTCTTGATTGAACAGGGTAAAATCACCATGCCCAGCGTCTGGAAAGAACCAGAAGAGATGCTGGCAGCAATATCACGCGCATCATGAGTTACATCGGCTAACGCCTGCACTTCGCGCAGGGAAAAATCCGTTTCGAGGGATAAGGTCTGGCGCGCCGCCTGGCTCATGACCAGATGCGTTTCGATGTCTGCAACATCGCGCAGAACCTGTAATAAGCGCACGCCATAAATCGCGCCGCTGGCACCACTGATGCCTACAATGAGTCGTTTCATAGAGAGTTGCCCTGTCAGACTTGCTGGCAGACTTTGCAGGATTTCGGCGAGAGTTGCAAGTCAGGGTGCCAGACTGGCACCCTGAGTGAAGGCATCATCCTTCGTTATGCATTTCCAGGTTTTCCACTTCGTTCTGACGTTGCAATGCTTTGGCGTCGTCATTACGTAAAGTATCGAGAAAATCGAGGTAGCCCTGATCAACATCTTTGGTGACGTAGACGCCGTTGAACACCGAGCATTCAAACTGCTGGATATCCGGATTTTCAGCGCGAACGGCTTCGATCAGATCGTTGAGATCCTGGAAAATCAAACCGTCGGCACCGATGATCTGGCGAATTTCATCCACTTCACGGCCGTGAGCGATCAGTTCCGTGGCACTCGGCATATCAATACCATAAACGTTCGGGAAGCGAATTTCCGGTGCCGCAGAGGCGAGGTACACTTTCTTCGCTCCGGCTTCGCGTGCCATCTCGATAATTTGTTCAGAGGTGGTGCCGCGCACGATGGAGTCATCAACCAGCAGGACGTTTTTATCGCGGAACTCAGCGCGGTTGGCGTTCAATTTACGGCGCACAGATTTACGACGCAGTTGCTGACCCGGCATGATGAAGGTACGACCAACATAGCGGTTTTTAACAAAGCCCTGGCGGTACGGTTTGCCCAGAATTCGGGCAATTTCCAACGCGATATCGCAGGAAGTTTCCGGGATCGGGATCACCACGTCGATATCCAGATCTTCCCATTCACGGGCAATTTTCTCGCCCAGTTTCGTGCCCATATTCACACGCGCGCTGTAAACGGAAATTTTGTCGATGAACGAGTCAGGACGGGCAAAGTAAACATACTCAAACAGGCACGGATTGCTGACCGGATTGTCAGCACACTGACGGGTAAACAACTGCCCTTCTTCAGTGATGTAAATCGCTTCGCCTGGGGCGACGTCACGCAGGAACTCAAAGCCCAGCGTATCGAGCGCAACGCTTTCGGAAGCGACCATATATTCTGTGCGATTCTCGTCGATATCGCGTTTCCCCAGTACCAGCGGACGAATACCGTTAGGATCGCGGAAAGCAACCATACCGTGGCCGATAATCATCGCCACACAGGCATACGCGCCGCGAATTTGGCGGTTAGTCGCGGCAATGGCGGAGAAAATGTTGTCGGCTTCCAGCGGGTAGTGGCGGAAGTTATCCAGCTCGCTGGCGAAGATATTCAGCAGAATTTCCGAGTCGGAAGTGGTGTTGATGTGGCGGCGTTTTTCTTCAAACAGTTTTTTACGCAACTCGTGAGCGTTGGTCAGATTGCCGTTGTGGGCAAGCGTAATACCATACGGAGAGTTAACGTAAAACGGCTGCGCTTCAGAGGCACTGGAGCTGCCAGCCGTAGGGTAACGCACATGACCAATGCCCATATTGCCCTGCAAACGCTGCATATGGCGAGCTTCAAATACATCGCTCACCAGCCCGTTCGCTTTACGCAAACGGAAGCAGTTATTGGCATCTATGGTGATGATGCCGGCGGCATCCTGACCGCGATGCTGAAGCACCGTTAAGGCATCATAAATCGACTGGTTAACCGGCATAACACCGGCGATACCGACAATACCGCACATACGTCTTTTTCCTCGTTAAGCCACATCTCAGAGCACTTACGCCCTGGGCAAGAAACTTGACGAGCTTTGCAGATAATCAAAAAACCATCTGATGATAAAACTGAACTGCGGGATCAGCTGTGATTTGCTCCAGTCTTCGCTTTTCGACACTCCAGTAAAGGAGTCGAGAAAGAAGAGAATGGCAGCAACAATCAACACACCGCGCAACGCACCGAAGCAGACGCCCAGCACCCGATCGGTGCCTGACAACCCCGTTTTCTCCACCAGCTGGCCTATCACGAAGTTCACGATAGCACCAACGATCAGGGTAGCGATAAACAGTACCGCGATGGCAATCCCATTTCGAACCAGTTCGTCTTCAAAGCCCGTAAACCAGACTGACAGGTAAGTGTAGTAATGACTGGCGACAAAGAAAGCACAACCCCATGTCACCAGCGATAACGCTTCACGAACAAAGCCGCGGATCAGGCTAACCAGAGAGGAAAAAGCAATCACCGCGATTATGGCGTAATCAATCCAGACCATATGTGTCCCACGATTTTACGCCCTGTCATCCTGTTCGGGGCGCATTCTAACAGAAAAAGAAAACGTTTGCGTAGGGATTTCCTTCCCGCGCATCAATAAAAATGGCGCTGAAAAAATATTCAACGCCATCGACTTTTTATGCCTTTGCGGCATCGGGCAACCATTGTCGGATGCGGCGTGAACGCCTTATCCGACCTACAGTTCTGCTCCAGCACAGGCCTGATAAGACGCGCCAGCATCACATCAGGCAACGGCTGTCGGATGCAGCGTGAACGCCTTATCCGACCTACGGTTCTGCTCCAGCACAGGCCTGATAAGACGCGCTGGCGTCGCATCAGGCAAAACCGTATTAATTCGGCGTGTAGCCCATAACCACGCCGCTCAAACCAGAGATCTGCTTCAGTTCGCCAAGCGATCCTTTCAGCTTATCTTTTGAGGCATCTGGCCCCACGAGAATACGGGTAATTTTACCCTGCACTGGCGTCGACGGCGAAGTATAAACCCGATATCCCGCGCCACGCAGCTTACCGACAATCTCATTCACTTTATCGGCATTTTTCAGTGCGCCCAGTTGCACAACATAGGCTTTACCCGTCGGCGCTGCCTTTTCTTCAACAACCGGTTTCGGTTCTGGCTTCGGCGGGGGCGGCACTTCAACCTTCGGCTTAGGCGGATCCACCGGTTTCGGTTTCGGTGGAGCGACCGGTGCAGGCTCAGGTTCAAACACGGTATTATTGGCCGCAATGGTTGTCGGGTCGAGCGAAGGCGCTGCGGCATCACCTGCCCGCACCTCTTCTGCCGCGCCTTCTGGCGGCTGTGTCGGCAACGCCTGAGTGGCGGCTGGCATCATATCTGGCTCGTCACGATCGCCCGCTTTCGGCACCAGCGGGATCGCTGCGAACTCATCCTGATAATGTTTTTTCTGCCCATCAAGCAATCCTGGAAGCACAATAACTCCCAGAGCTACCAGCACAATAGTGCCAACTAACCGATTCTGAAACTTACTCGCCACCGCTTCTCCTCGCGTCAATCACTTCCATGACATGTGCGACCGTATGGAACGAACCACACACCAGCACGGTATCTTCCGGTTTAGCGTCCGCCATTGCGGCTTCCCATGCCTGCGCAACGCTATCGAATGGTTTGCCGTTCCCCAGATGCTCAAGCAATTGTGCTGCCGTGGCACCGCGCGGCCCTTCCAGTGGCGCACAATACCAGTCATCAACCACGCTTTTCAACCAGGCCAGTGTTCCGGCAATATCTTTATCATGTAGCATACCGATAACCGCCAGCACGCGCCCGTTTTTCGGTAACGCTTTCATGCGTCCGGTAAGATATTCCGCCGCATGAGGATTATGGGCGACATCAAAAATAACGCGTGGCGTCTCGCTCACAATCTGGAAACGTCCAGGCAAAATTGCGCTGGCGATACCGTCGCGAATTGCCTTTTCACTGACTTCCAGGCCGCTGGCACGCAGTGCCGCCAGCGCCGTTGCGGCATTCGGTTGCGGGACAAGTGGCAACGGTAATCCCGCCAGCGTGCCGTGAGCATCGGTAAATGACCAGTCATGGTCAGTGACGGAATAATTCCACTCAACGCCACAACGTTGCAACAGTGCGCCTTTCTCCTGTGCTACATCGGCAATGGTGTAAGGCATTTCCGGTTCACCGACGATTGCCGGTTTTTCGCTGCGGAAGATCCCCGCTTTCTCACGACCAATGCTTTCACGATCTGGCCCCAGCCAGTCGGTATGATCCAGCGCGATACTGGTTACCACGGCAACATCAGCATCGACAATGTTAGTCGCATCCAGACGACCGCCCAGACCTACTTCCAGAATCACCACATCGAGTTGCGCCTCTTTGAACAACCACAATGCCGACAGCGTACCGTATTCAAAATAAGTCAAAGAAATATCGCCGCGCTCGGCCTCAATCTCGGCAAAAGAAGCTGTATGAGCCGACTCCGCCAGTTCTTTGCCCTGTATACGAACGCGCTCGGTATAACGCACCAGATGCGGCGAACTGTAGACCCCCACCCTGTACCCTGCCGCCATCAGAATCGACTCCAGCGTACGGCAGGTCGTGCCTTTGCCATTAGTTCCCGCAACGGTAAACACAAACGGTGCAGGTTTAAGGACGCCAAGACGCGCCACAACCTGGCTGACGCGATCAAGGCCGAGATCGATAGTTTTACTGTGCAGGTTTTCCAGATAAGAAAGCCACGAAGCCAGAGGCGACGCGGCTTGAGGAGTGCGTTTGATAATCATGGTATCCGCTGATTCGTTACGGGGAGAATAAATAGCAAAAGGGCAGAGCCAGTGGCCCTGCCCTTATCAGTTATCAGGCCTCTGGTTCCTGATCCGGCACCGGTGGCACCACTTCGCCTTCACGCGGCGCATCAGGATTAGGCGCTGGCAGATTCATCAGCTTCGCCAGAATGCTAGCCAGTTTCAGGCGCATTTCCGGTCGACGGACGATCATATCGATGGCGCCTTTCTCGATCAGGAATTCACTGCGCTGGAATCCTGGCGGCAGTTTTTCGCGAACGGTCTGTTCGATAACGCGCGGACCGGCAAAGCCGATTAACGCTTTCGGTTCAGCAATATTGAGATCGCCCAGCATCGCGAAGCTTGCAGAAACACCGCCCATCGTCGGGTCGGTCAGTACAGAAATGTACGGTAACCCGCGCTCCTGCATTTTTGCCAGTGCCGCAGAGGTTTTCGCCATCTGCATCAGCGACATTAACGCTTCCTGCATACGTGCGCCACCAGAAGCGGAGAAGCAGATCAGCGGGCAGTTATCTTCCAGCGCTTGCTCAACGGCACGCACGAAACGAGCGCCAACCACTGAACCCATTGAACCGCCCATAAAGGCGAATTCGAATGCCGCAGCGACAACCGGCATACCGTACAGAGTGCCTTTCATCACCACCAGCGCGTCTTTTTCGCCGGTTTCTTTCTGCGCAGAGGCCAGACGGTCTTTATACTTTTTGGAGTCACGGAACTTCAGCACATCTTTCGGCTCAAGCTCGCTACCCAGCTCCACAAGGCTGCCTTCATCTAACAAGCTATGCAGGCGGTTACGCGCCGACATACGCATGTGATGGTCACACTTCGGACAGACCTCAAGATTACGTTCCAGTTCAGCGCGGTATAAAACCTGACCGCAGCTATCACACTTAGTCCACACACCTTCAGGAATGCTCGCCTTGCGGGTGGGAGTAATGTTGCTTTTAATTCGTTCAATCCAGCTCATTAGGGACCTTTCTGTCTGAACCTGGTTCGATGCCAGTTTTATCTTTGGGGACGCATAATGCCATTTTTGCCCCCAACAGACCATGAATGTTGCACATTAAAACATAACAGCCCGAAACTTTGGATAAAAAAGTGGTCGAACCGCGGAGTTACTTTTTATTTTGCGGCGCGTGCCGCTGCGCGTTTGTGACGAATAAATTCGAAAACCCCAGGCAATATTGAAACAAAAATAATGCCAACAATCATCAGTTTAAGGTTACTCTGAATGAAAGGGAGCGTGCCGAAGAAATAACCTGCGTAGGTAAAAATCAGTACCCACAACAGTGCACCAATCACGTTAAAAGCGGCGAAATGACGATACGACATGTGGCCCATTCCCGCAACGAACGGCGCGAACGTTCTGACGATCGGTACAAAACGGGCGAGAATAATTGTTTTGCCGCCATGTCTCTCGTAAAACTGATGAGTCTTATCAAGATAACTACGACGGAAAATTTTCGAATCCGGATTACTGAACAGTTTGTCACCAAATAACCGCCCAATGGTGTAGTTGACCGCATCACCCACAATTGCAGCAATCAACATCAGTACCACCATCATATGGACGTTGAGATCATTAGTCTCCAGAGATGCCAACGCGCCAGCGACAAACAGCAACGAATCACCAGGCAGGAATGGCGTTACCACAAGCCCGGTTTCACAGAACAGAATCAAAAACAGAATGGCATAAACCCAGACGCCGTACTCTGCGACCAGTTCCGCCAGATGCACATCAATATGCAAAATAAAATCGATGAGGAAATAAATCAGGTCCATAATTGCCTATGCCTTGTACTCTTCATTTCTCAGGCTGTAACTGCATTGGCTACAGCCTGTAATTTTTAGAGCATTATTCTCATTAGTCCGCCAGAAACAGCGGGCCCATTGGCGGTTTTGGAAGATCAAATCGGTCAGGGTAATCTACCGCAACCAGATACAGCCCTTCCGCTTTCGCCGTTGCTGCCGCCAGCGTTCTGTCCTTTGCCGCTAACAGCTCTGCTATCCAACTCTCTGGCTGGTTGTGGGCGCCTACTTCCATCAGGCTACCGACAATATTCCTCACCATATGATGTACAAAGGCATTCGCTTTGATATCTACCACCACATAAGGACCATGTCGCGTGACGTTAATATGCATAACGTTGCGCCACGGCGTTCGGGACTGGCACTGCACCGCGCGAAATGAGGTGAAATCATTCTCGCCCAACAAGCATTGCGCAGCCCGATGCATCCGTTCGGCATCCAGCGGTTCGTAGAAGTGGGTCACACCTTTACTCAGCACTGCCGGGCGCAGCCGATGATTGTAGATGATGTAGCGATAACGGCGAGCCGTGGCGCTAAATCGGGCATGAAAATCATCAGGTACAGCTTTAACCCAACGCACGGCGATGTCACCAGGTAAATTCGCATTTACGCCTAATGTCCACGCGGCGTCTTTGCGCTGCGCGGTGGTTTCGAAATGCACTACCTGCCCGGTGCCATGTACGCCTGCGTCAGTACGCCCGGCGCAGAAGACGGTGATGGGCTCGTTCGCCACCTGGGAGAGCGCCTTTTCCAGCTTCTCCTGCACACTGCGGACTTCGTTCTGCCGTTGCCAGCCGTAATACCTACTGCCGTCGTACTCAATGCCCAGCGCAATTTTATAAACTGGCGGTTGTTGCTGGTCGGACATTAGTACAGATACTCCTGCACCAGTTTCTCGGCGATTTTCACTGCCATCAGTGCGCCGCCAAAACGGACGTTATCGGCCACCGACCAGAACTGGATTTGCTCTGGAATACCGTAATCATTGCGCACGCAGCCCACAGAAAGATGCGGCGTACCGGAAGCATCACCCACCTGCGTCGGGAATTCGTTCTCTTCGGAAAGCACAATATCTTCGCCCTGAGCAAACGCATCACGCGCTTCTTCTGCTGCCAGCGGACGCAGAGCTTCAAAGTTGACCATCTGAGCGTGACCGTAAAATACCGGTGCCTGCACGACGCTTGCCGAAATCATCAGCCCTTCGTCCTGCATGATTTTGCGCACTTCATCGACGATACGACGTTCTTCGCGCACGCTACCTTCCCTGTCCGGCAGTAACGGCAGCATGTTGAACGCCAGCTGACGTCCGAAGAAATCTTCTTCGTCAATCGGAATGCCGTTGAGCAATTTCGCACTCTGCCCCGCTAACGCATCGACCGCTTTTTTGCCCTGTGCGGAGGCTGAAATCAGGCTGGTAACGCTAATACGCGACAATCCGCCCTGATCGATTAACGGTTTCAGAGAAGCCAGCAGCTGGCTGGTCAGGCTGTCCGGTACGGCGATAACATTACGGTTACGGTAATCAGCAAGTACAAACGGGTTTACTTCCGGCACCACCAGCGGTACGTCGGGTTCGAGAGCGAACAATCCGCTGCTGTCGATAACCAGGCAGCCTGAGTTGGTTGCTTCTTCAACCCAGGTCGCGGTCGCTTCTTTGCCTGCGACAAAAAACGCCAGTTGCGCCTGCGTCCAGTCAAATTCGGCGGCATCCTGCACGGTGATTGTCTTACCACCAAAGCGCAGATGTTCGCCTGCGCTTTCGTTACGTGCCAGTGCATAAATTTCCCCAACCGGGAACTGACGTTCAGCCAGCGTTTCAATCAGGGCTTCGCCCACAGCGCCAGTTGCGCCCAGGACGGCAATGTTCCAGCCTTCAGACATGGTGGTTTACTCCAGAAAATGCAAAGCTCCCTGCCTATGTTACAGCAGAGAGCATGAAGAAGAGATTAACGAGCCGGATGATGAACGGCGTTAAAACCCAGTTTACACAGTAATGCCGCCGCGCTGGCGTCATCACAGATCACATACAGAGACGACCATTCGCGGCGCTCAAGATAGTTTTTGCGCAGTTTATCGAACTCACCCGGTATTCCGGCGACTTTACGCAGCGGTGCGTCGTCGCGGCGCACATCATACACCAAATGCACCAGCCTTTTTAGCGTCGGCTGATCGAGCGGACCATGCAGCGTGATGCGGCCAAACTCCGGCGCGGGCAGTAAAGTATCCAACGCCACGTGCTGTTCATGACCAATAAACTTGCTGTAGGCTTCAAACACTTGCGTTGTGCCACGCGCTTTACCTTCGAGGGTATAGCCCGCGATATGCGGCGTGCCGATATCCACTTTTTGCAGCAGCTCGACGTTGAGTTCTGGCTCGCCTTCCCAGACATCCAGCACCACGCTTAACTTCTGACCTTCATTCAGGCAGGTCAGCAGTGCGGTATTATCGACAACGGCACCACGGCAGGCGTTAATCAGAATTGCCCCCGGCTTCAGGCTGCGAATCAGTTTTTCATCCGCCAGATGCCGCGTTTTGTACGGACCATCTTTAAAGAGTGGCGTATGGAAAGTCAGAATGTCTGCTTGCGCGACCAGTTCATCAAGAGGACGGAAATCCCCCTCATCCCCACGATCGGCGCGTGGTGGATCGCAAAGTAATGTTTTGATCCCCCACGCTTCCAGCCGTGCCTGTAAACGTCGCCCGACGTTGCCGACGCCCACGATCCCCACGGTACGCTCGTGCAGTGAAAATCCATCGCGTTCGGCAAGCATCAGCAGTGACGAGAAAACATATTCCACTACCGCAATCGCATTGCAGCCAGGTGCAGCAGAAAAACCAATTCCCGACTGCTTTAACCACGCTTCATCGACATGGTCCGTCCCCGCAGTCGCGGTGCCAATAAATTTTACCGGCTTTCCTGCCAGCAAATATTCATTCACTTTCGTGACCGAACGCACCATCAAAGCATCTGCATCATCCAGTTCAGCAACTGGAATTGGACGCCCCGGAACCGCTTTCACCTCCCCCAGACGACTAAATAATTCGCGGGCATAAGGCATATTTTCATCAACAAGGATTTTCACGTTTGTGGTACCT
Organism: Escherichia sp. E13S3; assembly: GCF_004212325.1. NCBI lineage: Bacteria > Pseudomonadati > Pseudomonadota > Gammaproteobacteria > Enterobacterales > Enterobacteriaceae > Escherichia > Escherichia sp. E13S3. The sequence goes on from NZ_RHJR01000004.1 coordinate 316,759, forward strand.
GTATGAGAACGAGAGTTAACCGGACAAGTGTGCCATAATCTCGCGGCCAGGCATACTTGCGATGATTTCAGGTATAAGGATACGTAATGATACAACCAATTTCCGCCCCTCCTGGGCAACCACCGGGTCAGGGGGATAAACTGTCGTCTGGCGCAGGCAATCAGCCTTTATCCAGCTTACAACGTACAGTGCTGGAAAGTTTGATAACCAAAGTGACTTCGCTGACGCAACAGCAGAGCGCGGAATTGTGGGCCGGTATAAAGCACGACATCGGTCTGCCGGGCGATTCACCGTTACTTTCACGCAATTTCCCCGCCGCAGAACAAAACCTTGCACAACGTTTACTGGCCGCGCAAGAAAGCCATTCTGTCCGCCAGCTTTTGGCGCAATTGAGCGAGTATTTACGGCTGGGGAATAATCGTCAGGCGGTCACAGATTACATTCGTCATAACTTTGGTCAGACGCCGCTGAATCAACTCTCACCGGAGCAATTAAAAACCGTCCTGACGCTGTTACAGGAAGGGAAGATGGTTATCCCGCAGCCGCAACAGCGCCAGGCGACCGATCGCCCTTTGCTACCGGCAGAACACAATACGCTTAAGCAACTGGTGACTAAACTCGCGGCGGCAACAGGAGAACCCAGCAAACAGATTTGGCAATCTATGCTGGAACTTTCTGGGGTAAAAAATGGTGAGTTGATCCCGGCAAAAATGTTTACCCACCTGGTTACCTGGTTGCAGGCACGCCAGGTGTTAAGTCAGCAAAATACACCGACGCTGGAGTCGCTTCAGATGGCGCTAAAACAGCCACTGGATGCCAGCGAGTTGACAGTATTATCGAGCTATGTTGAGCAAAAATATGGCCTTTCTCAGCAATCAGCCCTGACTTCCGCACAGGCCGAGGATATCCTCAACCAGCTTTATCAACGGCGGGTGAATGGGATTGAACCGCGAGATATTCAACCGTTACTCAATCCCTTTACGCCATTCATTAACACGATGCAAGAAATGGCCATGCGCCCCAGCCTGTGGATATTGCTGACCGCCATCATCGTGATGTTGGTCTGGTTATTGAGTTAACCACGACGAAATGACAGTATCGTCACGATAATCCCCAGCACCGCCGATATCGCCCCGGCAAGGAATACCGACGAGTAGCCAAATGTGGTCGCCAGGACACCTGCCAGTGGCCCGGAAACACCGAGGGCGATATCCTGAAACGCCGCATAACCGCCGAGCGCAGTACCGCGAACCTGAGACGGAACGCGCTTAACCACTTCCACACCAAGCGCCGGGAAGATAAGTGAACACCCTGCCCCGGTTAACGCCGCACCAGCTAATGCCACCCACGCGCCAGGCGCTTGCCAGAGCAGCAACAAACCTACCGTTTCGACAAGCAAAGAGACAATCGCCACTTTCACGCCGCCAAAACGGTCTGGCATCCAGCCGAACATCACGCGCATCACGACAAATGCGCCGCCAAATGCGGTGAGTGTAAAACCTGCCATCGCCCATCCTTTGCTGGCAAAGTAGAGCGATACAAAGGTTCCGATAACCGCAAAGCCAACGCCCTGAAGCGCCAGACCAAGACCCGGTTTCCAGATAAGTCCGACAACACTCCACAGCGATGGACGTTCTCCCGCCATTGCCGGTACTTTGCGGACTGTGCCGTTACAAGCCCACGCCAGTAAAGGCAATGCCATTGTCGTAAGCGCCAGTGCGGCAAAACCGTAATGGCTATGAATCAACAAGCCTAGCGGTGCGCCCACCGCCAGTGCGCCATAAATCGCCATCCCGTTCCACGACATCACTTTGCCTGAGTGTTTCGGCCCGACAATGCCCAATCCCCAGGTCAAAGCGCCCGTCAGCAACTGGCTTTCACCAAAACCAAGAATCAAACGCCCGACGACCAGCAGGGCAAATTTAATCGGTGCGGAGACAGGCAAAAGCGCCGCCAGCAGCAGCGCGCCGCCAGCCAGACCGCAGGCGAACATACCCTGAAGCGCCGAACGTTTTGCACCATATTGATCGGCCAGCCGTCCGGCGTAGCCACGCGTCAGCACCGTAGCCAGAAACTGAATCCCGACGGCAATCCCGACCAGGGTGTTGCCATAGCCCAGTTCATGATGAACAAACAGCGGGATAACCGGCAACGGCAGCCCGACGGTCATGTAGGTGAGAAAAACCGCAAAAGCGATGCGGAAGAGCGAAAAATTGGCAGAAGATCGTGTTTCTGTTTGGCTTACAGCAGTCATGCTTTACTCCAGAATGCAGCGCAAGGCGAGGAGTCTCCCCGTCTCATCTCTCTGGTTTTCAGGGTTACGGTGCGTTGGCAGGATTTAACGCGAACGTCTTTTCAGACGGAAATCGACAAAGCGGGAAGTTTGCCTGGAACAGGCGGCGATTGTCAATGATGTGAAAAAGGGAACCATCGGGTTCCCTTATTCTTTAGTGCTGGAGGCAGCATTGCCGCGTATCGTCGGATGCGACGCTGACGCGTCTTATCCGACCTACTCCGAATTAATCTTTCAGCTTACGCATTACCAGCGTGGCGTTGGTGCCGCCGAAGCCGAAGCTGTTAGACATCACGGTGGTCAGTTCGCGATCGGTCGTTTCGGTCACGATGTTCAGACCCGCAGCCTGCTCGTCCAGCTCTTCAATGTTGATACTCGGGGCGATAAAGCCGTGTTCCAGCATCAGCAGAGAGTAGATAGCTTCCTGTACGCCAGCAGCGCCCAGAGAGTGACCGGTCATTGCTTTGGTTGCAGAAATCGCCGGGCTCTTATCGCCGAACACTTCACGGATAGCCGCCAGCTCTTTCACGTCGCCAACCGGAGTCGAAGTACCGTGGGAGTTCAGGTAGTCGATTGGGGTATCAACACCGTGCATCGCCATCTTCATGCAGCGCACTGCGCCTTCGCCAGACGGAGCAACCATGTCTGCGCCATCAGACGTTGCGCCGTAGCCAACGATTTCAGCGTAGATATGAGCACCACGTGCCAACGCGTGTTCCAGTTCTTCGACCACCACCATACCGCCGCCGCCAGCGATAACGAAACCGTCACGGTGAGCGTCATAAGTACGGGAGGCTTTTTCCGGGGTGTCGTTGTATTTGGTAGACAGCGCGCCCATTGCGTCGAATTCGCAAGCCATTTCCCAGCACAGCTCTTCACCGCCACCAGCAAACACGATGTCTTGTTTGCCCAGTTGGATCTGCTCTACTGCGTTACCGATACAGTGTGCGGAAGTCGCACACGCGGAGCTGATGGAGTAGTTAACGCCGTGGATTTTGAACGGCGTGGCGAGGCAGGCAGAAACGCCAGATGCCATCGCTTTAGTGACCACATACGGGCCAACCGCTTTCAGGCCGCGCGGGCCGCGCATTGCGTCAGCGCCGAACACCTGAAAACGCGGAGAGCCGCCGCCGGAACCTGCAATCAGGCCAACGCGCGGGTTATTCTGGTAAGCTTCCGGGGAGAGGCCAGCATCTGCAATTGCCTGCTCCATAGAAAGGAATGCATAAATGGATGCGTCGCTCATAAAGCGCACAACTTTGCGGTCAATGAGGCCAGTGGTATCCAGTTTTACGTTGCCCCAAACGTGGCTACGCATGCCGGAATCCTTCAGCTCCTGAGAGAAAGTGATCCCTGAGCGTCCTTCACGCAGAGATGCCAGGACTTCCTGCTGGTTATTACCGATGCTGGAAACAATGCCCAGGCCAGTAATCACTGCACGTTTCATTCAATACCTCTGTAAGTCGCACATAGAGTAAGTTTCGAATGCACAATAGCGTACACTTGTACGCCGAACAAGTCCGATCAGCCAATTAATAGAGAAATTTGCGCAGCCTGGCACACATCGCTAAGATCGAGCCACCGCCTGTAAGACGAGTAACTTACGTGAAACACTACTCCATACAACCTGCCAACCTTGAATTTAATGCTGAGGGTACACCTGTTTCCCGAGATTTTGACGATGTCTATTTTTCCAACGATAACGGACTGGAAGAGACGCGTTATGTTTTTCTTGGGGGTAACCAATTAGAGGCACGCTTTCCTGAGCATCCACATCCTCTGTTTGTGGTAGCAGAGAGCGGCTTCGGCACCGGATTAAACTTCCTGACGCTATGGCAGGCATTTGATCAGTTTCGCGAAGCGCATCCACAGGCGCAATTACAACGCTTACATTTCATTAGTTTTGAGAAATTTCCCCTCACTCGTGCTGATTTAGCGTTAGCGCACCAACACTGGCCGGAACTTGCGCCGTGGGCGGAACAGCTTCAGACACAGTGGCCTTTGCCCCTACCCGGTTGCCATCGTTTATTGCTCGATGAAGGCCGCGTAACGCTGGATTTATGGTTTGGCGATATAAACGAACTGACCAGCCAACTGGACGATTCGCTAAATCAAAAAGTAGATGCCTGGTTTCTGGACGGCTTTGCGCCAGCGAAAAACCCGGATATGTGGACGCAAAATCTGTTTAACGCCATGGCACGACTGGCGCGTCCGGGCGGCACGCTGGCGACATTTACTTCTGCTGGTTTTGTCCGCCGCGGTTTGCAGGAAGCCGGATTCACCATGCAAAAACGTAAGGGCTTTGGGCGCAAACGGGAAATGCTTTGTGGGGTGATGGAACAGACATTACCCCTCCCCTGCTCCACGCCGTGGTTTAATCGTACGGGCAGCCGCAAACGGGAAGCAGCGATTATCGGCGGCGGTATTGCCAGCGCGTTGTTATCGCTGGCGCTATTACGTCGCGGCTGGCAGGTAACGCTTTATTGTGCGGATGAGGCCCCCGCGCTGGGTGCTTCCGGCAATCGTCAGGGGGCGCTGTATCCGCTCTTAAGTAAACACGATGAGGCGCTAAACCGCTTTTTCTCTAATGCGTTTACTTTTGCTCGTCGGCTTTACGACCAATTACCCGTTAAATTTGATCATGACTGGTGCGGCGTCACACAGTTAGGCTGGGATGAGAAAAGCCAGCATAAAATCGCACAGATGCTGTCGATGGATTTACCCGCAGAGTTGGCTGTAGCCGTTGAGGCAAATGCGGTTGAACAAATTACGGGCGTTGCGACAAATTGCAGCGGTATTACTTATCCGCAAGGTGGCTGGCTGTGTCCGGCGGAACTGACCCGTAATGTGCTGGAACTGGCGGAACAGCAAGGTTTGCAGAATCGTTATAACCACCGATTGCAGAATTTATCCCGTAAGGATGATTGTTGGTTGTTGAATTTTGCAGGTGATCAGCAAGCGACGCATAGTGTAGTGGTACTGGCGAATGGGCATCAAATCAGCCGTTTCAGCCAAACGTCGTCTCTGCCAGTGTATTCAGTTGCCGGGCAGGTCAGCCATATTCCGACAACGCCGGAACTGGCGAAGCTGAAGCAAGTGCTGTGCTATGACGGTTATCTCACGCCGCAAAATCCGGCGAATCAACATCATTGTATTGGTGCCAGTTATCATCGCGGCAGCGAAGATACGGCATACAGTGAGGAAGATCAGCTGAAGAATCGCCAGCGATTGATTGATTGTTTGCCGCAGGCACAATGGGCGAAAGCGGTTGATGTCAGTGATAAAGAGGCGCGCTGCGGTGTGCGTTGCGCCACCCGCGATCATCTGCCAATGGTAGGCAACGTGCCTGATTATGACGCTACACTCGTGAAATATGCGTCGCTGGCGGAGCAGAAAGAGGAGGCGGTAAGCGCGCCGATTTATGACGATCTCTTTATGCTTGCTGCTTTGGGTTCGCGTGGTTTGTGTTCTGCCCCGCTGTGTGCCGAGATTCTGGCGGCACAGATGAGTGAAGAACCGATTCCGATGGATGCCAGTACGCTGGCGGCGTTAAATCCGAATAGGTTATGGGTGCGGAAGTTGTTGAAAGGTAAAACGGTTAAGGCGGGGTAATCTGCTTTGGCATTGTTTGTCGGATGCGGCGTGAACGCCTTATCCGACCTACGTGTGACGTGTAGGCCTGATAAGACGCGATAAGCGTCGCATCAGGCATGGTGCTCCAGACGCCAACAACTTACTGCTGTGACGCCTGCTGAAACAGGTGTTCCCACATATCGGTTACCAGCGCCTGGTCACGCGGCGACAATTCACCAGCACCAATGGCTTTTTCCAGACTCTGGCTAACGGTCGTATGCACCGCCTGAGCGGAGTGGTCATCACCACTTTCCAGTTCTGCGATAGCTAATGTCAGGTGGCCACGCAAATACCCACTGGCAAACAACTCATCATCACTGGCATGGTCAACCATACCGTCGATTAATGCCAGAATGCGTGATTCAAACTCCGCGATCATCTTCTTTCCTCATTGTAAAACGTGGCGCCGGCTTCAGTTGAGCGCTTCCGGCCACGGGAATTGTTCCGCCGTAAGTTCCGGCGTGTGATAATAATTTTGTAGTGCTTTAATGAAGCGTGCCGGGCGTTCCGGAATGCCATTTGTCAGATAATCCATCACCTGCGCATGTACCCGCCGTTGAAACACCACACGATCCGGTTCGAAGTCGCCTTCCAGATTGTCGCAACTGACGTTAAACGGATATCCCGCCGCCACGCAGAACAACCAGTCAAGCGCCTGCGGCTTCACTTCAACATCTTCAAACTGGCTTTGCGTTTGGGCATCGCGACCGTCCGGGCAATACCAGTAGCCGAAATCAACCAGCTCACGGCGCGCTTTCCCGGCAATGCACCAGTGCGAAATCTCGTGAATTGCGCTGGCATAAAAGCCGTGGGCAAAGACGATTCGGTTATACGGTACTTCCGCATCAGCAGGAAGATAGATCGGTTCGTCGTCGCCTTTAATCAGACGGGTATTAAATTCATCGGCAAAGCAGCTATTAAAAATTTCAATCAACTGCTCATAGTGGTGTGTACTGTTCATTAGTTCATCCCCAACCAGTGGAGGATCTCCTGTCCGTGGCTATCATAAAGTAATTTGGCACTCATCACCGCCGAGACAATAACGATCATCGGGCGGATCAGCTTTTGTCCTTTGCTCAACACCAGTCGGGAACCCATGCGCGCCCCGAGGAACTGCCCCACCAGCATCACAAATCCCGTCGCCCAAATCACTTTGCCGCCGAGAATAAACAGCAGCAAACCGCCGATGTTTGACGTTGCGTTAAGTAATTTGGCGTGAGCCGTGGCTTTGGCGAGGTTGAATCCACACAGCGTAACGAAAGCCAGCGCGTAAAACGATCCGGCAGCCGGGCCAAAGAATCCGTCATAAAAACCGACACAGCCACCGGCAATTAACGCGAAGGGTAAACCGTACATCCGGCGCTGGCGATCTTCTTCACCCAGCTTTGGCATCAGCAAGAAATAGAGGCCGATGCAAATCACGAGGATGGGCAATATCTGCCGTAATATATCGGCCTGAACATATTGCACCAGCAGTGCGCCACTCATTGAGCCGACAAAGGTCATGGCGATATTGAGTTTCTGATCGCTTAGGCTAACCACTTTGCGGCGAATAAAGTAGATAGTGGCGGAAATAGAGCCACCGCAGGCTTGCAGTTTATTGGTTGCCAGCGCGTTAGCGGGAGACATCCCCGCCGCCATCAATGCCGGAATGGTGAGTAACCCACCGCCACCGGCAATCGAGTCGATAAATCCCGCCAGCATGGCGACAAAAAAGAGGACTCCCAGCAACAGCGGGGAAACCATAAACAGGCTATTAAACGTTTCCATTAGATCACGTGCTCATCCAGTAGCGCCTGGCAGGAAGGCGGCAACGGAGGCGGTGTCTTCTTCTCAGGCTTTGTTGTTCCCGGTTTTGGAGGTTCAAACCAGCTTTGCAGTTCTGCCCCGCAACCATCGCCTGGTGGCGGTAAAGGTTGATCTTCACACTCCAGACTATCGGCAGGACAACGTAATCGTACATGCATGTGTGCGCGATGCTGGAACCAGGGTCGCACTTTGCGCAACCAGTCGCGATCGGTACCCGCATCAAGGCAAAGTTGTTGTTTAATCGCCGGATTAACAAAAATGCGCGTGACGTCTTTGTCCTGGGCGGCGAGTTTGATCAAGCTGAAAATTTCTGGCTTCCACAGCGTGGAGACAACGTGTTTACCGTCGCGGGAAACTAAGTCCAGTGCTTGCGGGCGCAAGAGCTGCGCGGAGGTCCAGCGTGTTTTCGGCAGTTGCAGGAAGATATCGACATCCAGTCCGGTCTGGTGGCTGGCGTGACCGCCGTTGAAACGCCCACCAGCAGGCATTCCCATATCGCCAATCAACACCGTACCCATGCCCAGATTGCTCACCTGGCTACTCAGGCGCTGGATAAACATCACCAGATCCGGGTGTCCGAAATAGCGACGCTGATCGGTACGCATGACCTGATAATGTTCGGACTGTATCGGCAACGTGTCAGCGCCGACGATACAACCATTGGAAAAACTGCCTATCGATTGTGCGCTACCCGGCACAGGTTGGGTTATTTTTTGCCACGGCGTCGCTGCCAGGCTGGTGCTACTGGCAAGCAGGGCCAGCAGCGCAATCGCGGTTTTGTTCATTTTTTACCAGCGTGGAATATCAGTCTTCACATCGGCATTTTGCGCCCGTTGCCGTAACAGGTGATCCATTAAAACGATCGCCAGCATCGCTTCAGCGATCGGCACTGCTCGGATCCCGACACAGGGATCGTGACGGCCTTTGGTGATCATCTCAACTTCTTCGCCAAAGCGGTTAATGGTGCGCCCCGGCACGGTAATGCTGGAGGTCGGTTTCAGCGCCATATGGGCAATGATTTGCTGCCCGCTGCTGATACCGCCGAGAATGCCGCCCGCGTGGTTGCTCTGGAAACCGTCTTTGGTGATTTCGTCGCGATTCTGGCTGCCGCGCAGCGCCACCACGTCAAAACCGTCGCCAATTTCCACACCTTTCACCGCGTTGATGCTCATTAGCGCATGGGCGATGTCGGCATCCAGGCGGTCAAAGACCGGCTCGCCAAGTCCGGCGGGGACGCCACTGGCAACAACGGTGACTTTCGCGCCGATGGAGTCGCCCTCTTTTTTCAGCGCGCGCATCAGTTCATCTAAGGCTTCGATTTTGTCCGGGTCCGGGCAGAAGAACGGATTTTGCTCGACCTGCGACCAGTCTTTGATTTCCAGCGGAATGTCGCCCATCTGGGTCAGGCAGCCGCGGATTTCAATGCCAAATTTCTCGGCGAGATATTTTTTGGCAATAGCCCCTGCCGCCACGCGCATGGCGGTTTCACGGGCGGAAGAGCGTCCACCGCCGCGATAGTCGCGCAAACCGTATTTTTGTTCGTAGGTGTAATCGGCATGGCCTGGACGGAAAACGTCCTTAATTGCGCTGTAATCCTGAGAACGCTGGTCGGTATTTTCTATGAGTAGGCCAATGCTGGTGCCGGTGGTCACACCTTCAAAAACACCGGAGAGAATTTTGACCTGATCCGGCTCGCGGCGCTGGGTGGTATAGCGCGATGTCCCAGGGCGACGACGGTCAAGGTCATGTTGCAGGTCCGCTTCCGTCAGCGGAATGCCTGGCGGAACACCATCGACGATGCAGCCGAGTGCCAGCCCGTGCGATTCTCCGAAGGTGGTTACGCGAAAGAGTTGTCCAATTGTGTTTCCAGCCATCACGGCTCCGTTATTGTTGTGTTTGCGTGTTTATTTAATCTTTATAAATCGCGAAATGTTCACGTGCGGCAATAAGCTGCGCTTTGGTGAGCATAAACACACCGTCGCCGCCGTTATCAAACTCCAGCCAGGTGAACGGAACATCCGGATATTGTTCCATAAGATGTACCATGCTGTTGCCGACTTCACAAATCAGCACGCCATCATCAGCGAGGTAATCTGCCGCGTTTCCGAGAATGCGACGCGTCAATTTCAGGCCGTCGGTGCCAGATGCCAGGCCCAGTTCCGGCTCGTGGCGGTATTCGTTTGGCAGGTCGGACATATCTTCCGCATCGACATACGGCGGGTTAGTGACAATCAGGTCGTACTGCACTTTCGGCAAGTCGCGGAACAAATCGGACCGAATAGGAATGACGTTGTGGATCAGACCGTGTTCTTCGATGTTCTGTTCAGCAACCGCCAGCGCGTCGGGAGAGATATCTACCGCGTCGACTTCTGCATCCGGGAAGGCATAAGCACAGGCAATGGCGATGCAGCCGCTACCGGTACACATATCTAAAATATGCTGCGGTTGCTTGCTGATGAGTCCGGCAAATTTATTGTTGATCAGTTCACCAATCGGCGAGCGCGGCACCAGCACGCGTTCATCGACGTAAAATTCATGGCCGCAGAACCAGGCTTTGTTGGTCAGGTAAGCCACCGGAATGCGCTCGTTGACGCGGCGGATCACGCGCTCAACAATACGGTGTTTTTCGCTGGAGGTCAGACGCGCATTGCGCATATCTTCCGGAATATCCAGCGGCAGGTAGAGCGACGGCAACACCAGTTGCACCGCTTCATCCCACGGGTTATCGGTACCGTGACCGTACCAGATATTTGCCGCGCTGAAGCGGCTAACCGACCAGCGCAACATGTCCTGAATGGTTTGCAGCTCATTTACTGCTTCATCAACGAAAATTTTATCCACGTATTCCTCCAGGGCATGATCGCAATAATTTCGGCGGCTAGTTTGCCATGAAGATGACGATAAATCAGCATTCACGCGGCGATGACGCAGGAAAATTATGTTTTGTCCGATCGATTGGGCTGCGAGTCGGGTAAACTGTAGGAAAAGAAAAAATAGAGATGCATAGATGAAAAAGAAAACAACACTTAGCGAGGAGGACCAGGCTCTGTTTCGCCAGTTGATGGCGGGGACTCGCAAGATTAAGCAGGACACGATTGTCCACCGACCGCAGCGTAAAAAAATCAGCGAAGTGCCGGTTAAGCGGTTGATTCAGGAGCAGGCTGATGCCAGCCATTATTTCTCAGATGAGTTTCAGCCGTTATTGAATACCGAAGGTCCGGTGAAATATGTCCGCCCGGATGTGAGTCATTTTGAGGCGAAGAAGTTGCGCCGTGGCGATTATTCGCCGGAGCTGTTTTTGGATTTACACGGTCTGACTCAGCTACAAGCCAAACAGGAACTAGGCGCGTTGATTGCCGCCTGCCGCCGCGAACATGTGTTTTGTGCCTGCGTGATGCATGGTCACGGGAAGCATATTTTGAAACAGCAAACACCACTGTGGCTGGCGCAACATCCGCATGTGATGGCGTTTCACCAGGCCCCCAAAGAGTACGGTGGTGATGCGGCGTTATTGGTGTTGATTGAGGTGGAAGAGTGGCTGCCGCCTGAGTTGCCCTGAACGCAAAACCGGATACGGCATAAACGCCGTATCCGGTTTGGTCGCTACAACATATTCAGCACATACTGGAATCGGCAAGTGGAATCTATAGGTTGCGGTGTAGTGGTATCGACACGTACCACAATATCGTGCAGTTGCTTGTCAGTTATCGCATGTCGGTTTGGTATGGTTGTCACTTTGTTATCGGTACAACCATATGACGTAAAAGTGATCATTTGCGATACAAAGCGACAATATGCGCCACGATCGTCAAATTGGCTACCATCACACAACTTGCCATCCTTCATCAAAAAGGTGGGGAGTGTATTTTCGATTACCCCTCCAGTGGATTTCAATGATAATAGCTTGCTACGTACTACCGAATTTGGGCTCCATGAAACATCATAAGGGTCTAAAGGAATCGGCGGACATGTGGAGTTAAAAGTCGAAGGTCCCATATAAACAACACCACTTCTTCTTGATTGTGATTTGATATTACTGGTCACTATCCAGGGACAGCCACCAGGATCTCCTTCAACGATGATGTCCATGATCACCTTGTTACAAGTAAATTCTCCCGATGCCGGCAGCCCTGGACAATTCGATGAATCAATAGATTCCCCACTTTTCACATTAATTTTGGGTGCTGGCCCTGGCCCATTCCAGGATATATTCGGAATATCTCCGGCCAGAAGAATATAACCATCCCGGTGATATTCTCCCTGATATACACCTGATGAGGTTTGAACATTAAGTTCATACCAGATTGAGGTATTAAAGTTACCGGCATAACCCATGTCGGTGTGCATATCACGAAACGTTATTGATGCCATCGCGGTAGGTAACATCAATACAAATAAGCAAAAAAAATAGCGTAATTTTTTCATTTTAAAGGTACTCAAACGTTGCGGTTAGCTGAGCGGTAAAATTACCGGGAGTCACATCACGACCGCTTTTTGCCTGTAACCAGGCGCGAAAATTTAAGCTATTGCTGCCATTATTAAGTACAAAGGTCGCACCAATAGTACTGTTGATGGCGACAGGTGTGCCGTCGTTTTTTTCCATACCTATACCTACTCCCTGCGCACCCGATGACGCATCCAGCGCCAGAATACCCGGCTGTTCGCTATCTTCCGTGCCGGTCAAGGTTACCTTTACGTTGTATGAGGTTGGCCCCTTACAGTCTTTCAGTTGAAAAACTACAGGCTGGCGGGCCGACTGCCCGGCGACCATTAAATCTTGTGTACTCACCGTAGGAAACTGCACTTCTGCCAGCAATCCTTGTGTCTCTACTGGCGTACAGGTTTTATTCAATAGATTACCGTAAAAATGCAGGTTATCAGTCGCCTGCACCGTCGTCGCCCAGGTCAGCATTAAACTCCCCAGCAGTGTTGCGAGAACATATTCTGGTGTTTTCATTGGTAATCCACCTGTAGCGTGGCATAAGCGGAAAATGCTCCGTCTCCCAACGCCGCGTCGCTGGCTTTCACCGGTACCGCCTTGAGCGTTGGGGGGCTGGCAGGATCAATACTCAGAGGCTTATCCAGCTCAAACGGACTGCCGTTTTGTTGCATTTCAATGCCCAGGTCAGTAACGCTGGTCTGGACCGCCGACGTATTGTAATTGGTAGGTGTCCCCTTCCAGGTCAGTGTCATTTCCCAAACCGCATCTCGAACACCAGAATCACAGGTGATCTCATATGGCACAGTCTGAAGAAAGTTAACACCGTCAATGTCATTAATAAGGATGTCACCAAAATCCACTTCAATGGTTTTCCCGCCGCTAATGGTACAAACAGGCGGTGATATCAGAGTTCCGTGAAAAGTAATGTCCGGTGTAGCTGCCTGTACCACGCTACAGCAACTGCAAATCACAAAAAAAACGAGTCGTTTCATTGATAATCCACCACCATGGTCATACTGGCGTTAAATTCCGATGCCGCGAGTGATACACCGCTCTCTTTTACTGGCACCGCTTTCAGCTTCGGTTGGCTGTTGATGTTGAAAGGCATCCAGTTGTTTTCGCCAATCGGAAACAGCGAATTATCAGCCGCATTTTCAATTCGAATCCCAAATCCAGAAATCCCTGTGCTCAACACTGTTTCGCCATTAATCGTGGTAGTCGCTCCCTTAAACTGCATTTGCAGGTCGTCACTTAGACTTCCCTTACAGTCCAGTTTGTACTCAGCATTCATGCGATAGTTGGTGCCATTGATCTTTTTGATGATCACATCACCAAACTCCACAGCACTACCCGTTACTGAACAAGGTGGTGGAGCATCGACCAGCACCCGCAATATCAGATCAACGGATTTCGATTCTCCGCCTGCCGCAGGATGGCTCACCACACCAAAAACCAGCAGTAATTTAACCAGAAACATCTTTCTCATCGGATTCTCCTGGAATCAGCCTTTGCTGCTTAGTTCTTCATCCACCAGACAGGCACTACCGCTACAGCGGAAAAAGAGCGGCATACGCGCACCATAGTCGTTGACATAGGTCAGCACTGGTGTGCTATCCATTTTCACGTTTAACGGGGCGTTGGTTTTGGGCGGCATGACTAACGGCGAGAAACCCGCCGCTGGATTGCCATTTTTCTGCGTACTGGCGTTGCTGATGATGACGTAATACGCCGTTGGGTTATTGACGGTAAATTCCTGGCCGCTGCGGGTTAGGGTCACTTTATGCTGCCAGGGAGTTTGTGTGCTGCTTTTTTCCAGTGCCTTAGGACGCCAGAAAAGTTTGATACGTGTCTGCAGAGCAATTTGCAGCGTGTTAGCTTTATTCGATTTAGGCGGGATCTCGCGAACGTTAAAGTAGAACATCGTTTCGCGATCGGCAGGCAATTTGTGGATATCTGGCAATCCCTGAATTTTCACCTGACCGTTCATCATCGCATCAATACGCTGTACAGGAGGTAAAACAGCTAATGGTGAACTCACCTTGTTACCCTTTTCATCTTCAATCCAGCTTTGCGCCAGGTAAGGAAGTTTAGGATCGTTATTACGTAGGGTAACACTAATAGATTTATCACTTTCGTTAAAAATCAAACGGGTACGATCGGGCGTCACTGAAGCCTGTGCGTAAAAACTTGCAGCCGCCGCCATCAACGTCAATGCAGTGACGATCTTTTTTGAAGAGATATGTTTAGACATGGATCATTCCTTAATCACGTTATTAATTCGATGAAACAGACATTGGTGGTTCCATTGGTGTCACCTGTTGTGTCTGCTCCTGAATGACGGGCTGAATATCATGTGATATTGCGGGAGCACTTCCCCCAATTTGCTGGCATGGCAACAGCAAACCATTGAAGAGATCATCCGGTAGCGGGTCCGGCAGACTGATATCGCAGTGGGATTCTCCCTCCCAGGATACCGTCATGCGTTCACCCGGTTTAACGCCCGCCAGATAGACATTCCCTTCATCATCAACCAGACCAACTTGCTGTTTATTAACATTTTTCACTTCCGCACCAAATGGCGGATGACTACCATCCTGCAATCGCAATACCGCCATTGCTTTCTGCCCACTGATCACTGCAAATTTACGATAACCAATGGCACCTTCCGTTAGCGTTGCCTGGACCACCGACTGGGTGGCCTCAGCATTTTCTGGCAGGTTATTCAAATCGATATAAGCCTGATTACGGTAGTAGTCGTTAACATCGGCCACCACGGCTTTACCAAACATGTTGGTATAAACAGCAGCACCATTGCCTTCTACTGGTACATTGGCAACGCCATCGGCATCAATCAGCAGACGCGTACCGCCCATATTCTGCGTGCGATGCAGCGCGCCGCCGTGAGCAGTCAGCGTTGCCCCGCCCTGTAAAGAGATACCCGCGGAAGTGTATTGCCCTTCATGATAGTTGGCGCTCAGATCAACTTTTGCCATCGTGCCATCGTGGCTGTAATAACCATCTACACTGGCGTGGTTTTCACTGGTGCCTGCACTCAGCGTATAGTGGCTGGCATCATCAATTCGATGGTACAAACTCGCCTGACTGCTGTCGGCACCGCTGCCATAGTTGCCGTTGTAACTGATGGTGCTGCTGTCGCCCCACGGCAGACTTAAGGAAAGATAAATACCTTTATCGGCGTTGTTATCGTATTCATAGCGATAACCGGTCAGAGAAACGCTCATGTTTCTGATACTTCCCATATTGAAATAATGAGAAAGCATCATGTTGTAGTTGGTTTGATCTTCGCGGTCCCAGTAGGTGTGGTGGGAATAGTTGAGATAGACCGAAACACGCGCATCCCTGAAGTTCTGGTTGTAAGTGACCGTATACATCTCTTTGTCGTTACCCGTGCGCGCCCGATCGGCGTTGTTAGCATCCAGGTATTCGCTCATGGTCATGTAGTTTTTTTCAGAGAAGCGATATCCGGCAAAGGTCACACGGCTGTTGAGTTCATCAAAATCTTTGGCATAACTGACACGATAAGAGTTACCATCCAGCGTTTTGTTGCCGTATACGCTGTTGTCGTCAAAACGAGTACGGGAGTGGGTAACATCAAACGCTAACGCGCCGAACAGCGCCAAATCGCGCCCAAGCCCAATTGCTGCTGATTGATAGTTTTCATCCGCTAACGCGCCGCCGTAAAGTGACCAGCCATTGGCGATCCCCCATGACGCTTCGCCTCCTGAGAAGAAACTCCCTTCGACGTGATGATCCCAGTTTTGCGGGCGCCCCATCGACACTTTATATCGCACCTGACCCGGTCGGGTCAGAAACGGCATGGAAGCCGTGCTGACGTCATATTCCTGCACCTGACCGTTTTGTTCTTCGATGCGGACATGCAGCGTGCCAGATACCGAATCACCAATATCCTGAATACGGAACGGGCCTGCGGGGACCTGGGTTTCATAAAGGACGCGTCCCATTTGCGTTACGGTCACTTTCGCAGAGGTATGTGCGACGCCGGAAATATCCGGAGCGTAGCCGCGAAGGTTTGGCGGCAACATTTGATCGTCGGTGCTGATGCTACCGCCAATGTAGCTAAAGCCATCAAAAATATCGGAGTTGAGGTAATCTTCACCCAGCGAAAGTTTGGCTTTTAATGACGGCAAGGCGCGCCAGGCGTAATAACGGCTCCACTCCCAGTTTTTTTGCGTGCCGCTATCGTTAGCATCACCATCATCGTTACTGCGGGTATGCTGATAGTCGCTCTGCCAGTCGGCACGCAGGCGCCACGGGCCAACGTTAACGCCAACCGTACCATTACCACTAATATCGTTAGTATCATCCCCACCCTCTTCATGCCGGGTCTGGGCGTTGATACTGTAATCGGCAATAAGACCGGGAATACCTTCATCCCAACGTGAAGGTGGATCCCATTCACTGTCGGTATATTCAAGATAAGCCTGTGGCAAAGAAATCACGAGAACTGACTGGCTTAAATCACCAGTCATTTCCATGCCATTTAACGGTTCAGTATTCAGACACTGACCATCACGAATCCATTGCAAGTTTTTCGTGATATCTTCTTTAAAGCCTAACTGAGCAACCAGTTCAGGCGGTAAGCAGGCATACGATTTATCAGGATTGTTTTCGACTGCGTACCAGTAGATATCGTATTCATCAGGTAAGGATTGGTTATTTACATGAACCTGTAAATTATATTTACCCGGTTCAACATAACCTTTTTGGGAAAAACGCCCCAAATCAATTTTGGTATTCCCTTTTAACTCCAGAAATCGGGCATCAAACTGAATGGTATCATCTGCCAGGGCATAAAATGGACTTCCGGAAATTGCCAGAGCAATCCACCACGAAAGCCCCCGTAAACGGAGAAAAGAATGTTCGGGCATTTACGTATCCATCCGTAATTATTATATTTTAATTATCTTTTATTTAAAAACCCCATAACTTTACAGTTATGGGGGAATCACATTAGAGATACGTGATCTGGAACGTTGTTAGCGTTTCAAACGGAGCCGGAGTTGGTGTTACCGCAGCAGTTTCACCTACTAACCAGGCTTTAAATTTCAGCGTTTGTTTCTGTTTGCCTTTACCCGTTGAACTGTCCATTGCGATGGCCTGATCGATACCTTTGCCCAGGTCATAGCCTTTACCACGCTGGTCGCCAATCACCAGACTTACGTTTGGAACTTCGGTGCCATTATCCAGGTTAGACAGGGAGTAATTATTTGGATTACCGGAATATGGATTACCGGTAAATGTCGTGGTCATCGTTGTTTCAGTATTGAAATTGCAATCCTGTAAACGAATCTGGAAATCCTTTGGTGTGGTAGTTTTGCCACCCGTTAAAGAACCGGTACCGATGCTCCCCATATCCACTTCCAGCTTATGGTCATCAGGAACAATTGAGCACGGAGAGTCTTCAATTATACCGAAAAATCTCACTGTACCGTTGTTCCCTGCGGCTACGACCGATGCTGAAGTCAGCGCCCCCATAAGCATTGCTGTGGCGACGGCTGCTTTTACAAACTTACTCATTATTTGTCCTTAAATCATAAATAATTAAAATGTCAGCCAACTGACATATTAATACTGAATATAATAACTTTCAGTGTAATTTGCAGTGGCTTATAACCCACCATTGAATAGGATTTCTGAGGTCACGTGAGATGATATTCTTTGGCGTGGCGAGCATGTTGATATTATAGAGCGCGTGACACAATTTAAATTTACTAACAACAATATTTAGAAATATTTAAATGATTAACAAAACAAATAACATTTGAGAATTTCCCTGGAATTACGTGATAAATGACTAAAATATGGTATAAACACATCATGGAGTGAATGATTAAAGAGCAAAAAACAACCAACAACAAATAACACGATTGTATTTTTATTTTTTGCCGATACAATATTAAAACACTATAATTAATATAAAATCAAGACCAAAAAATATCTCTTTTCTACTCTCTTATTCTGCGTTCACAGTGGTTAACTCTGGAAATAAAATACAAGAAAAGGTAATGAATATTTCTAGATGTAACTTTATGCAAATCGGCGATTAAACGCTAAAAAGATGCCATCTGCATCGTTATGGGGAGAATTTCAATAAGGTATGAACAATTCAGGCCCGATAGCTTGCGCCATCGGGCACTTTACGATCACATCAGATTGCTTTTGCCATTTTCAAATTACACGGGCTCATCTGCCAGTTGAACTCGCCTTTTCCGCTTTCATCAAGCGTTACGCTGGCAATGGCCGAAGTGGTAAACATAGGCGGCGTTTCGCCCGGACATAACTCGGCAACCAGATACCCGACTAACGGTAAGTGGGAGATAACCAGTACCGAAGCGACACCTTCGTTGGTCAGCGCCTGTAAATATGCACTGACCAGCCCTACATCGCCGCAGGGTGTCAACTCCGGCAGAACTTCCACGTTGGAAGGCAGGTTCATACAATCACCTACTTCCTCCAGTGTTTGCTCGGCTCGCAGGAACGGGCTCACCAGAACACGTTCGACTTCCACTTTTTGACCTTTCAACCAGTTCGCCATCAGGCGAGATTCGTCACAACCGTTAGTGGTCAGAGGACGAACCGAATCACTGGCGGCATCGAGGGCTGCGTCGCCGTGACGCATGATAAAAACTTGCATATTGCACCGCTTTTGTTAACCAGATTCGCCCGCCTTGTTTCATCTGAAACCAGAGAAACAAGGCGGTGGCCGGCATTGTGCCTTATCCATTCACCGAATGAAACGCTGTTTTTTACCTCAATGGCGCAAGTATAGTCAACATGCGTTTACATTTTGACCAACCCTCCGCCATTCAGCGCGGATTCATATAGCTTTGACCCTTTTATTGAGGGTCAGTTGCACTTGTTTTCCAAAAACTTTCCCCGCGCTCGCTCATCTCTAATAAACGCTCGCAAGGGGTAAAACGAGAACCATACTGCGTGGCCAGTCGTTGCATTGTTGCAACGACTTCCCCCGCGCCGAGAGCATCGATATATCGGAACGGGCCACCAAGAAACGGTGGGAAGCCTATTCCAAATACCGCGCCAATATCCCCGTCACGCACACTTCGGATAACCTGCTCGTCCAGACAACGTACTGCTTCATTCAGCATCAACATCACACACCGTTCAGCAACCTGCGGTGCGGAGAGTCGCCCCTGCCCTTGTACACCAATTAGCGGGTAAATGGCGGGATCGACCTGTTTTTTGCTTTTACGCCCTTTTTGGCCATAAAGATAGAAACCTCGGCCATTTTTTCTGCCTTTGCGATCATCATTCAAAATTGAAGAAACAACATTTGCAGGCGCGCTAAAACGTTCTCCATAAGTTGCTTCCAGTACAGGAATAATTTTAGTCCCAGTATCAATTCCTACCTCATCCAAAAGTTGGATTGGCCCCACCGGAAAACCAAATTTCACCAGCGCGGCATCAATATGCTCAACACGTTCGCCTTCGGTCAACATGCGGATAGCTTCATTAATATACGGCGCCAGGATGCGATTGACATAAAACCCAGCTTTATCCTTTACCACAATCGGCGTTTTGCCCTGTTTTTTCGCCAGTTTTACCGTGGTGGTGATGGTTTTCGCCGATGTCCCCGTATGAGGAATGATTTCCACCAGCGGCATTTTTTCCACCGGGCTGAAGAAATGCAGGCCGATAACTTGCTCTGGTCGCGTGGCGTGCGCGGCAATATCGCTAATCGGTAAAGAGGACGTGTTCGAGGCAAAAATGGTATGAGAAGCGCAGTTTTGCTCAACTTCTGCCACCATCTGCTGTTTTAATTCGAGATTTTCAAACACCGCTTCAATAATCAGATCTCGATGGGCAAAGCCACGGTAATCCGTCGTCCCCGAAATTAAAGCCAGTTGCTTGTCGCGTTCGCTGGCTTTGAGATGACGACGGCGCACTTTACCCTCCAGCTGCTCCCAACTGTATTTCAGCGCATGATTTATGCCCTGGGCATTGATATCTTTAATTCTTACCGGCAGACCCGCTTTACAGGCAGTAACGTAGGCAATTCCACCGCCCATCAACCCGCCGCCTAAAATCCCCACGCTGTTTAATGGCGCAAGAGGAGCATCACTGCCGGGATCTTTCTTCACTTCAGTACTGGCAAAAAAGATATTGCGCAGCGCCTGCGATTGCGGCGTCATCGCCAGTTCACCAAACGCCCGAGCTTCGGCGTCATAGCCACTGCTGGTCCCCTGCGCTAAACCGGTTTCAATAACGTCAAGAATGCGTTTTGTCGCTGGATAGTTACCCTGAGTTTTTTGCTCTGTTTTCTTGCCTACCATTTTGAACAACAATGCACGACCTAACGGCCCCGCCAGAATACGCTCGCGTACAGGTAGAGGGCGGGAAGATGGACGATCCTGCTTTGCCAGCTCAACAGCGGCTTCCAGCAAAATGGAGTGCGGAACGACGTCATCCACCAGCCCCAACTTTAATGCCTGTTTCGCCCGAAGTTGTTTTCCGGTGAGGATCATCTCTAATGCTGTGCTGACACCTGTCAGGCGTGGCAAACGCTGAGTTCCGCCTGAACCTGGCAATAATCCAAGCTGAACCTCCGGCAAACCGAGCACAGTTTTAGGATCGTCAGTACAGACACGGCCATGACATGCCAGCGCCAGCTCCAGCCCGCCCCCCAGGCAAGCGCCGTGAATAGCGGCAATAACCGGAACAGGCAGAGCATGAATCTCCGCCATCAACTGTTGGCCCTGCCGCGCCAGTGCTTCCGCTTCTTGCGCCGTTTTGCAGTTACCGATCATGTTGATGTCTGCGCCAGCAATGAAGTTGTCTGGTTTAGCGGAGACAAACACCACGCCGCGCAACTCTTTGTTTTCACGGAGTTGCTTAATAATGGCGCGCACCTGCGAGGCAAATTCCGCCTTCAGGGTATTCATTTTCTCGCCGGGAACATCAATGGTGATAATGGCAATGTTGTCCAGACGGACGCTGAGGGTAAACGCTGATGCCATTTCCATTATTCCGCCTCCACAACCATTGCCGCGCCAAGCCCACCTGCAGCACAGGCAGTCACCAAACCAAACCCACCGCCGCGACGCCGCAGTTCATGTAAGGTCTGAGTAATCATCCGCGCGCCGGTAGCCGCGAAGGGATGGCCATAAGCAATCGAGCCGCCAAGCACGTTAAATTTGCTATCGTCAACTTCGCCAGTGGCATGTGCACGCCCCAGTACGTCGCGAGCAAAACGTTCGCTGCCAAGCAACTGAATATTGGCCAACGTCTGGGCGGCAAACGCTTCGTGCATATCAATCAACGTCAGATCGGCCATTGTCAAACCAGCACGTTCCAGCGCCAGCGGTGTTGACCAGGCCGGACCGAGCAGCATGTCCTGCCAGACATCAATAGCGGTAAATGCGTAGCTGCGCAGATATCCCAGCGGCACCAGCCCTAATTCTTTCGCCCGGGATTCAGTCATCAGGATCACCGCTGCCGCGCCATCGGTCAGCGGCGTACTGTTTGCCGCCGTTACCGTTCCGTGTTTGCGATCAAACGCCGGGCGCAGCTTTGCGTAATCGGCAAGCGTGGAATTGCCGCGAATATTATTATCTTCCGCAAGAGGCTGTTTATAAGGCGGGATATAAGCGGTCATGACTTCTTCTTTTAATTTACCGTCTGACCACGCCTGGGCGGCACGTTGATGCGAACGGTGGGCCAACGCATCTTGCTGTTCACGGGTGATGCCGTACGTTTTCGCCATTTGTTCGGCGGTGTCGCCCATCCGTAATCCAGTGGAGTATTCCGCCACTGCCGGAGGCACCGGCATTAAGTCACGCAAACGTAAGCGAGAAAAAAGTTTCAGGCGCTGGCTCATGGTTCGAGCTTTGTTGACATCAACCAGCACGCGCGCCAGTTTTTTACTGACGCCAATTGGCAATACGGAAGAGGAATCTGCCCCGCCGGCAATCCCCGCTCGAATAGTTCCCGCCATCAGGCTTTCTGCAACGTTTGCAACCGCCTGGAAACTGGTAGCGCAAGCGCGGCTGACGCTGTAAGCATCGGTATGCACATTCATTCCAGTACCGAGAACAATTTCACGCGCAATGTTGGGCGCTTCCGGCATTTGCACAACCTGACCGAAGACCAGTTGCTCAATCACTTCTGCGGGAATTTCGCTGCGTGCCAGCAATTCGCCCACAACCATCTTCCCCAAATCAACAGCAGGAATGCCATGAAAAGCCGTCGCCTGGCGGGCAAAAGGCGTACGTAACCCGCTAACGATGGCGATACGATCGCCCTGACGGGTAATCAGCGGTAAAACCTGACCCATAACACTCCCCTGTAAAAAAAAATATAAAGTGGTCTGACCTGATCATAGTCTTAACCATTTTTTTACATTTAGCCAAGCGGAGAAAAGGGAAAGTGGGAGCTATGACACAGTGAAGACAGGAGAAAGAAAAGAAAACGCCCCTGCCTGTTGCTGGCAGGGGCGTACGTACCCGAGAGGAATTAACGC
The DNA here is from genome assembly GCF_004212325.1 of Escherichia sp. E13S3. Taxonomy (NCBI): domain Bacteria; kingdom Pseudomonadati; phylum Pseudomonadota; class Gammaproteobacteria; order Enterobacterales; family Enterobacteriaceae; genus Escherichia; species Escherichia sp. E13S3. The sequence continues at coordinate 339,454 of NZ_RHJR01000004.1, forward strand.
AGACCCAGCTGGAAGATCAGCATTTCAGCTTCGCAGGCAAAAGTGAAATCGATATCCAGGCGCACACCGTCAGACTCTTCAGTGAAAGTCGGGGTGATTTTGCACGGTTCGGATTCCACGCTACGGGCTTTTTCAGTCAGCGCCGCCAGCGTTTGTTCTGCTTCTGCGCGGTTTGCAAACACGCGGCTGTAAGACGCGGTGCAGTCGGAGTTGTCCATAATGGTGCCAACATCCATACAGCAGCAAACCGGGGTTTCATCAGCACTACATTTACTCATCGTTGATTTCCTCTGTATGTGCACCTAAGGTGCCAGATAAACGTTGCGGATATTTTACGCTTCTGAAAAGTGCCACTCCAGTTGTTAATTCTGCAAAATCGGATAAGTGACCGAAATCACACTTAAAAATGATCTAAAACAAAATTCACCCAAATCTATGAGTGCGCCACCTCCAAATTTTGCCAGCTGGATCGCGTTTCTTAGATCATATTTGAAAAAACATAGAAACATACTTGCAACATTCCATCTGGTCCGACCTATACTCTCGCCACTGGTCTGATTTCTAAGATGTACATCAGACCCTACACTTCGCGCTCCTGTTACAGCACGTAACATAGTTTGTATAAAAATAAATTATTGAGGTTATGGTCATGAGCCAGAAAACCCTGTTTACAAAGTCTGCTATCGCAGTCGCAGTGGCACTTATCTCCACCCAGGCCTGGTCGGCAGGCTTTCAGCTAAACGAATTTTCTTCCTCAGGCCTGGGCCGGGCTTATTCAGGGGAAGGCGCAATTGCCGATGATGCCGGTAACGTCAGCCGTAACCCCGCGTTGATTACCATGTTTGACCGCCCAACTTTTTCAGCGGGCGCGGTTTATATTGATCCGGATGTGAATATCAGCGGAACTTCTCCGTCTGGTCGTAGCCTCGACGCAGATAACATCGCACCTACGGCATGGGTTCCGAACGCACACTTTGTTGCGCCGATTAATGACCAATTTGGTTGGGGGGCTTCCATTACCTCTAACTATGGTCTGGCAACAGAATTTAACGACACTTATGCAGGCGGTTCTGTCGGCGGTACAACTGACCTTGAAACCGTGAACATGAACTTAAGCGGTGCCTACCGCTTAAACAACGCCTGGAGTTTCGGTCTTGGTCTGAACGCCGTCTATGCTCGTGCGAAAATTGAACGTTTCGCGGGCGATCTGGGGCAACTGGTTGCTGGTCAGATTATGCAATCTCCCGCCGGGGCGACTCTACAAGGACAGCAACTGGCAGGCATGGCTAATAGTATCCCAAGCGATGAGAAAATTGCCCATCTGAATGGTAACAAATGGGGCTTTGGCTGGAATGCCGGCATCCTGTATGAACTGGATAAAAATAATCGCTACGCGTTGACCTACCGTTCTGAAGTTAAAATTGACTTCAAAGGTAACTACAGTAGCGATCTGCCAATTGCTATTAACAACTACAATTTCGGTCTGCCAACGGCTACGGGCGGAGCTACGCAGTCAGGTTATCTGACGCTAAATCTGCCTGAAATGTGGGAAGTGTCTGGTTATAACCGTGTCGCGCCGCAGTGGGCGATTCACTATAGTCTGGCTTACACCAGCTGGAGTCAATTCCAGGAGTTGAAAGCTACGTCCACCAGCGGTGATACGCTGTTCCAGAAGCATGAAGGCTTTAAAGATGCTTACCGCATCGCACTGGGTACCACTTATTACTACGATGATAACTGGACCTTCCGTACCGGTATCGCCTTCGATGACAGCCCCGTTCCGGCACAGAACCGTTCGATTTCCATTCCGGATCAGGACCGTTTCTGGCTGAGCGCAGGTACGACATATGCATTTAATAAAGATGCATCTGTTGATGTTGGTGTCTCTTATATGCACGGTCAGAGCGTGAAGATCAACGAAGGCCCGTATCAGTTCGAATCTGAAGGTAAAGCCTGGCTGTTCGGTACTAACTTTAACTACGCGTTCTAATAACACGTTAGTTTAATAACAAAAAAGGTGAGTTTTTCAACTCACCTTTTTTATTGGCTTCTTATTCAGAATCGATATCTTTTAAATCATCCTGAATCGCTTGCGCGTTCGGGTTTTCCTGCGGTTTGAGCTCTCCGCCATTGGCGATGAAATCATGACGCTGGAAGTACGCCTCGCGCACCATGACGTAAGGATCGGACGACTGACGAAGCAGGCCATCAGAATCCAGCAGTTGCGCACGCGTTTCGATACCTTCAAGTGTCCATTTACCTACCGACATCGGCCAGGTCAACCACGAAAGTACTGGATAGAGGCCATCAGCCATATCACCGCCGTCATCACGCAGCGTGAAGCTACCGTAGAACGGTAACTGAACATAAGGCCCATACCCCACGCCATAGTGACCGAGCGTGCTACCAAAACGGTGAGGTTCCGTTCGTTGCAGTTTCGGATTCGCCATCCCTGCAACATCAATAAAACCGCCCATCCCCAAAATAGTGTTCAGGAAAAAGCGGGTAAAGTGGACCATCCCCTGATAAGGGTCGCCCTGCAGGAAGTAGTTAACCATCACTGCAGGTTCTTCAAGGTTGCCAGTAAAGTTGCTTAACCCATTACGTGCCGGTTGCGGAACATAATCACGCCACACGACAGCCACCGGTCGAACCACATACGGGTCTAACACATTGAAGTTAAAATTGTACATAGTGCGGTTGAACCCTTCTAACGGGTCAGAACGCCCTTGCTGATCTGTTCCGGAACTCGCACACCCCACCAGAAGCGTAGTTCCCAGAGCAAGCGCCGACAGGCGAAGCTTCATAAATGTCTCCCTGTTTTTTTTATGGCTTATGCAGTTTGCCATCCATGACGGAACGATACCGTATCCGCCTGTTTAGGTGTGGGCGATTGTAACAGCACGCCAAATGATGTCCATACGCCCTGTTTTGCTGATTTGATCATAGCCTGGTAATCACCGACCTGTAGGCTACTTGATTCTATAGAAACAGAAAAAGGCAAACGTTGCCTTTTATTCATTTTCAGAGTAACTCCCGCCAGTTGCGAGCAAAAAAGCCGCTACGCTTTAGCTATACGTGCTAATCAAGAGAACTCACCATGGATAACGATAAAATTGATAAACACAGTGACGAAATTGAAGTCGAGAGTGAAGAAAAAGAGCGCGGAAAAAAAATTGAAATAGATGAAGATCGGCTCCCTTCCCGGGCAATGGCTATCCACGAACATATTCGTCAGGACGGCGAAAAAGAGCTGGAACGCGACGCAATGGCGCTACTGTGGTCAGCTATTGCAGCAGGTCTGTCGATGGGGGCGTCGCTACTGGCAAAAGGGATCTTTCATGTCGAACTGGAAGGCGTGCCGGGGAGTTTCTTGCTGGAGAATCTCGGTTATACCTTTGGTTTTATTATCGTTATTATGGCACGCCAGCAATTATTCACCGAGAATACAGTTACTGCGGTACTGCCCGTAATGCAAAAACCGACAATGGGCAATGTTGGTTTATTGCTGCGACTTTGGGGCGTTGTTCTGTTAGGTAATATTCTGGGAACGGGTATTGCGGCGTGGGCTTTTGAGTATATGCCTATTTTTGATGAAGAAACCCGCGATGCGTTTGTCAAAATCGGCATGGATGTGATGAAGAACTCGCCCAGCGAGATGTTTGCCAATGCGATCATTTCCGGCTGGCTAATAGCTACTATGGTATGGATGTTTCCGGCGGCGGGTGCGGCAAAAATAGTAGTGATTATTTTGATGACCTGGCTTATCGCCCTGGGAGACACCACTCATATCGTTGTCGGTTCCGTAGAGATCCTCTATCTGGTATTTAACGGCACACTACACTGGAGCGATTTTGTCTGGCCATTTGCGCTTCCCACTCTGGCGGGAAACATCTGTGGCGGCACCTTTATCTTCGCGTTGATGAGTCATGCGCAAATTCGCAACGACATGAGCAATAAGCGAAAAGAAGAAGCACGTCAGAAAGCAGAACGTGCGGAAAACATTAAGAAAAATGATAAAAATCCGGCATGAGTGGCGAGCGTTTAAGCAATCGAGCGGCAGTGTACTTACCCCGCAGTCCATTAGCGGGTATACTCATGCCGCGCTGTCCTCTTAGTTAAATGGATATAACGAGCCCCTCCTAAGGGCTAATTGCAGGTTCGATTCCTGCAGGGGACACCAGTATCAGTTCGCCCCATCCGTACCAGTCCGCAAAATCCCCTGAATATCAAGCCTTCCGAATCCACCGTTCGTCATGGTCCGAGTCAGATCGTAACAGCCGCACTCCATGACGGGTAAAAAGTGGATAAAGTTATTTTACCCACCGGATTTTTACCCATGCATACCGTTAAACAGATTGAAGCAGCAAAGCCGAAAGAAAAACTGAGGAGGCTGCCCATCGCACTCTTTATCCTTGCTTGCCGCAAGTTGGCAGAAGTCAGCAACGCGAACGTGATGGACGCTGCTGTCCAGGTGTTTCGCATACATGTCAAAACACCTTCGACGGGCAGTGCTTACATATCACTGCCCGTTACTTCTGCACGGCCTGTCAGATCACGTAGGCCGTGGTGACGTTTTCAACCCACAGAGGCGGATTAACGAGTTAATGTTCTTCAGCCTTTCAGCACTCAACCTTGAGGATCATCCTGGCTTAGTGATCTCGCTTCAATCCCCGTTGTCAGCGGGTTACATCACCCTGCGGGCATGCCGCAGGTCACTGCCGCTCAGGTTCTCCCCCATCACCCCCGGTGGGATTGTTGGGTTTCTCATCGTGAGTTATCGGTTCAATATTCCAGACAGACTCGTGGTTTATTTGAGCCTCCATGCTCGCCCTGAACTCCGGGCACACTATACGTTACGTCGCCACATCACACTTAATTTGGCTCTGTCACGGCGAACTGCCGTTCAAGATAGTTAGGGATAGCAACATGTTCATGACCGACTCGCCTGTACCGGTGAGTCGGCTGCTGGCAACTGACCAGTCCCAACTCTTTCATAAGTCTGCCAGCAAGCCAGCGCCCCATCTGATAGCCTCTCTGGGTTGCCATTGTGGCGATGCTTCTTGCTCCTGCCGAACCGTGGCTGATGCTATGTAGCTCAGTACCTGACTGCGTAATACAGCCCGTCTGCCGCCTGGTTTTCCAGAACGGTTTTTCCAGTATTTGTAGCTACTGCGATGAACCCCGAACACGTGGCAGAGAGTGACCACAGGATAACGCGCCCTGAGTTTCCCGATTATCGAGAACTGTTAAGATAGTCCGACATCAAGAGCACGGTAGCCTTTTTTAATATTTCGTTTTCCATTTCAATTCGTTGTAGCTTTTTCTTTAGCTCACGTATTTCGATTTGTTCCGGAGTTATTGGGGAGGCTTTTGGTGTTTTTCCCTGACGCTATCACGCAGTTGTTTGCCCCATCTTGTCATTGTGGAAAGGCCGACATCCATAGCTTTGGCGGCATCTGCCACCGTTTAGTTCTGGACAACAACCAGTTGAGCGGATTCGCGTTTGAATTCAGGACTAGATTTTCGGCTTTTCATTTGTGCACCTGTATTGTTCTGAGGTGAGCATATCACCTCTGTTCAGATGAACAAATTAAATAAACCACTAAAATTCACAATAGACTTCCATTCATCTAACGAATTAAGTATTATCCCAATATTAAGGATAATCTAAAAATATAACCGCAGTTAAATTTTTGTACGCCCAAACTTACCAACATTAATGCTTATCAACATTAATACTTATCAACGTTAATACTTATAAACATTAATACTTACCAATATTAATACTTCTAGTTTTAACGTATTTTCGGAGGTTTCGATTATGGGGAGTAAAAATATTGCAATCGCAGGAGGCGGTTTTTTTGGTTTGTATCTGGCAGAACAACTTGCATTGAAGGGTTGTAAAGTTACAGTTTATGAGAAAAGTCAAGAACTCATGTCCCGAGCATCCTATGTTAATCAGGCTCGAGTGCACAATGGCTATCATTATCCACGCAGCATCTTGACAGCGTTACGCTCTCGTATCTCTTTCCCCCGTTTTGTTACTGAATTTCGCGACTGCATTGAAGATGATTTTGCCAAATATTACCTTGTTGCAGGTGCGTTAAGTAAAATAACAGGTGCACAATTTAGCCGATTTTGTCAACGTATAGGTGCTGAATGTGAAGATGCTCCTCCGTCAGTGAAACGTTTGATTAATCCTGTACTTATCGATGCGGTGTTTACCACCCGTGAGTATGCATTTGATTCCCATAAGCTGCGTAATACAATGCTACAACGGCTTTCAGCGGCAAAAGTTACTATTGTAACGGACGCGGTTGTTGAAAAAGTTAGCAAATCTGGTGAGGGGTTAGAGGTAATCACAACAATATCTGGACAACCAGATATTAGCTATGTTGATCATCTTTTCAATTGTACTTATTCAAGAATTAATTATCTCTTGAATGGCTCTGAGCTTACATTAATTCCCCTTCGTCATGAAATGACGGAAATGTGCCTTGTAACTGTTCCAGACGAGCTAAAAAAAATGGGGTTAACACTAATGTGTGGCCCATTTTTTTCTGTTATGCCATTCCCACCAGCTCAACTACATTCCTTCAGCCATGTTCGATACACCCCCCATTACCAATGGAATGACAGACCAAATAAACCTTACGAGGATGCATATAGAAAGTATGAACTGAATGAACGGCATTCGGCCTGGGGGCATATGATAAGAGATGCCACGCGTTATATCCCTTGTTTGAGTGAATGCCAATATCAAAGCTCTATCTGGGAAGTAAAAACAATCCTTCCACGAAGTGATAGCGATGATTCTCGCCCAATTTTATTTCGCCCGAATTATATATTGAAGGGGCTTCACTGCGTGATGGGTGGGAAAATTGACAATATTTATGATGCTCTACATGAAATAGAACGCGTGATCGAGTTGAGTTGATAAAAATGAAAAGTGAATCTTTTGTATCAGTCGTTATTGTCATTCCAGACCACTTGAATGATATCTATACTCCTTTATCTAAACTAGCCTCACTTCTGGATACGCTATACAGTGATTACGAATTAGTCGTTATAGCACCGGGGTTAGACAATACTAGTGCACAGGTAGAAGATCGTGTGTTGAAGGATATTCCTTGTGTACGAATAATCCAGCTATCCACTCCCGTATTTCATGATGTTGCGTTAGCGGCTGGATTAGAAAGTGCTATCGGTGATTTTGTTGTTTTATGGAATCCACTGGCCGATCCGGTAGAAGTCGTACCTCAAAGTGTTAACAAATGTCGTGAAGGTGCCGATGTCGTAATTGGTGTCTCGAATAGCGTTCGTTCACTACGTTATCGGATACTTCGTCGACTCATGAATGTTGCATTGCGCACCATAGATTATGAGATTCCTTCTAACTCAACGGGGTTACGTTGTTTAAGCCGTCGCGCTGTAAATGCCGTTACTCGAATCGGGCGATTTCACCACCAATTCTATCTTCGTATTCACAAAACCGGCTATCCAGCCGAAGCCCTCATCTACAAACCTCTGAAACAATCAGAGGGCGCCGGGGTAGTAAAATCATTGCATCGATTGATGCACTTGGTAATATTTAACTCCACGAAGCCGCTACGTTGGATGTCTATTCTCGGTTTCGGCGGAAGTCTTGCAGGTTTTCTATTTGCTTGTTATAGCGTGTTGATCCATCTGTTCAGTGGACTTGTTGTTGAAGGCTGGACAACGTCTATATTAGTTGTAACTTCATTATTTATAATTCAGTTCGTCATGATGGCTTTTTTTGGCGAGTATTTGGGACGCCTGCTGGATGAAAGCAACTCACAGGCAGAGTATGCAGTGGTTTATGAACGAACAAGTGAGGTCATGGTTAATACCGATAGGTTTAATGTTATGCACACTTCTCTGTCACCAGAGTCTAATTATGTACAAACTGGTCGTGATGGTTTAACACCACAGGCTATGGGGGAAGAATGGACGCATTGATTGGATATTCCGGTTTTGTCGGTACAACTTTATTAAGACAACGTCGTTTCGATGCACTATATCGCTCAACCAACATCGACGAAATTGTTGGAAAAACATTTGATACTGTAGTTTGTGCCGGTGCCCCTGCACAAAAATGGCTTGCAAATAAAGATCCTGCCGACGACATAAAAAAAATCAATAACCTAATTGAAAAATTAAAAACCATATCTTGTCAAAAATTTATTTTGATTAGTACTGTGGATGTATTTAAAGATCCAGTTAATGTTGATGAGACTACATCAATCGAAACAGAAGGATTGCATGCTTATGGTGCACACAGATATTATTTAGAACAATTTGTTAGCAAACAATTCCCTGACAATCTAATTATACGATTACCAGGCCTCGTTGGGCCAGGTCTCAAAAAAAACATTATCTATGATTTTTTGCATAAAAATAATATTTTACAAATTGAAAGTCGTAGTGTTTTTCAATTTTACCCGATGATCAACTTGTGGCATGACATTAACATTGCGCTACAACATAAATTATCACTGGTACATTTGACTGCGGCACCAATAAGCGTCGCTGATATAGCACAACATAGTTTTGGCTTCGAGTTTTGCAATCACATTCAGGATAAACCTGGATATTACGATATGAAAAGTTGCCATAGCCACCTATTTACTAACGATCATGACTATCAGTATAACCGTCGTGAATCATTGATGGCAATACGCGCTTATGCACAATCTGAAATAGGCAGTAATTAAAATGAGACTTTCAATCTCAGGTTTGGCCTGGAATATAACCAATGATGATTCTATCTGTCACCTACTACATTCCAGACAGATTGATGCAATAGACATTGTCCCTGGGAAATACTTCCCCAATCCGTTAGATGCTAGTGAACGCGAAATATTTGCCGTTCGTAATTACTGGCATGACAATGGAATTTCATTAGTTGGCATGCAATCATTATTATTTGGAACCCAAGGGTTAAATCTTTTTTCAACCAACGAAGTACAAAAAAAAATGTTGGTTCACTTACAGGCTATCAGTCGTATTGCTGCTGGTTTAGGAATTCCAGCATTAGTGTTTGGATCACCTAAAAACCGCGACCGAAAGGGATTATCAGATAGTATCACTATTGAAACTGCAATAAATTTCTTTAATCATCTTGGTGATATTGCACGGCAAGAAGGCGTTTATTTTTGCCTTGAACCTAACCCAGTCTGTTACGGGGCAAACTTTATGATTGACAGTGCTGAAACTGCTTTTGTTGTTCGGCAAGTAAATCACCCAGCAATTAAAATGCAGCTGGATACTGGTGCCATCATAATTAACAAAGAAAATATTAATGATATCCTTCAGCAAGACGCTGACATTATAGGTCATATTCATCTCAGTGAACCAGATCTGGCTCCTTTAGGCTGTAGTGGTGCGAACCATACACATATTGCTAATGCTCTCTATCACGCATTACCGAACTCTATTGCAACAATCGAAATGCTCGATCCACAAAATAAGCATTCGCTCTCCTCTATTGAGGATGCTCTTGATTTCGCAATTTCTCATTATCGCCAGTAGAAAGGGGGAATAGCATGAAGTGGCTCATTTTAATTCTTGGCATATTTTCTAATGCCTCGGCCAGTGTTCTTATAAAATTAGCAATAACCCCTCCCAGAAGGCTCCCAAGTCTGGCTGAACCTCTTGCCGCGCTTGCAAATTGGCCATTATGGTTAGGGATATTTCTATATGGAATTGCCTTTTTGTTATATGCTGTTACACTGGCATTTTTACCTTTGAATGTAGCACACCCAATACTGACCTCTGGTGCAATTGCCTGTGTCGCATTATTCTCTGTCATTATTTTCCGCGAACCAGTTTACTGGTCTACCATTACTGGAATTCTGTTGGTGATGAGTGGTGTCGCCCTTATTACCCTTAAAGTTAAGTAAACATTATGACTGAATTCATATCTCAAACACTTCGCGCCAAATGGCAAGTCCCTGCCTACGAAAACCAAATGTGGCTTGGTAAAAAACACAATTATTGCGTCGTTATCCCCGTAATTAACGAAGGCAATCGTATACATAACCTATTAGCAAGAATGGCTGCCATAAATGTATCAACTTATGCGGATATAATTATTGTTGATGGTGGTAGCACCGATGGTTCTCTGAATCCCAATATCCTACAGGAAAAAGGCGTTCGTGGTCTAATACTGAAAACAGCACCGGGTAAGCTAAGCGCACAGCTAAGATGTGCCTATGCTTTTGCTCTTGAGCGAGGTTATGAAGGCATTGTGACTATTGATGGAAATGACAAAGATGATCCTGTAGCTATTCCACAATTTATCACAGCTCTAAAAAATGGTGTACATTTCGTCCAAGCGTCTCGTTTCCTTAATGGTGGTTTAGCAGAAAATACTCCTCTCACCCGAGATATTGCAATACGTTTTATCCATGCGCCTATGCTTAGTTTCTTTTCAGGATTTAAATGGACAGATACCACTCAAGGATTTAGGGGTTATAGTAGTAAAATGTTGCTTGACGAGCGTGTTGCACCGTTCCGAGATATTTTCTCATCTTATGAACTACTGGCATATCTTTCATACCGAGTCCCACAACTTGGTTATCGTTGCTTAGAAATTCCGACCATTCGTCGTTATCCTAAAGGTGAAATACCTACAAAAATAAATGGAATCAAAGGAAATTTTTCCGTATTGATTGTCTTATTTAAAGCGTGTTTTGGATTTTATAATCAGAGAAAAGGAAAATGAGAAATATAAACATCAGCAGTTATATTATTTTAATAATATTTGGCATGCTAATTTTGGCTATGCGTTATACGACTCCAATCATCAACCCCTGGCTTTATGCGGAAGATGGCGTCTGGGTTGCTAATGCATTGAATCATGGTTGGCTAGAAACCTTCATTAATGCCAGAGAAGATTATTTTGTATTCTTTAATATTTTCTTTTTGTTTGTATCAACATCAATCAGCAGTATTATAAGCGGGAGCCCATTATTACTTCTTCCGCAATCCCTAGCTATAGTATCGTATTTTTTCTATAGTCTAATGGCCGTTATGGCTTTTCATTTAATCATTAAAATATCCAATCCATTATTTTCTATTTTAGCATACTTCATAGCTCTCTTATTGCCTTTAGGTCATTCTCAATCTGAAAATATCGGTCATTTGCTACAAATTGGTTTTTATATGCCAGCTATAGCGAGTGCTCTTATTATACAGAGAGAGTACGTCAATAAAAAAACTGCCAAAATTATTATTGACATAATGATCTGGTTAACTGCCGCAACAAACCCTGTCGTATTTATAATTGTAGGGGGTTATTATTTCTTCAAGTTATTGAATGTTAAAAATAAATATATTTTAATTAAGGATATGCTACCTTTAGCTATATCCATGGTCATATTAGCTTTATTTATACTTCCTCGACTCAATGGTTCTGGTGGACTTGGTGACTATGGTTATAATCCTAATAATATTATTGAAATGGTAACGGCTCGACTACTCCTTTATCCATTTATATTTCCGTGGTACGAAAAATTAAATGATTCAATATCGATAATCCTATCATTTGTATATATTATTTTTTGTACAACAATTATTTTTAAAACTAAAGATATAACAATAAAAAGACATTTACTTACTTTAGCGATCGCACTTTTCATTTGTCTTGTTACGACTGTTTTTGGTAGAATCGGTCTTAGCGATCTCCTGAATAACTATCAAACTACATTTCCCGATAGATATTTTGTAGGAACAAACTTTCTCTCTATCTTATTGTTCATAGCATGTTTATCTCAATGTAATTTCTCAAAGCTAATCAGTTATTTATCTTATTTTATTTCCGGAGTGTTATTGTGTATTTATATTGTGAATGCAGACCTAATATCAGAAAGTGAAATGGCGAAGAAAAACATTTTTTTAAATGATCATTTTTATTATTCAATATGTCACGCTGAAAAAATTGATAACGCACATTCAGCCATACAAATCAAACCAGCAAACTGGGTTATGATTGTTCCAACAAACTTAATTAGCGAAATTCACTGCCACTAAAGTATTGCATGATTTATGCCCCGAAGCAGGGGCTTTAATTTTACTGGTCACTTAATACAAATGACCAGAAACTAGCGATTCTTTTTTTAGCCGATACAGACTCAGAACTTCTTTTTACTTTCCAGATTCAGCTCTTGTATCGTCTTAACTGCTTTGTCCTGATAACGGTCATCTTCTGTATTTTATATTGAATGGCATCCAGACAGACGATAGAACTTTTCCAGCGGACGTTGTTGCCACTGGTTTAACTCAGAAATGGCCTTATTTGTCATGGCGATGATGGTCATAGCGGGCACGCTTAAAGCATATAAATCTTCAATCTCACTGCAGAGATCCTGCAGCGTCCCCCAGGCACAACAAGAGAATGATAATCCGTTCGAGCTTATCGGGGAACGTTATCTGGCGCCTTTTCACTAATTGGGAGTCAACCGAGTGATTAGAGTCGCGTGACGTAGTCCATTCGAAACTGCCCGTTGTGGCTTTAATAATCTTTTACTGGAACCGTTTTTAGATCTGGCTTCCAACTACTGAACCAGACGAGAGCCAAATTCCGCAGTCAATGCAGCTGAGGTTAACTGTTCGATTAAATGGTCTAAATGCCGTCTTCATCCGTTAGCTCCGGGCTGAAGCACCTAAGGGTTTTATCAAAATCGAAGGGCCGGTACATACGTCATTCCTTTCTGAATGCAATTTACTGAAATGCCATAGAATTTCTAACACTCTCTTTTTTCGTGTTTGTACACAATTCTATGCAAAGACCTTTTATCGGAAATGACGTAAAAACGGCCACTAACTCAACAATAACGATCATGTCCAGCCGATTGCTCTAAAGTGGCATTATATGTTCACGAAATGGATGGTCACAGGTGAACAATCTCTTCAGTTGGTGCTCTGAACACCTGCCATTAAAATTTTCGCTCCACTACCGCCTTCCATACCCCACCATAAAGCGAATCATCAATCCGCAGGCTGGTGCAAGAAACATAAATATTCCCGTGACCAACTCATTGCCACTGGTTAACCACATCGTGGAGTAATAAATGAGTGCGGCAAGGATGACCATGCCGAAGAATGAAGAGACAGCAGAAACTACATTTAATACCTGACCGATATATCCGCTAACGCAGACGATACACAGGGCGAGAAACATCCATAAATAAATCATAGCTCAACCTCCTGCCGTGCTAAAAAACGTGTTACTTCAATTGCTCCAATAGTAAGACAATTCTTAACCACTGGCAATTTCAGCAAAATATTAATAAAAACAATATATTATCGACATGACTGTAAATCACTGAAAAATATTCACTTGAGCAATAAATAATCACTAGCTGAAAATAATCAGCTAGTGATAAAATAGAAATACCGTATTCATGCTCCTCGTGGTTATGTCCTGACTAGTCTTTACACTCTTTACAGGAACCATTGTCGTACATGATGGCCCAATCAATTGAGTGTACCGCTGTAGACATGGAATCTTCTGCGATACAACAATTCGTATCTACAGAAGGTAACTATGTTTCCACAATGCAAATTTTCCCGCGAGTTCCTGCATCCTCGCTACTGGCTGACGTGGTTTGGTCTTGGCGTACTCTGGCTTTGGGTACAACTTCCTTACCCTGTTCTGTGCTTCCTTGGCACGCGTATCGGCACAATGGCCAGACCGTTCTTGAAACGTCGCGAATCCATCGCCCGCAAAAACCTTGAGCTTTGTTTCCCGCAGCTTTCCTCCGAAGAGCGCGAGAAGATGATTACCGACAACTTTCGCTCGCTCGGAATGGCGTTGGTAGAAACCGGAATGGCGTGGTTCTGGCCAGATCGTCGCGTGCGTAAATGGTTTGATGTCGAAGGGCTGGATAACCTGCAACGCGCGCAAATGCAAAATCGTGGCGTGATGGTTGTCGGTGTGCACTTTATGTCGCTGGAGTTGGGTGGCCGCGTAATGGGGCTTTGCCAACCGATGATGGCAACTTACCGTCCGCATAATAATCAACTGATGGAATGGGTACAAACCCGTGGTCGCATGCGTTCCAATAAAGCGATGATCGGTAGAAATAATCTGCGCGGCATTGTCAGTGCGCTGAAAAAAGGTGAAGCCGTATGGTTTGCACCTGACCAGGATTATGGTCGTAAAGGTAGCTCCTTCGCGCCGTTCTTTGCGGTAGAAAATGTTGCTACAACCAATGGCACCTACGTTCTCTCTCGCCTCTCTGGCGCAGCTATGCTAACTGTGACGATGGTACGAAAAACCGATTATAGCGGTTACCGTCTGTTTATTACGCCAGAAATGGAAGGCTATCCGGCTGATGAAATTCAGGCCGCCGCCTATATGAACAAAATTATTGAGAAAGAGATTATGCGCGCACCAGAGCAGTATCTCTGGATCCATCGCCGCTTCAAAACGCGTCCGGTGGGTGAAGCCTCGTTATACGTTTAACAAATAACCCAGGCTTTTTCCCTCCTCAGATAAGCCATAATAACATCATGGTTTTTATGGCTTTTTTCTTAAGAATTTTCCCTTCGCTGAATCGTGAATTATTACTTCCAGAAATCAATCTGTCGCCGATATGCGACACTCGTAAGTTACTAAAAGTAAATAAGAAAATGCCACTTGTTTCGATTTAGTTTTAGGCGTACATTAGCGCCGTCTCGAGCCAATATGCTCAGAATTCTGAGGTGATGCCCGCGGGTGTCAGCTCACTGTAACAGGTGTAATGAAGTCATTCAGGCGTAACAGTAATTACGCGGAGAGATGTAAAGTGAAATATTTCTTTATGGGCATTTCTTTTATGGTCATCGTTTGGGCCGGTACTTTTGCCCTGATGATCTAAAAGTAAACTGCGAAACGAAAAACAGGAGCCATCAGGCTCCTGTTTGCATTTCTGGCGATGGTGTTTATTCCGCGTTTTCGTGAATATGTTTGCTGCTGGCGGGCAGTAAACCGTCGGCACGGAACATCGCTTTAATCCCTCTGATGGCCTGACGAATACGATCACGGTTTTCAATCAGTGCAAAGCGTACATGCGTGTCGCCGTAGTCGCCAAAGCCGATGCCGGGTGAGACACAAACCTTCGCTTCGTTAAGCAGCTTCTTGGCAAATTCCAGCGAGCCCATTGCCGCATACGGTTCCGGGATTTTCGCCCAGACATACATCGAGGCTTTCGGCATTTCAACCATCCAGCCCGCTTCATGCAGCCCTTTTACCAGCACATCGCGGCGACGCTTATACTGTTCGGCAATATCACGCACACACTGCTGATCGCCTTCCAGCGCCGCGATGGCGGCAACCTGTAATGGCGTAAAGGTGCCGTAATCGTGATAGCTTTTGATGCGCGCCAACGCGCTGACCAGTGTTTTATTGCCGACCATAAAGCCGATACGCCAGCCCGCCATATTGTAGCTTTTCGACAGCGTAAAGAACTCGACCGCTACGTCACGTGCGCCCGGCACCTGCATGATTGACGGCGCTTTCCAGCCATCGTAGACGATATCCGCATAGGCCAGGTCATGGACCACCAGTACATCGTAGCGTTTCGCCAGCGCCACTACTTTTTCGAAAAACTCCAGTTCCACGCATTGCGCGGTTGGGTTTGACGGGAAGCCAAGGATCATCATCTTTGGTTTCGGATAACTTTCACGAATAGCGCGTTCCAGTTCGTTGAAAAAATCGACACCTTCCACCAGCGGCACTGAACGTACCTGAGCACCAGCAATCACCGCGCCATAAATATGAATGGGGTAGCTTGGATTCGGCACCAGCACCGTGTCACCGTGATCGAGCGTCGCCAGCATCAGGTGCGCCAGCCCCTCTTTCGAACCGATGGTGACGATGGCTTCTGATTCCGGGTCGATTTCAACGTCGTAACGTTCCTGATACCAGCGGGAAATCGCGCGACGTAACCGAGGAATACCGCGTGAGGTGGAGTAACCGTGTGTGTCCGGTCGCTGCGCCACAGTACATAATTTTTCGACAATATGCGGCGGAGTCGCGCCGTCTGGGTTACCCATGCTGAAATCGATAATATCTTCGCCGCGCCGACGCGCAGCCATCTTCAGTTCAGCGGTAATGTTAAAAACGTAGGGCGGGAGACGATCAATGCGCGTAAAGCGACGTTCAGGGCGAGTGTCAGCCATAATTTCCTCAGATTAACGTTAGCGCCCGGACCGTCCGAGCGACGCTGCCACGATGGTGGCTGTTTTGAAAATAGCCTGATTAATTTCTGTCTGTCCAGCGTTTTGGAAAATTTTTATCAATGCGAAAAAAGAGGAACAAAACCTTAAAAACAGGAAAGTCAGATTCGCCAACAAGAAAATTATCACCCATTACATTAACAATATAATTTCAATAAATTTACCTATTAGCTTGATGCTGACAAGAGATGTATTGCCTGTACACCATTTATCTTTCAATCCCCTTTTAAATTTGTGGTTTTTCCTCAAAAGTAGCGCACTGGTCATCAGCCTTCAGGTTACCTATCATAGAGGTTTAAACCTTATTCAGAGTCACCCGTGCACGAAATATTCAACATGCTGCTGGCGGTCTTCGATCGGGCAGCGCTAATGCTTATCTGCCTGTTTTTCCTCATTCGTATCCGCCTGTTTCGCGAGCTGTTGCACAAGTCGGCGCACTCAGCGAAAGAGCTGCTCGCTGTTACCGCCATTTTCTCGATGTTCGCCTTGTTCAGCACCTGGTCCGGCGTACCGGTGGAAGGTTCGCTGGTTAACGTGCGTATTATTGCGGTGATGTCGGGCGGGATTCTGTTTGGCCCATGGGTAGGCATTATTACCGGGGTAATCGCGGGTATTCATCGTTATTTAATTGATATCGGCGGCGTGACGGCTATCCCCTGTTTTATCACCAGTATTCTGGCGGGATGCATCTCTGGTTGGATCAACCTGAAAATCCCTAAAGCGCAGCGTTGGCGCGTCGGTATTCTCGGCGGCATGCTCTGTGAAACGTTGACCATGATTCTGGTGATTGTCTGGGCGCCGACCACTGAGCTGGGGCTGGATATCGTCTCCAAAATCGGTATCCCGATGATCCTCGGCAGTGTCTGTATCGGCTTTATTGTGCTGCTGGTACAAAGCGTTGAGGGAGAAAAAGAAGCCAGTGCCGCGCGCCAGGCCAAGCTGGCGCTGGATATCGCCAATAAAACCCTGCCGCTGTTTCGCCATGTGAATAGCGAATCATTACGTAAAGTTTGCGAAATTATCCGCGATGATATTCATGCCGATGCGGTAGCCATTACCAATACCGATCATGTGCTGGCGTATGTCGGCGTGGGCGAACACAACTATCAGAATGGCGATGACTTCATTAGCCCGACTACCCGCCAGGCGATGAATTACGGGAAAATCATTATTAAAAACAATGATGAAGCCCACCGCACACCAGAGATTCATTCCATGCTGGTGATCCCATTGTGGGAGAAAGGCGTGGTGACCGGAACACTGAAAATTTACTACTGCCACGCGCACCAGATTACGTCATCATTACAGGAAATGGCGGTCGGTTTGTCGCAAATCATCTCTACCCAACTGGAGGTTTCTCGCGCCGAGCAGCTACGGGAAATGGCAAATAAGGCAGAGCTTCGCGCCCTGCAAAGCAAAATTAATCCCCATTTTCTGTTTAACGCTCTGAACGCTATTTCATCGTCGATTCGTCTGAATCCAGACACTGCTCGCCAGCTAATCTTTAATTTGTCGCGCTATCTGCGCTATAACATTGAATTAAAAGACGATGAGCAAATTGATATCAAAAAAGAGCTGTACCAAATTAAAGACTATATCGCCATTGAGCAGGCCCGCTTTGGCGACAAGCTGACGGTTATCTATGATATTGATGAAGAGGTGAATTGCTGTATTCCCAGTCTGCTGATCCAGCCGTTAGTGGAGAACGCCATTGTCCACGGTATTCAGCCTTGCAAGGGAAAAGGGGTTGTCACCATCAGCGTTGCGGAGTGCGGTAATCGGGTCCGTATTGCGGTAAGAGATACCGGGCATGGCATCGATCCAAAGGTGATTGAGCGGGTCGAAGCGAATGAAATGCCGGGCAATAAAATCGGCCTGCTGAATGTGCATCATCGCGTGAAGTTGTTATATGGCGAGGGGCTGCATATCCGCCGCCTGGAACCAGGAACGGAAATTGCGTTTTACATTCCTAACCAACGCACCCCTGTCGCCTCACAGGCTACGTTATTGCTTTGAGCCGGAGTGATATTGTGAAAGTCATCATTGTTGAAGACGAATTCCTGGCACAACAGGAACTTAGCTGGCTTATTAAAGAGCACAGCCAGATGGAGATTGTCGGCACCTTTGACGACGGTCTGGACGTGTTGAAGTTTTTGCAGCATAACCGCGTCGACGCCATTTTTCTGGATATCAATATTCCGTCGCTGGATGGCGTGCTGCTGGCACAAAACATCAGCCAGTTCGCCCATAAGCCGTTTATTGTGTTTATCACCGCGTGGAAAGAACATGCGGTGGAAGCGTTTGAACTGGAGGCGTTTGACTACATTCTCAAACCGTATCAGGAGTCACGGATTACCGGGATGCTGCAAAAGCTGGAAGCCGCCTGGCAGCAACAACAAACCAGCAGTACGCCCACTGTGCCGTTAACGCGTGAGAATGACACCATCAATCTGGTGAAAGATGAACGCCTCATCGTGACGCCGGTTAATGATATCTACTACGCCGAAGCGCACGAGAAAATGACCTTTGTCTATACGCGGCGTGAATCTTATGTGATGCCAATGAACATCACCGAGTTTTGCAGCAAACTGCCGTCGTCGCACTTTTTCCGCTGCCATCGCTCGTTTTGCGTCAACCTGAACAAAATCCGCGAGATAGAACCGTGGTTTAATAATACCTATATTCTGCGGCTGAAAGATCTGGATTTTGAAGTGCCAGTCAGCCGCAGCAAAGTTAAAGAATTCCGCCAGTTAATGCATCTGTAATCGGGAACTTTCATGAAAGCAGCAGGCTTGCCCGCCGATCAACAATTTTTCGCCGATCTGTTCAGCGGCCTGGTGCTTAACCCGCAACTACTGGGGCGCGTCTGGTTTGCCTGCCTGCCCGCCTCACTGCCGGTAGGCAGTTTGTGTATTGATTTTCCCCGACTGGATATTGTGCTGCGCGGCGAATATGGCAATCTGCTGGAAGCAAAGCAGCAGCGTATGGTGGAAGGAGAAATGCTGTTTATTCCGGCGCGCGCGGCTAATTTACCGGTCAACCACAAACCGGTAATGCTGTTAAGCCTGGTGTTTGCGCCGACCTGGCTGGGGTTATCGTTTTACGATAGCCGCACCACGTCGTTGTTGCATCCTGCTCGCCAGATCCAGCTTCCCAGCCTGCAACGCTGCGAAGGTGAAGCAATGCTCACCGCCCTCACCCATCTCAGCCGTTCGCCGCTGGAGCAGAGTATCATTCAGCCACTGGTGTTAAGTTTGCTGCATCTTTGCCGCAACGTGGTCAACATGCCACCGGGCAATTCGCAACCGCGCGGCGATTTTCTCTACCACAGCATTTGTAACTGGGTTCAGGATAACTACGCCCAACCACTCACCCGCGAGAGTGTGGCGCAATTTTTTAATATCACGCCCAATCATCTGTCAAAACTGTTTGCGCAACATGGGACGATGCGTTTTATCGAGTATGTTCGCTGGGTACGAATGGCAAAAGCGAGGATGATTTTGCAAAAATATCATCTGTCGATTCATGAAGTGGCGCAGCGTTGCGGGTTTCCGGATAGCGACTATTTTTGTCGCGTTTTCCGGCGTCAGTTTGGTCTGACGCCGGGAGAGTACAGCGCACGTTTTCAGGGCTAAGTTTAGAAAGTTATTTCCGTTTCCAGCAGCGTCAGAATACTTTGTGCATCTTGCGCGGCGAACAGCGACTGGCGGAAATTTTTATTCACCAGTTTACGCGCCAGCTGCGAGAAGACTTTCACATGATTCATCCCTTCGTTAGCGCCCAGCGTCAGCATGATCACCAGTTCGACTTCGCCCATTTCTGACTGCCAGTCAACCGGTTTCACCAACCGGGCAATGCTGATACTGGAATGACGGATCCACTGTGATTTGGTATGCGGGATCGCCACGCCAAAACCAACGCCAGTGGTGACAATCTCTTCCCGCTGCCAGACATCCTCTTCCAGCTCGAACGGATGTTCAGTACGCCCGTTAACGCCGAGGTTGCCGCACAGAAACTGAATCGCCTGCTCTTTATTGCTAAAGTCCTGATCAACGAAGATATTCTCCAGCGCCAGCAGTGGGCGAACGTCTTCTTCCGGCGTAAACGCGGTGAGTAACGCTTCAATTTCCTGCGCGCTGCGGCATTCACATGCCTGACGCGCCAGTTCCCGACACGCCTCGCTATCCAGTTGACGAAGCTGGCTTTTCACCGCCGGAATGCGCGGGCTACTCATACTCAGCTCATCCAGGCCCAGCCCAAGCAGTAGCGGCAGATAACGGCTTTCACCGCCCAGTTCACCGCAAATGCCTACCCATTTGCCCCGCTGATGCGCAGTGGTAACTATTTGCTGCAACATGCGCAGGAACGATGGCGTAATCGGGTTATACAGCGGCGATACGCGCGGGTTATTACGATCGACCGCATACAGATACTGGGTCATATCGTTGGAGCCGATACTGAAGAAATCGACCTCATCGCAGAAGTGATCGATGATGTAGCACACCGACGGCACTTCCACCATGATCCCAAGCGTAATCGTCTCTGCATGACGCAGGCCATCGCGCTTAAGCTCAACGATCGCTTTCTGGATCTCACCTTTCACCCATAAGATCTGATCAAGGCTGTGGACCATCGGGATCATCAACTGGGCGTTGCCGAAACTGGCAGCGCGCAAAATCGCCCGCAGTTGAGTGCGGAACAGGCCAGCAAATTCCGGATAAATACGTACCGCGCGATAGCCGAGGAACGGGTTCTCTTCCTGGGGAATGTTGAGGTAAGGAATGCTTTTATCACCGCCGATGTCCATCGTGCGGAAGATAATCGGTTTGTCGCCCGCCGCCAGTAATACCTGCTGGTAGGCTTCAAATTGCTCCTGTTCGTCCGGCGCGCTGTCACGATCCATATAGAGCATTTCGGTACGAAACAGCCCGACGCCTTCCGCGCCGTTGGCAAACGCGCCTGGTGCTTCCAGAGCGGTGCCGATATTCGCCGCAATATCAATACGCTTGTTATCACGGGAATAGGCCAACTGCGCGGCGGCCTGCGCCTGTTGTTGCTGACGTTTATCCGCCAGCGTCTGCGCAACCTGATAATAACCGCTCACCGCGTCATCAGGATTTACCGCCAGTACGCCGCACTGGGCGTCAAGCACCGCCGGTTGCCCAGCATAACGGGCAATCGCATCCAGCGGCAGGCCGCTAAGAACGGGGATCGCCGAGGCGCGGGCCAGAATCAGAGTATGCGAGGTGCGCCCGGTTTTCTCCAGAATCATGCCTGCGAGATTTTTCAAATCGAGGCTCAAAAACTGGCTTGGGGTTAAATCTTCAGCCACCAGAATGGTCGGTTTTTCAAGCACCAGATTGTTGCGCGGCTTCAGTTCCGGCCAGGTAATATGCAGCAACTGTTCGCTGATATCACGAATGTCGCTGACCCGCTCGCGCAGATAATCGCTGGCAGAAGCAGAAAGCTTGTCACAAACCTGCTCCATATTGCTGATGATCGCCGCTCCCAGCCCCTGATGCTGTTCTGTCATCAGGCGACGGATATTGCCCGCGAATTCATCATCCTGAATCAGCGACAAATGGGCGCTTAGGATGGTTTTGCTTTCGCCGTCGCGCTCGCGCAGCTGCTGGTTCAGTTGCTCGGCAAGCGTTGCCAGGCTGTGTTCCAGCCAGGTGGAGTCTTGCGCACTGGCCGGGGTTGCCCGATAACTGTCGAGGCTGTTGCTCTGTAACAGAGTCAGCGTACCCACGCCGACGCCGCTTGCCAGCACATTGCCGTACAGTAAATCAGGATTCAGGCGGCTTAATGAACGCGGCAGCGGGTGCGCCGTCAGTTCTGCCTGCGTCGGCTGGACGCTGTCGCTGTCGATAAAGCGCACCTGGATGTACTCTTCCAGCACGCGCCGCGCCTGCTCTTCATCGCTGCCGCTAATGTTCAGGCTGCAACTGTCATTAAATAAGGTGCCGGTGCCAATCAGCGCCAGCGAGCTTTTGGCATCCGCCTTCGCGTTCTGGCGATGGTTGATGAAGGTGATTTCGCTTTGCCACTGGCTGCACTGTTCTTTAAGTTCCCACGCCGGACGGGCATGAAGACCGTTAGGCAAAGGACAGAGAAATTGAATCGTTAGCATAACCGCTCCGGGTTAATCAGGAGATCATCTGAAATCCGTCAGTTGAACAACCGTCTCACGCGTAAGACGTTGAATAAGGGCAGATAAAAGCTGCTGCATCTGCAAAATGTCGCGGCAGTCGGCAATCGATGCGGCGCAATGTCCATGGCGGGTTGCTGGCCCCATCACCACTGTTGGTATGCCAGTACCGGTTAAGTGCACCGCTCCGCCGTCCGTACCGCCGTTGCTGAACATATCGGCCTGCAACGGTACACCAATTTCTGCCGCCACGGTTTCAATCCACGCGGTGAGTTTTGGAGGCGCAATCAGTGACTTGTCGCTTAACACCAGCATCGGGCCGTTACCAATCTGGCGATGGTTAGCCGCGCCATAATCAAAGTTTTTCGCCCAGCAGGCGGTATCAAGCACAATGGCGACATCCGGCGACACCGCGCGGGTGGCAGTTTGCCCGCCGCGTAATCCCACCTCTTCGCTGGAACTTGCCACCAGCCACACTTCCGCAGGCAATTCGGCGCCGTGCAGTTCGCGCAGTAACGTCACCAGCAGATAGCAACCGAGGCGGTCATCAAAGGCTTTCCCCATCACCCGCTGGTGGGGGAGAACCTGAAAAGTAGTATCAAACGTGACGCGATCGCCTGGACGAATTCCCGCCTGCATCACTTCGTCATACGAGCGCGCGCCAATGTCCACGCGCATGGCGCTGACATCATTCCCCTGCCGCTCGCCATCAAGCAGACCGGGAATTTTGCACTCTTCACGGGTAGTGATCCGCACCGACTGCAGCTGGCGGGCAGCCATGCGCACATTGCCAACTGGCAGCACATCAATCGCCCCTTCGCGGGAGACGCTGCGCACCATAAATCCCACTTCATCCATATGGGCGCAGATCATCACTTTCGGACCTGTCGATTCATTGAGGCGGATCAGCACCGATCCCAGGCCGTCAAATCGCACTTCTTTTTGCAGGCGATCCGCTTCTTCCAGCAGGATCTGCCGCACTTCCTGTTCCGAGGAGGCGATCGCATCTGCCTCGCTCAACGCTTTTAATAGCGATAAATCCATTATGCCTCTCCCGTGAGCAACACTGTTTTCGGCATGGCGTAGAGCACTTCTGCGCCTTGCGGGGTGACCAGCACAACATCTTCGATGCGCACGCCCCCTTGCCCTGGCAAATAAATCCCCGGCTCCACGGTCAGTAACATGCCTGGCTGTAGCGTCGTGGTGTCCCGCGGTGAAAAGCGCGGATCTTCATGTACTTCAATGCCGATAGCATGACCGGTGTTGTGACCAAAATAGTCGCCATAACCGGCTTCTGTAATGACCCGGCGCGCGGCATCGTCAACCTGTTGGCAGCGCACGCCGGGGCGAATCGCGGAGATTGCCGCCAGCTGTGCTTGCAGGACAATCTGATACACGTCAAACAGCGGGTGAGATTCGGCGCTCACCCCTTCGCCATTCACCAGCAAGGTGCGCGTCATATCAGAGCAGTAACCCTGATACAGCGCACCGAAATCGAGAGTGACAAACTCGCCTGCTGCAACAATCTTGTCGCTGGCTTTACCGTGCGGCAGCGCCCCACGCCAGCCGCTGGCGACAATGGTGTCAAAAGAGGCTTTTTCTGCGCCCTGCTGGCGCATAAACCACTCCAGTTCAGCGGCTATCTCGCATTCGCTCATCCCCGCCTGAATAAAGCGGCGAATATGCTCTGCGCCACGATCGGCAATCCCACAGGCGAGGCGGATTTTCTCCACCTCCTCTGGCGTTTTGATTTGCTGCAGCACATCCGGCGTGGCGCTTACCAGCTTCGCATTGAGTTCAGACTGCCAGCGGTGCGCGGTTTCCCAACTCACCTGCTGGCCTTCAAAACCGAGCGTTTGCAACTGCTCATCGGCAATGATTTGCCTGACGATGGTGGCAAGCGTGTGCATCGCGTCGAGCAAATGCAGCTGGTAACCTTGCGTGCGGGCTTCTACCTCCGCGTAATAGCGCGAGTCCACCAGAATGTGCGCACTTTCACGGCTAATCACCACATAACCTGATCCGGTGGAGATCCCCAGATGCGGCTGTTTGTTCTGCCGTGAGGAGAGAAGCACCGCATCCAGTTGTTGCGCCTTAAGCCAGTCGCGCAGCGAAGCGAGTAATGTCATCTGGATTTTTCCTTCTTACAGGCTATCGATTAACAATTTGCCTTTGCGGAACATCATCAGACGCAGGAACACCACCATCAGCGCAGTAATGATTGCTCCCAGCGCGATCCCCGCCATATAGACGCCCAGATTAGTGACCAGCGGCCACGCCCAGATAGCGGATTCCGGGAACCATTGCACTGCACCCAGCCAGACAGCAGCGGTGGAACCGACAATCGCGCCAACCATATAGGACGGAATGGCGGTGATGGGGCTTTCCAGCGCAAACGGAATCGCACCTTCACTGATCCCCATAAACGCCAGGAACATCGCGGTTTTACCCTGCGGATAAAGCTGGGCGTTGAACAGGCGTTTGCCGGTTAAACGACGGTCGATAATGGTCGCCAGACCCAGACCAATCGGCGGAATAACGATAGCGATAGAACGCGCGGTGACTGGTAATACATGGTCGGTGGTAAAGCTAAAGGCGACGAAACCAGCTGCTTTGTTGATTGGACCGCCCAAGTCGATTGCGGTCGCCGCAGCAATGCCCATTGCGTACATCAGCGCGCCCTTCTCACCTGCGGCAGTCAGCACGGTACGGATACCGCCGTTGATCCAGCCACCAAATGGGGTGATGACGTAGTACATCGCCAGCATGACAAAAATGGCGGAAAGAATCGGTAGCAAAAATGTGGTTTTGAACGCTAACAGGAAATCCGGTAACTGGATTTTCTGGTTCATCCATTTCACGAGGTAACCCGCGACGATAGAAATAATCAGCGCACCAATGAAGGTAGACGGGACTGGTGAAGAGGTCGCCCACTGCATAGTGCTGGGATCAAAGTTCAGCAGTTGCGTGGGTTGGGTAGACATCAAGCCGCCGATAAACCCAGCCGGGAACGCCAGTTTTCCGCCAATAGAGTTCGCCACAAAAGCGGCAAACATCGGAATGGCAAAACCAAACAATACGCCGCCGAAGGACTGCGACAGCCAGGCAAATTTCAGTAAGGAGAGGTCGAAACCGGAGAATTTCCCGCTATTAAGAGCATCCATGATGCCGATGTCTGCGGGAATTTTAAGCCAGCTATAAGCAATCAGCTGGCTGAAAGCGAGGATCACACCGCCCATAATTAAGGTCGGCACCATGCGTGAAATCCCTGACATCACATGCTGCGGGAGTTCACCCCAGAAGCTGGTTTTAGAGGCCTGCGGATTCTTAACTGCCGCTGCCGCACCGGATGCGCCAGGCACAACGGTTGCACTGCGTTTTTTAATGGCCATAATAATTATCCCTGTCGAATATTACTGTTGTTCAGCGGCAATCATCTCTTCGATTTCTTTGATGATGCCCGCAGCGTTTTTAATTGCGTCCTGCAAAGTGATTTCATAAACGTCGCGTGATTCGAAACGTTCGTTATCTTCTGGTGTTACTGCCACGGAATGAATGATGATGGTCGCTTCGGCGATATCCTGCGCCGTCAGGCGGTTCTGGATACCATCCGCGCCCTGAGTTTCAATTTTCACTTCATAGCCGGCTTCCACCGCCGCTTCTTCCAGCGCCTGGGCGGCCATAAAGGTGTGAGCCAGGCCCATTGGGCAGGCACATAAGGCAATCAGTTTCTTACTCATCGTTATTTCCTCGTTCGTTTATAGTTGACGAATGAAATTATGAACGTGCAAAACAAATTGCCGTTACCAGATAAATAATGCATTTACTGGAGAATTAATCCCGTAGTGCGGAAGTGTGACGCAGGTCGGCCTTGTGAAGAGACACAAAGAAAAATTGAATTAACTGTTTGATTTAAAAGATTATCGGGAGAGTCACCTCCCGATATGACAGGAAGGATTTACAGAATGTGGCCTAAGGTCTGGCGTAAATGTGCACCGGAACCGAGAAGCCCAGGGTTATCGTGCACAATTAAATAGACCGGAATATCATGAACATAATCTTTAAAGCGCCCTTTGTCTTCAAAAGCGGCACGGAAACCGGAGGCTTTGAAGAACTCAAGGAAACGCGGAACGATACCGCCCGCAATATAGACGCCGCCAAATGTTCCGAGATTGAGCGCCAGATTGCCGCCAAAACGCCCCATAATGACGCAAAACAGTGACAACGCACGACGGCAATCAGTGCAGCTGTCAGCCAACGCGCGTTCGGTAATATCTTTTGGCTTGAGATTTTCCGGCAGGCGGTTGTCCGCTTTCACAATCGCGCGATACAGATTTACCAGACCAGGGCCAGAGAGCACGCGTTCAGCCGAGACATGGCCAATTTCCGCGCGCAGTATTTCAAGGATAATGGCTTCTTCTTCACTGTTTGGCGCAAAATCAACGTGACCACCTTCACCAGGCAGGCTTACCCAGCGTTTATCGACATGGACCAGATGTGCAACCCCAAGCCCTGTCCCGGCACCGTACACCGCGACAGGTTTACCTTCAACCGGTTCTGCGCCGCCAAACTGGATCAGATGCTCTTTTTTCAGCATCGGGATCGCCATCGAAACCGCCGTAAAATCGTTAATAATCTCCAGGTGGCTAAAACCGAGATTCTTTTTCATTTCGGCAATCGAAAACGCCCAGGTGTGGTTGGTCATTGCCACCCAGTCACCAGTAATTGGGCAAGCAATGGCGATGCAGCCATCTTTCACCTCGACTTTATGCTCTTCAAGATAAACGCGAATGACCGCTTCCAGGCTGGGATAATCAAGCCCTGAATAGGTTTTAGCCTGCGAGATTTCACCACTGGCAATATCACACAGAGCAAGACGTGCGTTAGTACCGCCCACATCACCGACTAATGCATACTTTGTCATTCTTCAACTGCTCCGCTAAAGTCAAAATAATTCTTTCTCACACTGTAAGTTCATGGGGGCATAACAACAACGCCGTAGAGGCGGGCTCCCTGTAAATATCGATCTGGGTCACACATTTACTTTATCGTTTCAGCACCAATTGCAGCGATGTCTTTATGCAAGCTGGGCAAACTAAACATCTGAACCCGCATAAAGGAATAGAACATGCTCCATCCGCGAGCCAGAACCATGTTGTTATTATCGCTCCCCGCTCTGGCAATTGGGATTGCGTCCAGTCTTATTCTGATGGTGGTAATGAAAATCGCCTCGGTATTACAGAATCTGCTCTGGCAACGACTGCCGGGAAGTCTGGGGATAGCCCAGGATTCACCGCTCTGGATCATCGGAATTTTAACGCTGACAGGGGCTGCTGTTGGGCTAGTCATCCGTTTCAGCCGGGGTCATGCCGGGCCGGATCCTGCCTGTGAAGCGCTGATTGGCGCGCCAGTCCCCCCCTCTGCGCTACCTGGACTGATCGTAGCATTAATTCTCGGTCTTGCGGGCGGCGTCAGTCTTGGGCCGGAACATCCCATTATGACCGTCAATATCGCCCTCGCGGTGGCGATTGGCGCGCGTCTGTTACCACGAGTGAACCGGATGGAGTGGACTATTTTAGCCTCTGCGGGCACCATCGGCGCACTGTTTGGCACTCCTGTTGCGGCGGCGTTGATATTTTCGCAAACCTTAAATGGCAGCCACGACGTTCCACTTTGGGATCGTCTCTTTGCGCCGTTAATGGCAGCGGCGGCTGGCGCACTAACCACCGGATTGTTTATCCATCCTCATTTTTCGCTGCCCATTGCTCATTACGGACAGATGCAGTTAGCAGACATCATCAGTGGTGCAATTGTGACGGCGATCGCCATTGCGGCAGGTATGGTTGCAGTGTGGTGTTTCCCACGGGTGCACGCGATGATGCATCAGATTAAAAATCCGGTCCTCATGCTGGGGGTTGGCGGCTTTATTCTCGGTATTCTGGGTGTTATTGGTGGGCCTGTTTCGCTATTTAAAGGGCTGGACGAGATGCAGCAGATGGTGACAAATCAGGCTTTCAGCACCAGCGATTACTTATTGCTGGCGGTAATCAAACTTGCCGCCCTGGTCATTGCCGCCGCCAGCGGGTTTCGCGGCGGGCGAATCTTCCCGGCGGTATTTGTCGGCGTAGCGTTAGGTTTGATGCTGCATGCGCACGTTCCCGCCGTTCCAGCGGCCATTACCGTTTCCTGCGCGATTCTCGGCCTCGTACTGGTGGTAACGCGCGATGGCTGGCTAAGTTTGTTTATGGCGGCGGTCGTTGTACCTGATTCCACATTGTTACCGCTACTGTGTATCGTCATGCTTCCGGCATGGTTATTACTGGCAGGTAAACCGATGATGATGGTGAATCGTCCAAAACAACAGCCACCCCACGATAACCTTTAGCAAAAAATGCTCTCCCTTATGATTTAAGAGTTATGGCGATGAAACGGGGCTTTACCTCCCCGTAATATTGCGTTAACAGGCCGCTGACGGCTTCGATCGTGAAGGAGAATAACAATGTTCAGGTCACTGTTTCTGGCGGCCGCCCTGATGGCATTTATCCCGCTTGCAGCAAACGCAGGTGAAATTACCTTACTGCCATCAATTAAATTACAAATTGGCGATCGCGATAATTATGGTAACTACTGGGACGGCGGCCACTGGCGCGATCGTGACTACTGGCACCGTAATTATGAATGGCGTAAAAACCGCTGGTGGCGTCATGATAATGGCTATCACCGTGGTTGGGATAAGCGTAAAGCGTATGAGCGTGGCTATCGCGAAGGCTGGCGCGACCGTGATGATCATCGCGGAAAAGGCCGTGGACATGGGCATCGTCATTAAACACATTCGCTAATGGAGCGCAATGCCTGATGCGACGCTTGCGCGTCTTATCAGGCCTACAAACCCGCTCCATTTAACGCGTAGGGCGGATAAGGCGTTTTACGCCGCATCCGCCACTGGTGCCTGATGCGACACTCATTCAACTACAGCCCCAATGCCGTTCCCACCAACAACCAGATATTCAGCGTTACCACCAGCACCACAATCATCCAGCCGATTTGTTTAACCCATTTGCTATTCACCAGATCGCCCATCAACTTGCTGTCACTGGTGAAAATCAGCAGCGGCACCAGCGCCAGAGCAATACCAAAACTGAGCAGCACCTGGCTCATAACCAGAATCCGTGTCGGATCTAATCCCATCAGAATGACAATAAATGACGGCAGCATGGTTACCGTACGGCGTACCCACAGCGGAATATGAAAGCGAATGAACCCCTGCATCACCACCTGCCCTGCCAACGTACCCACTACCGTTGACGAAAGCCCCGCCGCCACCAGACTTAAACCAAAAACCGTTGCCGCAGCATTGCTTAACAGCGGTTGCAGCGTAAGGTAAGCCTCATCAAGGTCGGCAACACCAGTATGACCAGAAAAGTGAAACGCGGCGGCAGCCGTTGCCATCATCGCCAGATTGACAAAGCCAGCGATGGTCATGGCAATCGCCACATCCCATTTGGTCGCAGAGTAACGTTGCTGGCGTGAACCACCGTGTAGATGCTGGGTAAGCGAAGAGTGAAGATAAATCACGTGCGGCATAATCGTCGCCCCTAACACGCCAGCCGCCAGGAAGACCGCTTCCGAGGTCGGTAAACTCGGTATCGCCATACCTTTGCTCAACTGCACCAGATTCGGTTGGGAGAAAATCAACTCAACAATGTAAGCCGCGGCAACAAACAACAGAAGCCCACCAATCACTTTCTCCAGCGGTTTTTGCCCGCGACGTTGCAGCATTAAAATCAAGAAGGTGGCGATACCTGTCAGCACTGCCCCCTGCAATAAAGAAACACCAAGAATGAGTTTGAAACCGATCGCCGCACCAATAAATTCCGCCAGATCGGTCGCCATCGCAATAATTTCCGCCTGGACCCAATAGAACCAGACTACCGGACGTGGGTAGTGGTCGCGAATTTGCTCCGCCAGATTTTTACCAGTGGCAATCCCGAGTTTGGCCGAGAGGATCTGAATCAGCATCGCCATCAGGTTGGCCCAGACAACCACCCACAGCAGTTGATAGCCGAAGCTGGCGCCCGCCTGAATATTGGTCGCAAAGTTACCGGGATCGATATAACCAATTGCCGCAATGAACGCAGGTCCCATTAATGCGAGCCTCATCTTGCGCGCTGCCCGACCGCTGCTACTCTCAACGCGATAGTTCGTCATCTTGTGCCTCTAAAACATAGCCTTTGCTATGTTTCATGCTATGTCAAACGAGAATGATTATCAAATTCATTTAAATGGATTATGGTGATTTCTCTGATAGACCAGGATTATGACTACGAAAAGATTGATGATTTGAATGTTATAATTATGTTTAATGTTAGCACATTTACATAACTTTCAGCTTCCATACACAACATAGAAAAAATGTATGACAGGTCACTATTTTTGAAGCTTGTCACAGGACGTCATTATAGTGTGTGTCAGATCTCGTTTTCCTTACCCATGTTACATAGAATGTGCACGGAAATTTAACCTGCCTCATATTTGGAGCAAATATGGACCGCGTCCTTCATTTTGTACTGGCACTTGCCGTTGTTGCGATTCTCGCACTGCTGGTAAGCAGCGACCGCAAAAAAATTCGTATCCGTTATGTTATTCAACTGCTTGTTATCGAAGTGTTACTGGCGTGGTTCTTCCTGAACTCCGACGTTGGTCTGGGCTTCGTGAAAGGCTTCTCCGAAATGTTCGAAAAACTGCTCGGATTTGCCAACGAAGGGACTAACTTCGTCTTTGGTAGCATGAATGATCAAGGCCTGGCATTCTTCTTCCTGAAAGTGCTATGCCCAATCGTCTTTATCTCTGCGCTGATCGGTATTCTCCAGCACATTCGCGTGTTGCCGGTGATTATCCGTGCAATTGGTTTCCTGCTCTCCAAAGTCAACGGCATGGGCAAACTGGAATCCTTTAACGCCGTCAGCTCCCTGATTCTGGGTCAGTCCGAGAACTTTATCGCCTATAAAGATATCCTCGGCAAAATCTCCCGTAATCGTATGTACACCATGGCAGCCACGGCGATGTCCACCGTTTCTATGTCCATCGTTGGTGCATACATGACCATGCTGGAACCGAAATACGTCGTTGCTGCGCTGGTACTGAACATGTTCAGCACCTTTATCGTGCTGTCGCTGATCAACCCTTACCGTGTTGATGCCAGCGAAGAAAACATTCAGATGTCCGACCTGCACGAAGGCCAGAGCTTCTTCGAAATGCTGGGTGAATACATTCTGGCAGGCTTCAAAGTAGCCATTATCGTTGCCGCAATGCTGATCGGCTTTATCGCCCTGATCGCTGCACTGAACGCTCTGTTTGCTACCGTGACTGGCTGGTTTGGCTACAGCATCTCCTTCCAGGGTATTCTGGGCTACATCTTCTATCCAATTGCATGGGTGATGGGTGTTCCTTCCAGTGAAGCACTGCAAGTAGGCAGCATCATGGCAACCAAACTGGTTTCCAACGAGTTCGTTGCAATGATGGATCTGCAGAAAATTGCTTCCACGCTCTCTCCGCGTGCTGAAGGTATCCTCTCTGTGTTCCTGGTATCCTTCGCTAACTTCTCTTCTATCGGGATTATCGCGGGTGCCGTTAAAGGCCTGAACGAAGAGCAAGGTAACGTGGTTTCTCGCTTCGGTCTGAAACTGGTTTACGGCTCTACGCTGGTGAGTGTGCTGTCTGCGTCAATCGCAGCACTGGTACTGTAAGCGAATCCATTAAAAAAGCCGGGGATAATTCCCCGGCTTCAGTTTGTTGACAACGTGCGCTTTGTTTATGCCGGATGCGGCGTAAATGCCCTACCAAGCTGACAAAACAACGTAAATTCAATAGATTGTGTTTCCATGCAGGCCCGATAAGCGCAGCGCATCAGGCAATTGTCCGTTTGTCATCAACCTCAAATGCCGGGGATAATTCCCCGGCTTTTTTACGCCTGTTAATCAACTAATGGTTGCGGGCGACCAATTAAATACCCTTGCAGATATTGCACCCCGAGCTTATGCAATAGCGCCTGCTGCTGTTGCGTCTCGACAAACTCCGCGACCACACTCAATGACTTCGCTTTCGCCAGATCGGTAATTGATCTCACTATCATCGCATCCAGTGTATTAGTGACGATATCCTTAACGAAGACGCCATCAATCTTGATGATATCAGCCTGCAAACGTTTTAACCGTTCGTAGTTGGCATAGCCTGTGCCAAAGTCATCAATCGCAATACGGAAGCCAAACTTATGCAGTTGTTCGATATTGTACATACTGCTTTCTGCGTTAGAAAACGCCTGCTCCTCAGTGATCTCAATAATCACAGCCTCCGGGGAGACACGGTAACGTTTAAACAGACGAATAATTCGCCCGGCGATATTCTTTTGCAGCAGAGTGAGCGGCATTAAATTGACTGAAAAGCGCGGGCCTTTCTTGTCGCAAGGGTGGGTTGCCAGCCACTTCAGCAGGGATTCCAGCACCTGTAAATCGAATCGCGCGCTAAGGTTAAATTGGGCAATAAGCGGCAAAAATTTATCAGGCGTCATTATGCCGCCGTCGTATTTCAGACGCGCAAGGATTTCATCGTAACCTTCTCCATCCTTGTTGCGAATTGGCTGGGCATAGAGCAGCAAATCACCCTTATCTAACGCCTTACGGATTGTATTGAGTAACAACACCTGTTTGGTTGTCTGCCCGGATGCAATCTCTTCTCGATTATCCAACGCCAGCACGTGATGATGAACGCAGGATTGTTCTGCCAGCCAGCTTAACTGCCCCAGCATTGGCTGCAGGGTATCCTGATTACCGTCAAAACGTCCCCAGGCAGCACCATAGCCCATATCCAGCCCGGTGTTGTTCCAGTGGATTTGCCGACTGTTGAGAACGTTAACCATATGCTGTAGCCGCCCTTCCGTTTCCGGCCCGGTCAGTACCAACAGCAATTCGCTCCCCGGCAATTGATACAACTTTTCGTTTTCCTGCATCAATGGCAGCAATGTACGGTAAATTGAGCGGATACAATGAACGCGCATTACTAACCCGTAATGGCGACTCATAAACTCAAGATTATCAATGCGCAGACAGCAAAAACTCTTACCAGCCTCTTGCTCCTGCGATTGCTCCAGTGCACGAAAGTTGGGTAATAGCGTTAACGGATCGGTCAGTGCCTGCAAATGCCAGCGACGGTTAAGCCATTCGCTACGATAATAAATGCGTACCATGTAAAGCAGGCAAACGCTAAAGGAAATCAGCACCGCGAGAATAAATGCTAGCGAATATTCTGTTTCCACCCCTTGTAAAAAATTCTGGTTGTAATTCAGGAGGAAAAGCGTCGATACAGCCCAGGTAAGATTTAAAAACGGATAACGAAGTTTACCGACACCAAGGGTAAAGATGATAAAGAAAACAGGTACCAGATAACCGGCGATAAAGTCGTTTTCATAAGGCGTGCACATCAAAAGTAGCAGAACGCTAAGAGCCGCCAGCCAACTTAAGGTAAATGTGCGTTTTTCTTTACTCAGTGACGGTGCGATATCTCTGCGCCACAATATCTGCGCAAAGTGAGGACTTACAATCATGCGAGTGAGATAGTAAAAGAGCATGTTGTAAATCAACACGGCGGTGAAAAGGCTTAGTAAATCAACGACCGTGAAAATCGCGTCGGCATCGCCGAAAAAGGTCGATATCTTTAGTGGGAAATCAAAGAACCTGCCCACCAGATACATGCTGCCTTTGATGCCGAACGGCGTCACCAAACCAAGCCAGAAGAGACGTTTCCATACGTTTCGGGTGGTTAATCCATAGCGCCAACGCGTTCCCAACTGGCAGCGTAATATTGCGCAGGCACACAGCACAGCAAACGTCTGGCTGCCAAGCATGACGGCGGTTTGCAAAAATGAGAGATGAAAATTCCACAGATTGGTGCAAAACATTCCACATAAAACGGGAACGACACCGCGCCAGCCGAAGATAAAGAATATTGATAGCATTACGCACAGCGGCATCCACGCCAGGAAAATATAGCTGGAATGGATAACAGCAAGTGGCGAGATAAAACGGGATAGCTGAATAAGTACCACGGTGAGCGTAAACGCTAGTGCAAATATCTTGATATTTTTTATCAGGTTATGCTCCACAAACATGAGTACACTACTCTCACTGATCGGGGTTTTAAGGCACACAAATAATAAGTTTATTCGCATCGCGAAGCAAACAGGGACCGACCTGTTGCCGATATTTCATCCAATGATGTTTCCAACAGGCAACACTAACCTGGGAGGTAGACTGTATTACAAAAGCGGCAAAAAGCAGAGACAAAAAACCCCCGCTTCGCAGCGAGGGTTTGAAATTTGGTGGAGCTAAGCGGGATCGAACCGCTGACCTCTTGCATGCCATGCAAGCGCTCTCCCAGCTGAGCTATAGCCCCACGAGTCGTTTACGTACCAAATTTGCTGGGTGCAAAATTTGGTGGAGCTATGCGGGATCGAACCGCAGACCTCCTGCGTGCAAAGCAGGCGCTCTCCCAGCTGAGCTATAGCCCCATCACGTAAAGCTTGTCGAGTTGACGGGCGGCATCATATGAATTCCGCCCGAATGTGTCAACGGCAAATTGCAAGGCGTAGTTTCAATCGCTGAAAAATCAGGCAAATGAACTATTTTGGATAGTCGCTCGTATTCAGTAGTTATTCCTGTCACGGTTTCTTGTAAAGTGGTGTTATAAAATGAACCACTAATAGACCCGCAATCATTCAGGGAATTGTTATGTTCAAGGAGAGGATGACGCCAGATGAACTTGCCAGGCTGACCGGTTATAGCCGCCAGACCATTAATAAATGGGTACGCAAGCAAGGCTGGACGACATCACCAAAACCAGGTGTCCAGGGTGGCAAGGCCCGACTGATTCACGTCAATAAACAAGTTCGTGAATATATTCGTAATGCAGAACGTCCGGACGATCAAAGAGAAGCTCCTGAACTGTCTGCCGATACGCCGCTTGAAGTGCTGCTGGTGACGCTGGCGAAAGAGATGACGCCTCTTGAACAAAAACAGTTTACATCCTTGCTTCTGCGGGAAGGGATTATCGGATTATTACAACGCTTAGGGATTCGCGACAGCAAATAATATGAAAAGATTACGTAATAAAATGACCACCGAAGAGCTGGCGGAATGCCTGGGTGTGGCTAAACAAACTGTTAACCGTTGGATCAGAGAAAAAGGCTGGAGAACGGAAAAATTTCCCGGCGTGAAAGGAGGTCGTGCCAGACTTATTCTGGTCGATTCGCAGGTTTGCGAGTTTATTCAGAACACGCCTGCGTTCCATAACACACCAATGTTGATGGAAGCTGAAGAGAGAATTGCTGAATACGCTCCTGGAGCACGCGCC
The DNA here is from genome assembly GCF_004212325.1 of Escherichia sp. E13S3. Lineage (NCBI taxonomy): Bacteria > Pseudomonadati > Pseudomonadota > Gammaproteobacteria > Enterobacterales > Enterobacteriaceae > Escherichia > Escherichia sp. E13S3. Next base: position 375,257 of record NZ_RHJR01000004.1, read on the forward strand.
CCGGCGTATCGACAAATCATCAACGCGATAGATAATATGACAGACATTGAGCAGGAAAAAGTCGCGCAATTTTTGTCACGTGAAGGAATTCGCAATTTCCTCGCCCGTCTCGATATTGACGAATCAGCATAAATAAAAAACGGCAGGATATTATCTCCTGCCGTTTATCTTTTTACACGCTAATTACTGCTGATTTTCGCGTTCAGCAATAAAGGCCAGCGCTTTGTTGATACGCTCAATGCTACGTGTCTTACCGATCGCGTGAACGGTAACATCCAGTGCCGGGGACTGCCCTGCACCGGTAACGGCGACACGCAGCGGCATCCCAACTTTACCCATGCCCACTTCCAGTTCATCCGCCGTTGCCTGAATCGCGTGGTGAACATTTTCCGCCGTCCAGTCAGTGATAGCAGACAGTTTATCGCGCACTACTTCCAGCGGCTGACGCGCTACCGGACGCAGATGTTTTTTCGCAGCTTCGGCATCAAACTCAGCAAAATCTTCGTAGAAATAGCGGCAGCTTTGCGCCATCTCTTTGAGCGTTTTGCAGCGTTCGCCCAGCAGTTTCACCAGCTCAGCAAGCTGCGGGCCGTTACGGGTATCAATATTTTCCTGCTCGATGTGCCACTGTAAGTGAGTAGCCACATACTCCGGCGGCAGCGCGTTAATATAGTGATGGTTCAACCACAGCAGTTTATCAGTGTTGAACGCACTGGCAGATTTGCTGACGGCATTCAGGGTGAAGTATTTGATCATCTCTTCACGAGTGAAGATTTCCTGATCGCCGTGGGACCAGCCCAGACGCACCAGATAGTTCAGCAGTGCTTCTGGCAGATAGCCGTCGTCGCGGTACTGCATTACGCTGACTGCACCGTGACGTTTGGACAATTTTTTACCGTCATCACCGTTGATCATAGAAACGTGCGCGTAAACCGGCACTGGCGCTTTCAGGGCCTTAAGAATGTTGATCTGGCGCGGCGTGTTGTTGATATGGTCCTCACCACGGATGACGTGAGTAATTTCCATATCCCAGTCGTCGACAACCACACAGAAGTTATAGGTCGGAGAACCATCGGTACGGCGGATAATCAGATCATCCAGCTCCTGGTTGCTGAACTCGATCGGACCACGGATCTGATCGTCAAAAACAACGGAACCTTCCTGTGGGTTAGCAAAACGTACAACGCACGGTTCATCATCAGCGTGATGCTCATGGCTGTGGCGGCAACGGCCGTCATAACGCGGCTTCTCGCCTTTTGCCATCTGCTCTTCACGCAGCGCTTCGAGGCGCTCTTTAGAGCAGTAGCATTTATAGGCAGTACCCTCTTCCAGCATCTGATCGATAACCGCGTTATAGCGATCGAAACGTTTGGTCTGGAAATACGGGCCTTCATCCCACTCCAGACTCAGCCAGTTCATGCCATCCATAATGGCTTCGATAGCTTCCGGCGTGGAACGCTCAAGATCGGTGTCTTCAATACGCAGCACGAACTCACCGCCGTGGTTACGTGCAAAAAGCCAGGAGTAAAGAGCAGTACGCGCGCCGCCAACGTGCAGATAGCCTGTTGGGCTTGGCGCGAAGCGAGTTTTGATTTTCATGAAATGGCCTTACGTTTAGAAAGATGCCGACAACCGGCAAATCCTGGAAAAATTGAGTGGGCGATATTCTATCACTCCCGCCTGATTCCTCAATGTAGTTCGGGTTGCTACCTTACGCATTATTGTTTTCGTTGACAAATTGCGCAACGCGGTCTGTTTTGCGATCACCTTGCTTAAATTTACGACGAACAAACAATTTCTTTAGAAAATGCGTTGACTCATTTCCAACTCTCCCTATAATGCGACTCCACACAGCGGGGGTGATTAGCTCAGCTGGGAGAGCACCTCCCTTACAAGGAGGGGGTCGGCGGTTCGATCCCGTCATCACCCACCAACTACTTTATGTAGTCTCCGCCGTGTAGCAAGAAATTGAGAAGTGGGTGATTAGCTCAGCTGGGAGAGCACCTCCCTTACAAGGAGGGGGTCGGCGGTTCGATCCCGTCATCACCCACCACTTTCTCGCCAGCTAAATTTCTTGTAACAATGTGAAGTACCGAAGTGGGTGATTAGCTCAGCTGGGAGAGCACCTCCCTTACAAGGAGGGGGTCGGCGGTTCGATCCCGTCATCACCCACCACTTCGGGTCGTTAGCTCAGTTGGTAGAGCAGTTGACTTTTAATCAATTGGTCGCAGGTTCGAATCCTGCACGACCCACCAATGTAAAAAAGCGCCCTAAAGGCGCTTTTTTGCTATCTGCAATACTCAAAGATTCGAACCTGCAGCAGGTTCGAGTTGAGCGCAGCGAAACAACGGAGCCGCTTGCGGCGACGGCCCGAAGGGCGAGCGAAGCGAGTCATCCTGCACGACCCACCAATGTAAAAAGGCGCCCTAAAGGCGCCTTTTTGCTATCTGCGATATTCCTTCACGCGATCAAAGCATTAACCAACCTCTCCAGCGCAGGCGTCGCGTGTTGCTGTTCATAGACAATATACAGATCTGCCGGAATACGTTCTTCCAGTGGACGAAATACCACACCGGGCCAACTCATCTGGGCATAGCTATCTGCCATTAATGTCACGCCCAATCCCATACTGATCATCGCCAGCACAGTTTGCGGCTCTACGGCCTCCCGGACGATCATCGGTGAAAAACCTGCCTGCTGACAAACGCGCTGTAAAAACGCCCAGTCAGAATGGACGGAAGGCAGCGTTACAAAGTATTCATTGCGTAATGCGGTTAGCGGGATGGCATCTCGCGATGCCAGATGATGGTCTTGCGGAATAGCAACCAGAAAAGAGGATTCATGTAAGCGTAAGCTGGTAAACCCCGTGGTTGGTTCAATCGCCATCCGCCAGATACCCGCATCCAGTTCCCGCCGCTCCAGCAACGCCATTTGCATGCCTGGTGATTTTTCACGAAATGAGACATGAACATTGGGGCATTCTTTCAGAAAGCACCGCATCGCCGGACGCATTCGCCCCCACATTGCTGTTCCCACCACGCCCAACTCAATCCGCCCTGCCTCACCGCGACCAATCTGCTCAACCCGTGCCATCGCCTGACTGGCATTCGCCAGTAACCGTCGTGATTCTTCCAGTAAAATTTTTCCCGCATGAGTGAGCGCCACACTGCGCGAATGACGAACGAACAGCAACGTGCCCAGTTGTTGTTCCAGATCTTTAATATGAATACTTAATGGCGGCTGCGACATATTGAGCCGCGCAGCCGCCCGCCCAAAGTGAAGTTCTTCTGCAACCGCAAGAAAATAGCGCAATAACTTGAGATCAATACGATGCGTACTTTCCATGATTATTGCGCTCCATAAGTTTGGTAAGGCTCCAAATCTAGCACATTGCAATAAAGGTCAACCCCGTTTACATCAGTGAGCTAATGATTTTTGTGCCATTTTTTCAGGTTCATGCTTATAACGGAAAAACAGGGCAAAGATCACTGCCAGGGCCAGCGCATACGCAGCAAATACCAACCAGATAGTTTGCCAGTCTTTCACACCATCAACCGTGAAATAGTCAACCGCCATACCACTCAGAAGAGAGCCGATCCACGCCCCAACGCCGTTGACCATCGTCATAAATAAGCCCTGAGCGCTGGCGCGAATACTGGAATCCACTTCCTGTTCGACAAACACTGAACCTGAGATATTAAAAAAGTCGAACGCACAGCCATACACAATCATCGATAACAACAATAATACAAAGCCACCTGGCGATGGGTCGCCAAAGGCAAAGAAGCCAAAGCGTAATGTCCACGCGACCATACTCATCAACATGACGGTTTTTATGCCAAAACGCTTCAGGAAGAAGGGAATAGTAAGAATGAAGCCGACTTCCGCCATTTGCGAAACAGAGAGCAGGATGGAAGGATATTTCACCACGAAGCTATCAGCAAATTCAGGGTTACGGGCAAAATCATGCAGGAACGGGTTACCAAAAACGTTAGTAATTTGTAGTACCGCACCTAATAACATGGCAAATAAAAAGAAAATCGCCATACGCGGATTTTTAAATAACACAAACGCATCCAGACCTAATTTACTGGAAAGCGTAGTGCTAATTTTATGCTCCGCCACTGGAATTTTCGGTAGCGTTAATGCATAGATCGCTAACACTAAAGAAGCGCCAGAAGCAATATACAGCTGCAAACTACTTAACTCCAGATGCAATAAACTCACCAGCCACATGGCGACAATAAATCCCACAGTGCCATAAACACGGATTGGCGGAAAACAGGTTACCGGATCTAATCCGGCCAGGGCCAGACACGAATAAGAAACACTATTGGATAATGCAATAGTGGGCATGAACGCCATTGCGTTAAGCAACATTATCCAGAACATCATATTCGGTTCAGTCACGGAGGCAGCATAAAAAAGTACCCCGGCGCAAATAAAGTGGCACAGCATATAGGTACGTTCAGCTCGTAACCATTTATCTGCAATAATACCCATAATGGCTGGCATAATAATAGCCGCAATGCCTTTAGAGCTGTATGCCATACCAACATCAGCCCCGGTAAAATGTAAGGTGTTTATCATGTAAGAGCCGAGAGTAACTAACCAACTCCCCCAGATAAAATATTGCAGAAAAGACATAATCTTTAAACGCGTTGCGATATTCATTTTTGGTTTCCTTATCGCAGTGAGATGGCCCCATCCGCGAGGCCATTTTTTATTGCTTTCAGGCGATTTTGCGTAAGAATCCGCAAATCAGATTGATAAAGTTTTGCCGGGATAATTCCGCTGCAGCCAGCGTTTGGGCATGTGACAATTTCACATCGCTTAAACCTTCCGCCATATTAGTTATTGCAGACACAGCAACGACTTTCATTTCGCTATGACGTGCGGTAATCACTTCAGGCACTACGGACATACCCACAACGTCACCGCCAATCATCTGCATCATTCGAATTTCTGCCGCCGTTTCGAAGTTAGGCCCTGGATAAGAAACAAAAACGCCCTCTGTGAGCGGAAAACCTTCTTCCTGCGCGACGGACTGCAAAACGGCCCGATAATCAGCATCATAAGCGTTCGCTAATGAGAAAAAACGCTCGCCGAAGCGATCATCATTAAGACCTGTCATCGGTGTGCCTGGCATCGTGTTGATGTGATCTTTCAGCGCAACCAAACTGCCCGCCCTCACTTCCGGGCGAAGCGAGCCTGCAGCATTAGTGCAGAACAACAACTCACAGCCCAGCAACTTGAACGTGCGAATCGCATCAGTCATGACTGTCATTCCGCGGCCCTCATAAAAATGGCCACGATCTTTCATGCAAGCTACAGGCACACCAGAGAGCATGCCGAGGACCAACTCTCCTGCGTGACCATGTACGGTGCTCACCGGAAATCCCGGCAAATCGCTATAAGAAATAGCGACCGCGCCTTCAATCTGTTCAGCCAACGCACCCAGCCCCGAACCAAGAATAAACGCAACACGTGGGGTAAAGTTTGGTTTGTGGCGACGAATGATATCTGCGCAATACCACGGGTTTTGTGAAAAATGAGATTGGGTCATGGAAAGTCCTTGTAATAAACATTATTCGTTAAATATGTGTCACTTCTTCTTATAACGAGAAAAAGTCGTGACTGACCAATACATTTACCAGAGATATTCAATATATTTTTTAAATCGATCATACCGTCCCCCGGCAGAGAGATATAACGACGGTATAATTTATTTTGGTAGTTAATTTAAAAAGTTGATTATCAGGCAATCACTCACCTGATAATCAAGAAGAATAAACTATTACATTTCTTTGTTGTCAATCAATGCTTCAAGCTCTGCAAATGAATGTGCCACCGTTGATGACCAGGTTATCATTAAATTTAGATAATCGGTCGTCAGTGCAGACTGATATTTTTGTTGCTTACTACAATAAATAATCGATTGCTGCCCTAATGCATAGGCAATGCCATTCATAATACCGGTGTCAACATTCGGCTCAAAGGTATCAGAATAAAAAATGGCTTGTCTGGATTTTCTTAAATTATCAATATCAGTCGCAATATCATTCATGTTGTCACCAACGATAAATGTTTTACCCACACTAACGATCGCGTCTTTGATATTCTCCAGTAAGCCCCGAGATGGTTCTGTATACATAAAGTTAGGATCAAGATAATAATCATACTCAATGGGCAGTGGAGTAACGGGTATAGCTGGAGTAATCGTCGTGCCGAAGTCGGCAATTAAATTTTGCTGAAATATTTGCAATGCACGATTGATGATGTCTGATGTTTGTTCACGATAGTTGCTGATACTGGCATCAGAATCTGACACTGATACAACTTTTGCTACATAATTTATCAGCTTACTTATAGGGTAAAACTCTGAAGAGTTACCTGCCGCCCATAAGAGAAAGTCGGTCGTAACCAGATGTACCGGCATTCCTGAAGCCCATGCATAGCCCACTTCCCACGCACAACCGGAATCATAGGTTCCGCCATCGAAATAACCGATAACCCCAACGCTGTTGTCCATATTCGCGACATCGTTAACAAAAATCTCCTCTTCACTGGAGGCACCGGCATCATCACGATAAGGAAGAAAAGTATGGATCAGGGGCGGTAACAGACCATCGTCAATCCATTGATCGATGATGTCATTTAAATTTAAAGCATCTAATCGCCAGGGTGCACAATAGACCCGACATTGGTTATACAATTGATTTGCCATAACATCCTCCTTTACGAATCCTGTAAAACATTATTAATTTTGATAAATACCGTATCAGGCGTAATGACTGGACGTCGTCGTGGCACCGTTGTGTTTATATTTAAACAACACCATAAATGCGAGAGCAAGAACCAGTGAATACCCAGCAAATACCAGCCAAATGGTTGCCCATTGCGGGTTACCATCCGTTGTTAAATAATCGACGACTTTGCCACTAATAAAACCGCCCAGAATACAACCAAAACCATTGGCCATCATCAGGAATACGCCCTGAGCACTATTACGAATCGAGGGATCAACTTCTTGTTCAACAAATACCGAGCCAGATATATTGAAAAAGTCAAAGGCACAGCCATAAACAATCATCGAAAGAATTAACAGAATAGTACCGCCGAATGAAGGATCGCCATAAGCGAATAAACCAAAGCGCAGCATCCAGGCAATCATGCTCATCAGCATGACATTTTTAATACCATATTTTTTCAGAAAAAAGGGAATAGCAAGAATGAAACAAACTTCGGATATCTGAGAAATCGATAACAAAATAGAAGCATGGGTGACAACAAAACTATTGGCAAACTCTGGAACACTCTCGAAGCTGTGGAGAAAAGTATTTCCAAACATTCCGGTAATCTGTAATTCTGCCCCAAGCAGCATGGCAAAGATAAAGAAAATAGCCATTTTGCTATTTTTGAACAGTGCAAATGCACGCAGCCCGAGAACGTCTATTATTCCTTGGGCCTGGTTAGATTTAGCCACCGGTACAACGGGTAATGTCAACGTAAACAGACTTAACCCTAATGAAGCCGCCGCTCCGATATACAATTGCATATGACTTAATTCAAAACCAGCCAGACTTACTGCCCACATCGCAACAATAAATCCGATCGTTCCCCAGATGCGTATTGGTGGAAACTCAGTCACAATATCCATACCCGCATTTTGTATACGGTAATAGGAAATCGTATTACTCAAGCCAAGCGTTGGCATATAAACGAGAGAGTTAAGTAAAATGACAATGAACATTGCCGAAGGTGTTGTAACAGATGCCGCGATAAATAATGTTACCGCGCCAAAAAAGTGACAAGCGGCATAAATCCATTTAGCGCTAATCCATTTATCTGCCACAATGCCAAATAGTGTTGACGTTATCACCGCTGCAATACCCAATGTACTGTAGACTGCACCAATATCTTCTCCTTTGAAGCGCAGCGTAATAAACATATAAGAACCCAATGTGTTTAGCCAACTTCCCCACAAAAAGAATTGCAGAAATGAAAGAACTTTTAACTGTAGTTTTAGATTCACCGTCGTCCCCTTCGATTTGAGCCTCCCCTTTAAATATCCTGAAACACATCAAATTTACCAATATTTTTTATTGTGATGATCAATTGCGATTTGATATCGATTCTGAAAACATTAAGAAAGCCACCCTATTATTGCGTAACGATCATGAGTTTTTAGATAAACCACTAACCCAGTAACAGCAACACTAAACAATCACATCAAAAATATATGAATCAATCACATTCATGATATTTATTGTTCGCGTGAAATATACAATTAAAAGGCAGTTCCTGTTATTAAACCTGAGTCTGCCCTCATAGTTTTACCGCACCGTTAATAATAAAGTGAGTGAAACGCTCTCTCCGGGTGACATTCTTTATTCAATAAAATACCCGTTCTAAAACCAGCGCTGATCATGCTAAAACTGCTATGTACATCAGTAGTAATAACCTTCTGTGATTTTTTCGGCTGTCACATAGTTCCCTCAGTTAACGGCCCCTATTTGCCAACCAGGCGAAGCTCCCCCCTGACTTCCCATTACCACGCACAAATTGATAAGCAATTCAGTTTTATTTATCAATCAGAACAACGCACAATGAAAGCATCGGTCATCTGGAGTCTTTATGAAACTTTTTCGTATCCTCGATCCTTTCACTTTAACCCTGATCACGGTGGTATTGCTGGCTTCTTTCTTTCCGGCCAGAGGCGGTTTTGTCCCCTTCTTTGAAAATCTGACCACGGCAGCTATTGCCCTGTTGTTCTTTATGCACGGTGCGAAGCTGTCGCGTGAGGCGATAATTGCTGGCGGTAGTCACTGGCGATTGCATTTGTGGGTAATGTGCAGCACCTTCGTACTGTTTCCGATTCTGGGCGTACTGTTTGCCTGGTGGAAACCGGTAAATGTCGATCCGATGCTCTATTCCGGTTTTCTCTATTTGTGCATTCTCCCGGCTACCGTGCAGTCTGCAATCGCCTTTACTTCAATGGCGGGCGGTAATGTCGCGGCGGCGGTTTGTTCTGCGTCGGCATCCAGCCTGCTGGGGATTTTCCTTTCGCCGTTGCTGGTCGGTCTGGTAATGAATATCCACGGTGCAGAAGGCAGTCTGGAACAGGTCGGTAAGATTATGTTGCAACTACTGCTGCCGTTCGTGCTGGGACATCTTTCTCGCCCGTGGATTGGTAACTGGGTAGCACGCAATAAAAAGTGGATAGCAAAAACCGACCAGACATCCATTCTTTTGGTCGTTTATACGGCATTCAGCGAAGCCGTCGTTAACGGCATCTGGCACAAAGTCGGTTGGGGTTCGCTGCTGTTTATTGTGGTAGTTAGCTGCGTATTGCTGGCTATTGTGATTGTGATTAACGTCTTTATGGCGCGTCGACTGGGTTTCAATAAGGCGGATGAAATCACTATCGTCTTCTGTGGCTCGAAAAAGAGTCTGGCGAATGGTATTCCGATGGCGAACATTCTGTTCCCCACATCGGTGATCGGTATGATGGTACTGCCGTTGATGATTTTCCATCAGATCCAACTGATGGTTTGCGCGGTACTGGCGCGTCGTTATAAGCGCCAGACCGAGCAACTGCAGGCGCAGCAGGAAAGCAGCGCCGGAAAAGTTTAAAGCGGACGTTTCAGGGGCTGGACCAGTTGTGTCAGCCCCTCGGTTTTAATCAGCAACGTGATTTGCATTAACTCACCAAGTTTGCCTGCCGGAAACTCATCTTTGCGGGCAAACCACAGCAGATACTCTTCCGGCAGGTCAATTAAGCGACGCCCTTTGTACTTGCCAAACGGCATCACCGTATTGGCAATTTCAATCAGCTGCTCTTTCTCCACCTCAGCTCCCCAGCAAACGCAGCATTTCCGCTTCGTCGATGACTTCAATACCCAGTTCCTGCGCTTTCGCCAGTTTAGAGCCTGCAGCTTCTCCGGCAATCACCAGATCGGTTTTCTTCGACACGCTGCCCGCCACTTTCGCGCCCAGCTCGATCAGTCGAGCTTTAGCGTCATCACGCGACATCTGACTTAAGCTACCGGTGAGCACCACAGTTTTACCGGCAAACGGGCTGTCGATCTCTTCCGCGTTAATCACCACCGGCGCAGGCCAGTAAACGCCTTCCGCCAACAGCTCGCTGATGACATTGCGGTTGCTTTCTTCGGCAAAGAAGTTGTGAACATGAGATGCCACCACGATCCCGACGTCTGGCACTTTTTGCAGCTCTTCAATCGAGGCTGATTCCAGCGCTTCCAGCGTGCCAAAATATGCCGCCAGACCGGCTGCGGTAGCCTCACCGACTTCACGGATGCCAAGGGCATAGAGGAAGCGGGCAAAGGTGGTTTCTTTCGCTTTTTCTAGCGCGTTAACCACATTTTGTGCCGATTTCGGCCCCATTCGCTCCAGCCCGGTAAGTTTGCCTGCGGTGAGTTTGAACAGGTCCGCCGGAGTGTGGACGTATTCTTTTTCAACTAGTTGGTCGATAATTTTGTCACCCATGCCATCAACGTCCATCGCACGACGGGAAACAAAGTGTTTCAGCGATTCTTTACGTTGAGCACCGCAAATCAGGCCACCAGTACAGCGAGCCACGGCTTCGCCTTCTACACGTTCCACGTCAGAACCACATACCGGACAATGCGTCGGGAATACAACCTCACGGGTATCTTCCGGTCGTTCAGAAAGCACAACGTTAACCACTTGTGGGATCACGTCACCTGCGCGGCGAATCACCACTTTATCGCCAATGCGTAAACCGAGACGTTCAATTTCGTCGGCGTTATGCAGTGTGGCGTTGCTCACCAGCACGCCTGCAACATGGACAGGTTCCAGACGCGCAACGGGCGTAATCGCACCTGTACGCCCAACCTGAAACTCTACATCACGCACAAAAGTCATTTGTTCCTGCGCAGGGAATTTAAACGCAACAGCCCAGCGCGGGGCGCGGGAAACAAAGCCAAGTTGCTCCTGCTGCGCCAGCGAGTTGACCTTAATGACTACACCGTCAATATCAAAGCCCAGCGTCGGGCGGTCTTCTTCCACTTTGTGGTAAAACGCCAACACATCTTCTGCTGATTCGCAAAGCGTTACCCGATCGCTGACTGGTAATCCCCATGCTTTAAACTGCATTAAGCGGCCCAGATGAGTGTCCGGCAATTCGCCACCTTCCAGTACGCCAACGCCATAGCAGAAGAAAGTAAGCGGTCGCTTCGCAGTGATACGCGGATCAAGCTGGCGCAGAGAACCTGCCGCCGCATTACGTGGGTTAGCAAACACTTTTCCGCCCGTGCGTCGCGCCTCTTCGTTAATCTTCTCAAAGCCCGCCTGCGGCAGGAACACTTCACCACGCACTTCCAGACGTGCTGGAATATTCTCACCATGCAGTTTCAGCGGAATGGCGCGAATGGTACGCACGTTAGACGTGATGTCTTCCCCGGTGGTGCCATCGCCACGGGTCGCAGCGCTTACCAATACACCATTCTCATACAGAATGCTGACGGCAAGCCCATCGAGCTTTAACTCGCAGCACCAGGTCACTTTTTCGTTGCTTTTCAGACGATCCTGTACGCGTTTGTTGAAAGCGAGAAAACTCTCTTCATCAAATACGTTATCCAGCGACAGCATTGGCACTTCATGACGGATCTGGCTAAAGGCTGCCAGCGGCGCAGCACCTACACGTTGGGTAGGTGAATCAGGGGTAATCAGCTCTGGATGCTTGGCTTCCAGCTCACGCAACTCGCGCATCAGCCTGTCGTATTCAGCGTCGGGAATTTCCGGCGCATCCATCACATGATAAAGATATTCATGGTGGCGAAGCGTCGTTCGCAGTTCTGTCAGTTGTTGTTCGATTGATTCCATATCGCACCATCAATGCTAAAAACCCCCGACAAGCGGGGGTTCGAAAAGAAGTTAATTTGCCCTAAGTGTATCAGGCGTTGGCGTCTTTGACTTCGCGGATGATGTCCTGATACTCGCGCAGTTTCTGCGGAGTCATCATACGGCGCTGATCGTCAAGCACTACGCCGCCTACTTCATCGGCAATATGCTGCGCGGATTGCAGCATCAGCTTGAAGTTTTGCAGTTCATCACCGTAAGACGGCACCTGCATGAAGATAGTGACACCCGGAGTTGTGAAATCCTTCATTTCAGGATCAAAGGTTCCCGGTTTCACCATATTCGCCAGGCTGAATAACGCCGGGCCGCTGCCATCCGGGCTAAGATGGCGATGATAAATATTCATATCGCCAAAGATAAAGCCCGCCTGTTGAATGCTATTAAGAAGCAGTTCGCCGTTCAGCTCGCTACCGTGATGCGCAGCGACGTTCATGATGATCACCGCTTCTTTGCGCTTCGGCTTATCCATCACAGGCGCTGGTTCAGCTACAGGTTCAGGCTGCGGTGCCGCTACAGGTTCCGCGGTCTGGAAAGTAGGCTGCGGAGCTGGAGGCACCTGCGAAGCAACCGGCTGTTCAGGCTGCGGCGGGTAAGCCGGCTGCTGTACTGGCTGCGGTTGTTGCACTGGCTGCGGTTGCTGAACAGGCTGCGCTGAATGCGGAGCATGTTGCGGCGGTACCTGCGCTTCAGGCGGCTGCTGAACCGGTTGACGCGGTTGCGCAGACGCATAAGGCGGTTGGTACTGGTGTTGCGGCGACGGACGAGCAGCCTCATGCTCCTGGGCGTTAGCCGGGGCATGATTTACGCGGTGAACACGAACCTCACCAACGCCCTCATCATCTTCGACATCCTCGTCATAAGAATCGTCGTCACGTTTTGACTTCATTCGTTTTAGTGGCCGATCGCGAAACATAGAAGATCGTTCTTTACGGCTGGTCCAGAAACCATGTACCAGTAAAGCGATTATGGCGATCGCGCCAACAATGATTAATATCAGACGCAAATCCTGCATCATTATATTCTCTGTTGTTCTAACACCTTGCCACCACGGCAAACATTTACTCACTAAGAGTATTTGTCGATTACCTCAAGTGCAAGTGCACTATTAACTTTCACAGCACAAAGATAGATGAAATCGTGCTTTTTGCTGGTTTTTCGAACATATCCTAACTGTCCATTGCGCAAATACCCGGTAAAATACGCAGAACTTTCCTGGGATTGGTCAAAAGGAGCATATCCTGATTATGGTTTCAACATTCACATCTGCCTCACGCAGCGGTTTTTACTATTTTGCGCAAGGCTGGAAGCTCGTCTCGCAACCTGGGATTCGCCGTTTTGTCATCTTACCGCTGTTGATCAATATCTTGTTGATGGGAGGCGCGTTCTGGTGGCTCTTTAGCCAGCTGGATGTTTGGATTCCGTCGTTAATGAGTCACGTACCTGACTGGCTGCAATGGTTGAGCTATTTGCTGTGGCCTGTAGCGGTTATCTCCGTGCTACTGGTTTTTGGCTATTTTTTCTCCACCATCGCCAACTGGATTGCCGCACCATTTAACGGTTTGTTGGCTGAACAACTGGAAGCAAGGCTGACTGGCGCTACGCCACCGGATACCGGCATTTTCGGCATCATGAAAGATGTGCCGCGGATTATGAAACGTGAATGGCAAAAGTTTGCCTGGTATCTGCCGCGCGCGATTGTATTGCTGATCCTTTACTTCATCCCTGGCATTGGGCAAACCGTCGCACCGGTGCTGTGGTTCCTGTTCAGTGCCTGGATGTTAGCCATCCAGTACTGCGACTATCCGTTCGATAACCACAAAGTGCCATTCAAAGAGATGCGCACTGCCCTGCGCACGCGCAAAATCACTAATATGCAGTTTGGTGCTTTAACCAGTTTGTTCACGATGATCCCGGTACTCAACCTGTTCATCATGCCGGTGGCCGTTTGTGGCGCTACGGCGATGTGGGTCGATTGCTACCGCGCTAAACATGCATTATGGCGGTAACAATTTACCGATTATTTTGTAAACATTATGTGTGGAACAGGGGTGGCTTATGCCGCCCCTTATTCCATCTTGCGAGCCATTATTTCCCTTCTGCATATAGATATGCTAAATCCTTACTTCCGCATATTCTCTGAGCGGGTATGCTACCTGTTGTATCCCAATTTCATACAGTTAAGGACAGGCCATGAGTAAGATTTTTGAAGATAACTCGCTGACTATCGGTCACACACCGCTGGTTCGCCTGAATCGCATCGGTAACGGACGTATTCTGGCGAAGGTGGAATCCCGAAACCCCAGCTTCAGCGTTAAGTGCCGTATCGGTGCCAATATGATTTGGGATGCCGAAAAGCGCGGCGTACTGAAGCCGGGCGTTGAGTTGGTGGAGCCAACCAGCGGCAATACCGGGATTGCACTGGCGTATGTGGCTGCCGCTCGCGGTTATAAACTCACCCTGACCATGCCGGAAACCATGAGTATTGAACGCCGCAAACTGCTCAAAGCGTTAGGTGCAAACCTGGTGCTGACCGAAGGTGCTAAAGGCATGAAAGGTGCGATTCAAAAAGCGGAGGAAATTGTTGCCAGCAATCCAGAAAAATACTTGCTGCTGCAACAATTCAGCAACCCGGCGAATCCGGAAATTCACGAAAAAACCACCGGCCCGGAGATCTGGGAAGATACTGACGGTCAAGTCGATGTGTTTATTGCTGGTGTCGGCACTGGCGGTACGCTGACCGGCGTCAGCCGCTACATTAAAGGCACCAAAGGCAAGACTGACCTCATCTCTGTTGCCGTAGAACCAACCGACTCTCCCGTTATCGCCCAGGCGCTGGCAGGTGAAGAAATCAAACCCGGGCCGCATAAAATCCAGGGCATCGGTGCTGGCTTTATCCCGGCTAACCTTGATCTCAAACTGGTCGACAAAGTTATTGGCATCACAAATGAAGAAGCCATCTCTACTGCGCGTCGCCTGATGGAAGAAGAAGGCATTCTTGCCGGGATCTCTTCCGGCGCGGCTGTTGCTGCGGCGTTGAAACTACAAGAAGATGAAAGCTTTACCAATAAGAATATTGTGGTTATTCTACCATCATCGGGTGAGCGTTATTTAAGCACTGCACTGTTTGCCGATCTCTTTACCGAGAAAGAACTGCAACAGTAATGCCAGCTTGTTAAAAATGCGTAAAAAAGCACCTTTTCAGGTGCTTTTTTGTGGCCTGCTTCAAACTTTCACCCCTCCTGGCATTGATTCAACTTGTCGGAACTGGTATTTAACCTGACTAATTATTTTGATGCGCGAAATTAATCGTTACAGGAAAAGCCTTAGCTGAATCGATTTTATGATTTGGTTCAAGTCTTCCTTTAGCGGCATAATGTTTAATGATGAACGAAACGTCAGCGGCCAACATCCGCCAGCAATGGACTGTATAGAGCACTTCGTGCGTCGCGTCTGTTAAAACTGGCGCTAACAATACAGGCTAAAGTCGAACCGCCAGGCTAGACTTTAGTTCCACAACACTAAACCTATAAGTTGGGGAAATACAATGTTCCAGCAAGAAGTTACCATTACCGCTCCGAACGGTCTGCACACCCGCCCTGCTGCCCAGTTTGTAAAAGAAGCTAAGGGCTTCACTTCTGAAATTACTGTGACTTCTAACGGCAAAAGCGCCAGCGCCAAAAGCCTGTTCAAACTGCAGACTCTGGGCCTGACTCAAGGCACTGTTGTGACTATCTCTGCAGAAGGCGAAGACGAGCAAAAAGCGGTTGAACATCTGGTTAAACTGATGGCGGAACTCGAGTAATTTTCCGGGTTCTTTTAAAAATCAGTCACAAGTAAGGTAGGGTTATGATTTCAGGCATTTTAGCATCCCCGGGTATCGCTTTCGGTAAAGCTCTGCTTTTGAAAGAAGACGAAATCGTCATTGACCGGAAAAAAATTTCTGCCGACCAGGTTGATCAGGAAGTTGAACGTTTTCTGAGCGGTCGTGCCAAGGCATCTGCCCAGCTGGAAACGATCAAAACGAAAGCTGGTGAAACGTTCGGTGAAGAAAAAGAAGCCATCTTCGAAGGGCATATTATGTTGCTCGAAGATGAGGAGCTGGAGCAGGAAATCATAGCCCTGATTAAAGATAAGCACATGACCGCTGATGCAGCTGCTCATGAAGTTATCGAAGGTCAGGCTTCTGCCCTGGAAGAACTGGATGACGAATACCTGAAAGAGCGTGCGGCTGACGTACGTGATATCGGTAAGCGCCTGCTGCGCAACATCCTTGGGCTGAAGATCATCGACCTGAGCGCCATTCAGGATGAAGTAATCCTGGTTGCCGCTGACCTGACGCCGTCTGAAACCGCACAGCTAAACCTGAAGAAGGTGCTGGGTTTCATCACCGACGCGGGTGGCCGGACTTCCCACACCTCTATCATGGCGCGTTCTCTGGAACTGCCAGCCATCGTGGGTACCGGTAGCGTCACCTCTCAGGTGAAAAACGACGACTATCTGATTCTGGATGCCGTAAACAATCAAGTTTACGTCAATCCAACCAATGAAGTTATTGATAAACTGCGCGCCGTTCAGGAGCAAGTTGCTTCTGAAAAAGCAGAGCTTGCTAAACTGAAAGATCTGCCAGCAATTACGCTGGACGGTCACCAGGTCGAAGTGTGCGCTAACATCGGTACTGTTCGTGACGTTGAAGGTGCAGAGCGTAACGGCGCTGAAGGCGTTGGTCTGTATCGTACCGAATTCCTGTTCATGGACCGTGACGCGCTGCCAACCGAAGAAGAACAGTTTGCGGCTTACAAAGCGGTGGCTGAAGCGTGTGGCTCACAGGCAGTTATTGTTCGTACCATGGACATTGGCGGCGATAAAGAGCTGCCGTATATGAACTTCCCGAAAGAAGAGAACCCGTTCCTCGGCTGGCGTGCTATCCGTATCGCGATGGATCGTAAAGAGATCCTGCGCGATCAGCTTCGCGCAATCCTGCGTGCCTCTGCTTTCGGTAAATTGCGCATCATGTTCCCGATGATCATCTCTGTTGAAGAAGTGCGTGCACTGCGCAAAGAGATCGAAATCTACAAACAGGAACTGCGCGACGAAGGTAAAGCGTTTGACGAGTCAATTGAAATTGGCGTAATGGTGGAAACACCGGCTGCCGCGACAATTGCGCGTCATTTAGCCAAAGAAGTTGATTTCTTTAGTATCGGCACCAATGATTTAACGCAGTACACTCTGGCAGTTGACCGTGGTAATGATATGATTTCACACCTTTACCAGCCAATGTCACCGTCCGTGCTGAACTTGATCAAGCAAGTTATTGATGCTTCTCATGCTGAAGGCAAATGGACAGGTATGTGTGGTGAGCTTGCTGGCGATGAACGTGCTACACTTCTGTTGCTGGGGATGGGTCTGGACGAATTCTCTATGAGCGCCATTTCTATCCCGCGCATTAAGAAGATTATCCGTAACACGAACTTCGAAGATGCGAAGGTGTTAGCAGAGCAGGCTCTTGCTCAACCGACAACGGACGAGTTAATGACGCTGGTTAACAAGTTCATTGAAGAAAAAACAATCTGCTAATCCACGAGATGCGGCCCAATTTACTGCTTAGGAGAAGATCATGGGTTTGTTCGATAAACTGAAATCTCTGGTTTCCGACGACAAGAAGGATACTGGAACTATTGAGATCATTGCTCCGCTCTCTGGCGAGATCGTCAATATCGAAGACGTGCCGGATGTCGTTTTTGCGGAAAAAATCGTTGGTGATGGTATTGCTATCAAACCAACTGGTAACAAAATGGTCGCTCCGGTTGACGGCACCATTGGTAAAATCTTTGAAACCAACCACGCGTTCTCCATCGAATCTGATAGCGGCGTTGAGTTATTCGTTCACTTCGGTATCGACACTGTTGAACTGAAAGGCGAAGGCTTCAAGCGTATTGCTGAAGAAGGTCAGCGCGTGAAAGTTGGCGATACTGTGATTGAATTCGATCTCCCGCTGCTGGAAGAGAAAGCCAAGTCTACCCTGACTCCGGTTGTTATCTCCAACATGGACGAAATCAAAGAACTGATCAAACTGTCCGGTAGCGTGACTGTGGGTGAAACCCCGGTTATTCGCATCAAGAAGTAATTCTTGCCGCAGTGAAAAATGGCGCCAATCGGCGCCATTTTTTATGCTTCCGCCAACGGCGGCAAAATCAATTCATCGCTCTCATGTTGCTGGGTGTAGCGCATCACCTCCAGCACGCGTAAGCCTGCGCTATGTACCGCGTCAGTCAATTCCTTACCTTTCAACAATCCACTGATAAGCTGGGCGCAAAACAGATCGCCTGTACCTTTCAGATCGTTTTTTACCCGAGAATGGGAAATGACATTCACGCTGTCGGCACTGACCACCACCACCTGCATCTCCTGATTTTCTTCATTACCGGAGGCGCTGGTAATAACCACCCATTTTAATGTGTCTGAAAGCAAACTTTTTGCTGCGGCAATGGCGCTGTCGAGATCGCGGCAGTTTTTACCGGTCAAGATTTCCAGCTCAAAGATATTTGGCGTAATTCCCTGCGCCAGTGGCAACAAATATTGCCGATACGCATCGGGCAGGTCAGGTTTGACGTAGATACCGCTATCAATATCGCCAATCACTGGATCAACCATAATCAATAAGTCAGGATGATTTTCGCGTAATACAGTCAGCCACTCGGCAAGTATTTTGATTTGCGACGCGGTTCCCATATAACCGGTGGTGACAGCGCGCAGCTGGCGCAGCGCATCACGCTCCTGTAGTGCACGTAAATAGCCGCTAAACCATTCGTCCGGAATCGCACCACCGTAGAACGTATCATAATGTGGCGTATTGCTGAGCAACACGGTCGGCACGGCAAAGACATTCAGGCCGTTCTGTTTAATAGCAGGCACGGCAATGCTGTTGCCTACGCTGCCATACACCACCTGCGACTGCACAGCGACAATATCCGCCTGCAACGCTCTGCTCTTATCGTTAAACAACAACAAACTACTCATTTAATTTTTCTCCTTGCCGATGATCCTCATCGCATCCCAACCGAAACTTTACCTGATTTTGGCAGTCAAATCGGCTATCACAAAACAAGGATATGGTAATTCAGTGAAGAAAATCATTTGTCTGGTCATTACGCTGCTAATGACACTCCCCGCTTACGCGAAGTTAACTGCCCACGAAGAAGCCCGCATCAACGCCATGCTGGATGGATTAGCACAGAAAAGGGATTTGATATTTGTGCGCAACGGTGATGAACATACCTGCGATGAAGCAGTTTCGCATCTGAAGTTGAAGCTCGGCAACACACGCAACCGCATTGATACCGCCGAGCAGTTTATTGATAAGGTGGCTTCGTCATCATCGATTACCGGTAAGCCGTATATCGTGAAGATGCCCGGTAAGAGCGATGAGAATGCACAGCCTTTTTTACATGCGTTAATTGCGCAGACGGATAAAACAGTGCCTGCGCAATAATCTTAAATCCCCGCCCCCTGGCTAAAATGCTCTTCCCCGAATACCCCGGTAGAAAGGTAACGATCGCCGCGATCGCAGATGATCGCCACCACTACCGCGCCGGGGTTAGCTCTTGCCACGCGTATCGCGCCAGCGACCGCGCCGCCTGAACTCACACCGCAGAAAATCCCCTCCCGCACCGCCAGTTCGCGCATGGTGTTTTCCGCATCGCGCTGATGAATATCCAGCACCTCATCCACCAGCGAAGCGTTGAAAATCCCCGGCAGATATTCCGCAGGCCAGCGGCGGATGCCGGGAATGCTGCTGCCCTCTTCCGGTTGCAGGCCAACAATTGTCACAGTACTGGATTGCTCGCGCATAAACCGTGACACGCCGGTAATGGTGCCGGTCGTCCCCATGCTGGAGACAAAATGGGTAATGCGACCGCCAGTTTGCTGCCAGATTTCCGGCCCGGTGGTGGTGTAATGGGCGTAGGGATTATCAGGATTATTGAACTGATCGAGCAGCTTGCCTTCACCACGATTCGCCATTTCAAGCGCCAGATCGCGCGCCCCTTCCATACCCTGTTCTTTGGTAACCAGAATCAGTTCCGCGCCGTAAGCCAACATCGCCGCACGGCGTTCCTGGCTCATGTTGTCCGGCATCAGCAATTTCATGCGATAGCCTTTTAGCGCGGCAATCATCGCCAGCGCAATGCCAGTATTGCCACTGGTGGCTTCAATCAGCACGTCGCCCGGTTTAATTTCCCCGCGCTTTTCCGCCTCGGCGATCATCGATAGCGCCGCACGATCTTTCACCGAGCCTGCCGGGTTATTGCCTTCCAGTTTTAACCACACTTCACTGCCGTTATCCGGCCCCATTCGCTGCAACTTCACCAGAGGCGTATTGCCAATTGTTTGTTCTAATGTACTCACGATCTCTGTCCATACGTGGTGTTGCCTGATGCGACGCTTGCGCGTCTTATCTGGCCTACAGGTTACAAACCTTGCCATTAAAAAGCCCGGATCGCGGGAAGCGCCTCCGGGCGTTTAACATTCACTCAACCTATCAGGCGCTTTGTGCGAGAGCAAGTTCCTCATCGCGGGTTTCAATACGCTCGTCGCCGTTATACAGCCGCGCATGTTGCAGACCAACGAATAAACGCTCGCCACGCTGCGGGGCATCGTCGCCATGCATCACGACCGTCAGCGGTTCGTTGTACCACCCCAGCGGCTGCACGACTAATTGGGTGTAGTGGCCTTTCGGGCTGGCTTCCAGCACCTGGACCGGCAGTGGCGATTCAAGGCTGGTGCGGCGGCTGATATCCACTTCCCACGGGCGCAGGAAGAGATCCACCGGCCCCTGATACGCAGGCGTGTAGCCCAGCGGCCAGCGATGTGCGCCAACGTGGAACTGCCCACCGCGAATGGTGCCACGCAGACGGTTCACTTCGCCCATAAACTCGAGCACAAAACGGGTCGCTGGTTCGCGCCATACCTGGTCCGGCGCATCAGCCTGTTCGATATTGCCCTGGCTCATCACCACTACACGATCGGCTACTTCGGTCGCTTCTTCCTGGTCGTGGGTCACGAACACGCTGGTGAATTTCAGTTCTTCATGCAGTTGACGCAGCCAGCGACGCAGCTCTTTACGCACCTGCGCATCCAGCGCGCCAAACGGTTCATCGAGCAGCAGAATTTGCGGTTCCACAGCCAGCGCGCGCGCCAGTGCCACACGCTGTTTCTGCCCGCCGGAAAGCTGCGCCGGATAACGATCCGCCAGATGGGCAAGCTGCACCATCTCCAGCAATTTTGTCACTTTCGCTTTGATAGCTGCGGCATTCGGGCGCTCGCGACGCGGCAGCACCGTCAGGCCAAAGGCGATATTGTCGAACACCGTCATATGGCGGAACAGCGCGTAATGCTGAAACACGAAACCGACTTTACGATCGCGCGCGTGCAGGCGGCTGACGTCGGTGCCGTGGAAGCGAATATGCCCACTGGTTTGATGCTCCAGCCCGGCAATAATGCGCAGCAGCGTGGTTTTCCCGGAACCGGACGGCCCCAGCAACGCGACCATCTGACCAGAAGGAATATCCAGTGAGATATCGTTCAGCACCTGGGTGCGACCAAAAGACTTCTTAATATTGGCAATCTCAATGCTCATGATGTTCCTCCTGCTGCGCGCGTTTTTCCTGATTTTCCAGGCGCCACTGCAACATACTCTTTAAAAACAGGGTGATAATCGCCATCAGCGTCAACAGCGCAGCAGCGGTAAAGGAGCCGACGGTGTTGTAGTCCTGCTCCAACAATTCAATCTGTAACGGCAGCGAAAGTGTTTCGCCGCGAATCGAACCGGAAACCACCGATACCGCGCCAAACTCGCCAATCGCGCGGGCGTTGGTCAACACCACGCCATAAAGCAGCGCCCAGCGAATATTCGGCAATGTGACGCGGCGGAACATTTGCCAGCCAGACGCGCCAAGCAAAATCGCCGCTTCGTCTTCCTGGCTGCCCTGGCTTAACATCACCGGCACCAGTTCGCGCACCACAAACGGACAGGTGACGAAGATGGTGACCAGCACCATTCCCGGCCAGGAGAACATAATTTGCAGATTATGTTCATCAAGCCAGCCGCCCAGCGGGCCGTTAGAGCCGTAGAACAGCAGATAAACCAGACCGGCAACCACCGGTGACACTGCAAACGGAATATCCAGCAGCGTCAGCAGCAACTGGCGTCCGGGGAAGTTAAAGCGCGTCACCAGCCACGCCAGCAGAATGCCGAACACCAGGTTTACCGGTACGGCAATCAGCGCGATCATCACCGTCAGCCAGATGGCGTGCAGCATGTCCGGGTCAGCCAGATTCTGTAAAACCGGCATCAACCCTTTGCTGAATGCCTGCACGAAGATATAAATCATCGGCACCAGCAGGATGAACGCCGAAACCAGCATCCCGATGCCAATCAGAAACCATTTGCCCCAGTTAATCGGGCGCGCGTCATAACGCTTCAACTGTGTCACTTCCGCCATTAATGACCTACCACACGCCGACCAAAGCGACTTTGCAGAGTGTTAATTGAGAACAGCAGCAGCAGGGATGCCGCGAGGATCACCGAGGCAATCGCGCTCGCTGCCGGGTAATCAAACTCCTGTAAGCGAACGAAAATCATCAGCGACGTCACTTCTGTTTTCCAGGCGATGTTCCCGGCGATAAATATCACCGCGCCAAACTCACCAAGACTACGGGTAAACGACAGCGCCACGCCCGCTACCAGCGCCGGAGAAAGTTCCGGCAGCACCACTTTGCAGAAACTCTGCCAGCGCGTTGCGCCAAGCGTTTCTGCCGCTTCTTCATATTCCGGGCCTAACTCTTCCAGCACCGGCTGCACGGTACGCACCACAAACGGAATGCTGGTAAAGGCCATCGCCACCGCAATCCCGAGCCAGGTGTAGGTGACTTTGATATCAAACTTCGCCAGCCATTCACCGTAAAAGCCGTTCACGGAAAAGAGCGAGGCCAGCGTTAAACCGGCCACTGCCGTTGGCAGCGCAAAGGGTAAATCCATCAGCGCATCAAGCAGCGTGCGGCCAGGGAAGCGATAACGGGTTAAGATCCACGCCATCAGCAGGCCGAAAACACCGTTAAAAATCGACGCGACAAACGCCGACAGCAGCGTCACTTTATAGGCCGCGACCACCTGCGGATTGGTGATCACTTCCCAGTACTGCGCCCAGCTCATCTCAGAGAGCTGCATCACAAGCGCGGAGAGCGGCAGCAGCAAAATCAGGCAAACAAACAGCAGACTGGTGCCAAGGCTTAAGGTAAAGCCCGGCAGCACGCGTCTGGAGGCGACGGCAAACATCAGTTACGCCCCGCCGCTAACAGCTTGTCTAACTCGCCGCCGCTGGTGAAGTGGGTTTTCATCACTTCCGGCCAGGAGCCAAACTTGTCTTCCACGCGGAACAGTTCGGTCTGCGGGAATTTGTCTTTCAGTTTGTCCATGACTTCCGGGTTATTCACGCGGTAGTAATAATCGGTGATGATGGTTTGCGCCTGTGGGCTGTAGAGCCAGTTCAGGTAGGCTTTGGCGGCTTTTTCCGTACCGTTGGCCTGCACATTTTTATCGACCCACGCCACCGGAAATTCCGCCAGAATGTTGGTTTTCGGAATCACCACTTCGAAGCCCTGCGCTTCATACTGTTTACGGATATTGTTCACTTCCGACTCGAAGCTGATCAGCACATCGCCCAGGCCACGCTCGGCAAAAGTGGTGGTTGCGCCACGACCACCGGTATCGAACACTTCAACGTTTTTCAGGAACTGAGTCATAAACTGTTCGGTTTTGGCTTTATCGCCACCGTCAGCTTTATCCGCTGCGCCCCACGCGGCTAAATAGGTGTAACGCGCGTTACCGGACGTTTTCGGGTTCGGGAAAATCAGCTTCACGTCGGAGCGCACCAGATCGTTCCAGTCGTGGATATTCTTCGGGTTACCCTTACGCACCAGGAAGCCCATGGTGGAGTAGAACGGCGAGCTATTATTCGGCAGGCGCGACTGCCAGTCCGCCGGGATCAGCTTGCCTTTGTCGTGCAGGATTTGTACGTCGGTCACCTGGTTATAAGTGACAACGTCTGCTTTTAAGCCCTGTAAAATCGCCAGCGCCTGTTTTGATGACCCGGCATGAGATTGTTTTATCGTCAGTTTGTCGCCGCCGTTATCTTTGGCCCATTGCTGTTCAAACGGCGGGTTCAGGGCGGCAAACAGCTCTCGGGAGACGTCATAAGAACTGTTCAGCAGTTCTGTTGCCTGTACATGGCCTGCCAGCAGCAGAGAAGCAACCAGCGCGAGATATTTCTTTTTCAGTAAGTTAACGGCCATTGCGCACCCTTATATATTTAATGACTTTCTAATAGCCATCATATTTATAACGGGCATGAAAGGAGTAACGGTTTTATATACCGTTTGGTGATTTGGAAGTTGAAAAGGGAATAAGACGAAATCCTCCCCACACATGCAGGGAGGAAACAGAGGTGAATCAGATGCCGACGCTAACCGTCTCCGGCAGTGTGCTGCCGCCATCGATCACATTCTGTGTACCGGTTAAATAGCTGGATTCATCGGATGCGAGGAAGGCCGCGAGTTCGCCGACTTCCAGCGGATCGGCGAGGCGACGCATCGGGATTGCTTTTGCCATTTCAGTCAGCACCGATTCTGGATCTTCCGGGTTCGACTGGCGGGCAATGCTTTCCGCCATTGGCGTGCGGACGTATCCCGGGCAGATGGCGTTAACGCGAATACCAGACTGCGCGTACTCCACCGCCAGCGATTTTGTCAGGCCAACAATCGCCGCTTTCGTTAAGGCGTACGCCGTTTCACCAGGATCGGCCACCATATCGCCAGTGACCGAAGACATCATCACAATGCGGCCATCTTTGCGGGCAATCATCTCCGGCAGCACCGCCTTTGTGACGTTCCATACGCCTTTAATATTGATATCAATATGGAAATCGCGATCGTCATCGCTCATATCGAGGAAACTGCCCAGGCGACAAACGCCTGCGTTATTCACCAGGATATCAATGCGCCCTTCTTTTTCCTTCGCGCGCTTGATAGCAGCGGCTACCGACGCCGGGTCACGCACATCGGCAACAACCGCCGTACAGCGATGACCACGACCACACAGTTCGTCCGCCAGCTTTTCGATCTCAGGGGAGATATCCAGCAAGATTAGGTTCGCGCCATGACGTGCAAAAGTTCTGGCAATTCCTTCGCCAATTCCCTGCAATGCGCCTGTAATCAGTGCTGTCTTGCCCGTGAGTTTACCCATTTCAAGTTTCTCCTTTTGAATACAGAGCATTACGCTCTATTGTCCTTACCATACCTGAATGACAGATCAATGCTGAGGAGTGGATCTAAATTCAGGAAAATCTTAAGTAAAATCTTCCATAACCACAACGCTGTCATTGTACACATTCACTGCTGTACATAATCAGGCAGGGAGATATGATTCACTCCAGATGAAATTATTCGAAGGCAAATATTTAAGGTGATTGTATATGCAACTTGAAAAGATGATTACCGAAGGCTCGAACGCCGCCTCGGCTGAAATTGACCGCGTTTCGACGCTGGAAATGTGCCGGATTATCAACGATGAAGATAAAACCGTACCACTCGCCGTTGAGCGCGTACTGCCGGATATTGCAGCGGCGATCGATGTTATTCACGCCCAGGTGAGCGGCGGCGGCCGTCTGATTTACATCGGTGCGGGGACCTCTGGTCGTCTGGGTATTCTTGATGCCAGTGAATGTCCGCCGACCTACGGCGTGAAACCAGGCCTGGTGGTTGGTTTGATTGCTGGCGGCGAATATGCCATTCAGCACGCGGTGGAAGGCGCGGAAGATAACCGGGAAGGCGGCGTTAACGATCTGAAAAATATTAATTTAACGGCACAGGATGTGGTGGTCGGTATTGCCGCCAGCGGTCGTACGCCGTATGTGATTGCCGGACTGGAATACGCCCGCCAGCTCGGTTGCCGCACGGTGGGTATCTCCTGTAATCCGGGGAGCGCCGTTTCAACTACCGCAGAGTTTGCTATTACGCCGATTGTTGGGGCTGAAGTGGTTACCGGTTCTTCGCGAATGAAAGCCGGCACGGCGCAGAAACTGGTGCTCAACATGCTCTCCACCGGGCTGATGATTAAGTCAGGCAAAGTGTTCGGTAACCTGATGGTTGATGTGGTCGCTACCAATGAAAAACTGCATGTGCGCCAGGTCAATATCGTCAAAAACGCCACCGGATGTAGCGCTGAGCAAGCGGAAGCGGCATTGGTTGCCTGCGACCGCCACTGTAAAACGGCTATTGTGATGGTGCTGAAAAATCTCGATGCCGCAGAAGCTAAAAAACGCCTGGATCAACACGGCGGCTTTATTCGCAAAGCTCTGGAAAAGGAATAACCCGTGGCTAAAGAGATCAGCAGTGAACTTCTGAACACCATTCTTACCCGGGTCGGCGGTCCGGGAAACATCGCCAGCTGTGGTAACTGTATGACGCGTCTGCGTCTGGGTGTACATGACAGTTCACTGGTTGATCCCGATATCAAAACCCTGGAAGGCGTAAAGGGCGTCATTTTGACCAGCGATCAGGTGCAGGTGGTTTTTGGGCCAGGCAAAGCGCATCGTGCCGCAAAAGCCATGAGCGAGTTGCTGGGCGAAGCACCGATACAGGATGCCGCGGAAATCGCAGCCCTGAATAAACGCCAGTTAAAAGCCAGACAAACTTCCGGCGTGCAACAATTTCTCGCCAAATTCGCCACCATCTTTACGCCGCTGATCCCCGGTTTTATTGCTGCGGGTCTGTTGCTGGGGATAGCGACGCTAATCGCCACGGTGATGCACGTTCCGGCAGATGCTCAGGGAACGCTGCCCGACGCGCTGAATTTTATGAAGGTGTTCAGCAAAGGCTTGTTCACCTTCCTGGTAATTCTGGTGGGCTATAACGCGGCCCAGGCGTTCGGCGGCACGGGCGTCAATGGCGCAATTATCGCCGCGCTCTTTTTGCTCGGTTATAACCCTGCTGCCACCACTGGTTACTACGCCGGATTTCACGATTTCTTCGGTCTGCCCATCGATCCGCGCGGCAATATTATCGGCGTGTTGATTGCCGCCTGGGCCTGCGCCCGCATTGAAGGCATGGTGCGCCGCTTTATGCCGGACGATCTCGACATGCTGCTGACCTCGTTAATCACTCTGTTGATCACCGCTACGCTTGCGTACCTGATCATTATGCCGCTGGGCGGCTGGTTATTCGAAGGTATGTCGTGGCTGTTTATGCACCTGAACAGTAATCCGCTCGGTTGTGCGGTTTTAGCCGGGCTGTTCCTGATCGCCGTGGTGTTTGGCGTGCATCAGGGCTTTATTCCTGTTTACCTCGCGTTAATGGACAGTCAGGGGTTCAACAGCTTATTTCCCATCCTTTCGATGGCGGGCGCGGGCCAGGTGGGCGCGGCGTTGGCGCTCTACTGGCGGGCGCAACCGCACAGTGCATTACGCAGTCAGGTACGCGGGGCGATTATTCCCGGCCTGCTGGGCGTTGGTGAACCGCTGATTTACGGTGTCACCCTGCCCCGCATGAAACCGTTTGTTACCGCCTGTTTAGGCGGCGCGGCGGGCGGTTTGTTTATCGGGCTGATAGCCTGGTGGGGTCTGCCGATGGGCTTAAACAGCGCTTTCGGGCCGTCTGGCCTGGTGGCGCTGCCGCTGATGACTTCCGCGCAAGGCATCCTTCCGGCAATGGCGGTATATGCAGGTGGGATTCTGGTGGCATGGGTTAGTGGGTTTATTTTCACCACGCTCTTTGGCTGCCGTAACGTCAATCTGGACTGATTATGAAACGGACAATGCTCTATCTTTCTCTGCTGGCTGTCAGCTGTAGCGTCAGCGCCGCAAAATACCCTGTTCTGACAGAAAGTTCGCCAGAGAAAGCAGGGTTCAATATCGAACGGCTTAACCAGATGGATCGCTGGATTAACCAGCAAGTTGATGCCGGTTATCCCGGCGTAAACCTACTGATTATTAAAGATAATCAGATTGTGTATCGCAAAGCCTGGGGGATGGCGAAAAAGTACGATGGCAGCGTGTTGATGGCGCAGCCTGTAAAAGCCACCACCGGGACGCTGTATGACCTGGCCTCAAACACCAAGATGTACGCCACAAACTTCGCTCTGCAAAAGCTGATGAGCGAAGGCAAACTGCATCCCGACGATCTGATTGCGAAATATATTCCAGGGTTTGCCGACAGTCCAAATGACACCATCAAAGGCAAAAACACGCTGCGGATTTCTGATCTGCTGCATCACAGCGGCGGTTTCCCGGCGGACCCACAATATCCGAATAAAGCGGTCGCGGGCGCGTTATATTCGCAGGATAAAGGCCAGACGCTGGAGATGATCAAGCGCACGCCACTGGAGTATCAGCCCGGCAGCAAACATATCTACAGCGATGTCGATTATATGTTGCTTGGATTTATCGTCGAGTCAGTTACTGGCCAGCCGCTTGACCGCTATGTTGAAGAGTCGATTTATCGCCCGCTCGGCCTGACACATACGGTATTTAACCCGCTGCTAAAAGGCTTTAAACCGCAGCAAATTGCCGCGACGGAACTGAACGGCAATACCCGCGATGGCGTGATCCACTTTCCGAATATCCGCACCTCCACTATCTGGGGTCAGGTGCACGATGAAAAAGCGTTCTATTCGATGGGCGGCGTTTCCGGACACGCAGGTTTGTTTTCCAATACCGGCGATATTGCGGTGTTAATGCAAACGATGCTGAACGGCGGTGGCTATGGCGATGTGAAGCTGTTCAGTGCGGAAACGGTGAAGATGTTCACCACCAGCTTAAAGGAGGACGCCACTTTTGGCCTTGGCTGGCGCGTGAATGGTAATGCCACCATGACGCCGACGTTTGGCACGCTGGCAAGCCCGCAAACCTACGGTCACACTGGCTGGACAGGGACGGTAACCGTTATCGATCCGGTCAATCATATGGCGATTGTGATGTTAAGCAACAAGCCCCATTCGCCAGTTGCCGATCCACAAAAAAATCCCAATATGTTCAAAAGCGGTCAGTTACCGATTGCAACTTATGGTTGGGTAGTTGATCAGGTGTATGCGGCGTTGAAGCAAAAGTAATAAAAAGACCTGTCAGTTTTGTTACTGGCTGGCCTGCGACTGCTGACAAACGCAAAACTGCCTGATGCGCTACGCTTATCAGGCCTACGCGGCCCCTGCAATGTATTGAATTCGCACGATTTCGTAGGCCGGATAAGGCGTTCACGCCGCATCCGGCGTGTACAACGCGCACTTTATCAACAATCTGAGGCCAGTCAGTAATGCTATTGGCTGGCCTTTAATCATCGAATCAGAAACGCTTACAGCGCCATCAGCTTGTCCAGCGACGGCGCGAAGTAATAGCCGCCGGTTACCGGTTTGGTGAAACGCAACATCGCATCACGCTTACCATCGGTATCGCCAAACATGCTCAGCAATTGCTGCTCAATATTATGCAGACGCGCACAGTAGGCGCAGAAGTACAGACCGTGAGTGCCACTGGCGGTGCCGTACGGCAGGCTCTGGCGAACAATCTTCAGTCCTTTGCCATCTTCTTTCAGATCAACACGGGTCAGGTGAGAGGTTTCCGGACGTTCGTCGCCATCAATCTCTTCGTTGGCTTCTTTGGTACGGCCGATCATCATTTCCTGATCGTGAACGCTCATACGGTTGAGTTGCTTCAGGTTGTGCTCCCAACGCTGCACAAACACATAGCTGCCGCCTGCATCCACGCCGTCTTTGATAACCGCCACTTCGCGACGCGTCTCTTCACCCGCCGGGTTTTCTGTGCCGTCAACAAAGCCGCTCAGGTCACGCTCTTCAACCCAACGGAAGCCGTGGATCTCTTCTTTCACTTCAATGCAGTCACCAAAGGCTTCCATCGCCGCCTGGGCGACAGAAAAGTTTACATCATGACGCAGAGAAAGAATGTGGATTAACACATCGAACTGAGTGGTCGGCGCAAGACCTTTGCCGTAGCCCGGAAAATCTTTCAGCTCTTCGGCACCAACGCCGCCGCTCAGAGCACGCCAGGTGTTGTTACCAAAGGCAACGACTGCACCAAGATGTGCGTCCGGGAATTTCGCTTCAAAAGTCGCCAGTTTGTCGGCAAATGTTTTACTGGCCGCACGCAGGGCATCAACTTCCCCTTTTACGTTGGCTTCGATCCAAATCGCCGCGCGGCAATGTTCTGGCAAAATGCCACTCTGAACCTGAGACATTGTTCCTCCTGAAAATAATAATGCCACGCAATCCGTGGCATTGTTGGGCGCTATTTTACGTGTTTTTTGTGATTAGCGGTTTGTTCAGACGCAAATTAACGTCGCCAGATAATTTTACTGACTTTCCAGTTTTTCAAGGTATCGTCCGAAGGCATTAACCCTTCAGGACCACTCCATTCACCGCTGAACTGGTAGCTAATATGTTGACTGCCTTCAGCTTTACATTCAACAGCACGATCATCACCATCGGCTTTTTGGCAATTGCCAAATGCTTTGCTGTAAAGGTCGCTAAACGGTGTACCGATTTTAACACCGGTGTCCGCAGGAATATCGCTATCTGAAACGTCAATGCGGCTGATTGTACCTTGATCACCATTGATGACCATCGCCACGATGTCGCCTTTCATCACTTCAAAAAAGCGCACTACATTACCGTTAGCGGTTTTCATTCCGCTGCGCAGGCGATAATCACCATCAAGCGCATCGGCAATAGCTTGTTCTTGTAATGGTGTGGACGCCGTTAATTCACCCACGCCCTGCTCGCTCACTTTGGTAGATGAACCAAACCAGTTCCACGGATTCGCGGCAGACCAGTTAACTGACGACATCGTGGAACAGCCGGTCAGCATCAACGGCATAGCGCATAACATTAAACGCAGCGATTTCATCTCACTTCCTTTGGTTATTCAATAACGTTGCTTGGAGTGCGAATTTGCAAAAAAGTGCCGTTATTCTTTCTCAACCACAAAACAAGCGCGTAAACGTCGATTGGTCAGCAGCCAGATTAACGCCACAATATCCGCCACTACCAGCGCCAGACTGATTCCGCTAACCGATTCGCCGTTCAGCCACAGCCACGGTTGCCAGCAAAGTAAAACCACTTGCGCCAACAGCAACAGAAAATAGAGCCCATGCCAGATACGGGGAAACGTAGCGCGCCGACCACTCAGCAAAAACGCCAGCACTGCTGGAATGCCGGGAATTAACCCCAGCCAGAAATTATCGTGATCGGGATAAAACAGATTCAGCAGCGCAGTACCCTGCTCACGCGACGCACCGGCAATCACAAACAGCACCCAGGTTCGCGCCTGAAGCAGTAGCACAAGCCAGAAGAGAAAAGGTAAACGCAGGCGTCCGTGCGCATCATAATGGACAGGATGAAACTCAGTACTCTTCATCTTCAATCAAACGCTTACCCAGACTCAGCACATCAGCGTGTTCATATCCCAGGCGTTCGTACATTCCGAGCACCATGTCGTTATCTTCCGGCACGTTGATCTGAATTTTCGGGCAACCGCGGGCAATGAGCTTTTTCTCCAGTCGATTAAGCAACGCGTTAGCAATTCCGCGCCCGCGAAACTCCGGATGCACGCCAAGATAATAAGCAGACCCACGATGCCCGTCATAACCGCCCATCACCGTTCCCACCACTTCACCATTCACTTCCGCGACCAGGAACAAACTGACGTCATGGTTCATCTTGCGCTCGATGTCCATTTCCGGATCGTTCCATGGACGCAGCAAGTCGCAACGCTCCCAAAGGGTGATGACCTCTTCGAAATCTTCCTGGCGAAATACGCGTATCTCCATGGTATGAGTTACCTTTTTGGGGGTTAAAAGGGTGATTATGGCGTGAACGACCGAATTAGCCAATATCTGACGAAAATCGGTTGAAAAAGTGGCATAATGACGCGTTGTCATTTATTGAAATGAAAAGTAAAACAATTCTCACCAGCAAACCGTCGTAACGGATTACGCGATACGATATAACATCTGGAACTTCATTATTACAACTCAGGCCGTATGAGCACTTTTAAACCACTAAAAACACTCACTTCGCGCCGCCAGGTGCTGAAAGCCGGATTGGCTGCCCTGACGTTGTCAGGAATGTCACAAGCCATCGCCAAAGAAGAACCTTTAAAAACCAGCAACGGACACACTAAGCCGAAAGCCAAAAAAGCCGGGGGCAAGCGGATAGTCGTTCTCGATCCAGGCCACGGCGGGATTGATACCGGTGCGATTGGCCGCAACGGGTCAAAAGAAAAACACGTGGTGCTGGCGATTGCCAAAAACGTCCGTTCAATTTTGCGCAATCATGGCATTGATGCGCGGCTGACGCGTTCTGGCGATACCTTTATTCCACTGTACGATCGCGTTGAAATCGCCCATAAACATGGCGCAGACCTGTTTATGTCAATTCACGCCGACGGCTTTACCAACCCGAAAGCTGCCGGTGCATCGGTCTTTGCCCTCTCTAACCGTGGCGCAAGTAGCGCGATGGCAAAATATTTGTCGGAACGCGAAAACCGTGCTGATGAAGTTGCCGGGAAAAAGGCGACCGACAGGGATCACCTATTGCAACAAGTGCTGTTTGATCTGGTGCAAACAGATACCATTAAAAATAGTCTGACGCTCGGCTCGCATATTCTGAAGAAGATTAAGCCGGTGCATAAACTGCACAGCCGCAACACCGAACAAGCGGCATTTGTGGTGTTGAAATCACCGTCGGTTCCTTCGGTGCTGGTGGAAACTTCGTTTATCACCAACCCGGAAGAAGAACGGCTGTTAGGCACGGCTGCGTTTCGTCAGAAAATCGCCACAGCGATTGCTGAAGGCGTGATCAGTTATTTCCACTGGTTTGATAACCAGAAAGCACACTCGAAAAAGCGGTAAGTTATGAAACCCGACGCGCACCAGGTTAGACAGTTCCTCCTCGACCTTCAGGATACAATTTGCCAGCAACTGGCCGCCGTAGATGGCGCAGAGTTTGTCGAAGATAGCTGGCAACGTGAAGCTGGTGGCGGCGGGCGTAGTCGGGTGTTGCGTAATGGTGGTGTTTTCGAACAGGCGGGCGTCAACTTTTCTCACGTCCACGGCAACGCGATGCCCGCTTCCGCGACCGCTCATCGCCCGGAACTTGCCGGGCGCAGTTTCGAGGCGATGGGCGTATCGCTGGTAGTGCATCCGCATAATCCGTACATTCCCACCAGCCACGCGAATGTGCGGTTTTTTATTGCCGAAAAACCGGGTGCCGATCCCGTCTGGTGGTTTGGCGGCGGCTTCGACTTAACCCCTTTCTATGGCTTTGAAGAGGATGCTATTCACTGGCACCGCACCGCCCGTGACCTGTGCCTGCCATTTGGCGAAGACGTTTATCCCCGTTACAAAAAGTGGTGCGACGAAT
This sequence comes from Escherichia sp. E13S3, assembly GCF_004212325.1. Classification (NCBI taxonomy): domain Bacteria; kingdom Pseudomonadati; phylum Pseudomonadota; class Gammaproteobacteria; order Enterobacterales; family Enterobacteriaceae; genus Escherichia; species Escherichia sp. E13S3. The sequence continues at coordinate 408,642 of NZ_RHJR01000004.1, forward strand.
ACTTCTACCTCAAACATCGCAACGAACAGCGCGGTATTGGCGGGCTGTTCTTTGATGACCTGAACACGCCAGATTTCGACCACTGTTTCGCCTTTATGCAGGCGGTAGGCAAAGGCTACACCGACGCTTATTTACCGATTGTTGAACGGCGTAAAGCAATGGAATACGGCGAACGCGAGCGCAATTTCCAGTTGTACCGCCGCGGGCGCTATGTCGAGTTCAACCTGGTATGGGATCGCGGGACGCTGTTTGGTTTACAAACCGGCGGGCGCACCGAATCTATTCTGATGTCAATGCCGCCACTGGTACGCTGGGAGTATGATTATCAGCCAGAAGCAGGCTCTCCGGAAGCGGCGTTGAGTGAGTTTATTAAGGTCAGGGATTGGGTGTAACTCCCTCACTCCAACTCCTGCATCCGCTGATGCAGTGTCAGTGACGGCTTCTCGGCAAACAGTTGCTGATAATCCGTGGCAAATTGCCCCAGATGCCAGAATCCCCACTGCATGGCGGCGTCTTTTACCGTCATACTTTGCGACCACGGACTAATCAGTTCACGGCGCACGGCGTTCAGGCGAATGCGTTTTAGCCACGCATTCGGGCCAATGCCCAAAATAGCGTGAAATGCGTTTTGTAAGGTGCGGCGACTGACGTGCAGTTGATTACACAAGTCCAGTACGGTTACCGGTTCGGACATGTTTTCCAACACATATTCACGGGCGCGGGAAAGCAAACGTCGGTAACTCTGATGACTAATACTTTCCGCTGTCACCATTGGTTGCGCTTCTTCCAGCATCGCCCCCATCGCCATCAGCAAATTATCCCCCAGCACTTTACGCACCGCAGGCTGATGAAGATTCTCCGGGTTCTCGCAAAATGTCGCCAACGCCTGTTGGACAAAGCCCCACAGCGCGGCTTTATGCTGCTCTTTCACTTCCAGCGCCGACTGGTTACGTAACATATGCAGCACCCTTTCCGGGTTATGCAAAAAGTTAGCCTGCCGGGTAATGACATCTTCAGAAAGCACTACGCCAAGGATCGTATAATCATCCGGTGTACTCAGTTCAAACTCGGTGCCGCCAGGGCGCGTGGCAATTTCCGCGCTTCCCAGGCATTGTGAGCCGATAAATCCCTGTTCGCCGCGTGTCGCCGGAATACCAAACCAGAAAGAGTTCGGCCAGACCAGGCACGACTGACGCAGTGCCAGACCGGTGTATTCACGGAAAACCTGAATATCATCAAGCAGAATTTCCGTAAATTCACCATGAAACTTGCCCGGATGCAGCTGATCGTAAATCTGCTGCCAGGCGGTAATCGTCAAAGCATGTTCATAGACATCCGTTGTCTGTCGTTGATGAACATTATCCACTTCGACCTTCGGCGTAAGCTTCAGGTTTTCGGATAAGGGGTCATGATAAAGATGGTGCAAATTAGCTGTACGGGGCTTTTTCATGATGTTAATGCCGGGTGTTATATGACACCCGGCACCTCCGACAGATTAATGGGGCTTGAGACGATAACGACTACTGCGTTTACGTAACGTCCCGGCAGAAAAGAGCTGTTCGAGCGCATTTCTGGCTTTTTCCAGCGGCCAGCCAAAGTGGGCTGCCACTTCTCCTGCCGTCATTCCCTGACGTACTGATGTTAACAGCGCCAACAACTCGTCAGCAGATCCCTCGGCAATAGCTGACGCGTCAGCTTGCTTCGGCTGGCGGTTAAAGCCAGTAACCAGCCACTGGGTGTCATCGTCTGGCCGACCGATCTCCTTGCGGCTGATGACGCGCCCGGTACGCATCGCAGCAGCACAACCTGCATCCAGCGCCGCACGACACGCCGCCAGATCGCCTTCCACCACCAGCGTCAACCTACCAGGGTCAAGTACTTCATGACTGAGCAGGCGCACGTTGGCCGCTTTCAGCATCGCATCCGCCGCATCGATTGCGGCGACCATGCCGTCCACTTCCAGCAATCCCAGTGCATTGATCATCGGCAACCTCCGTTACGCACGCTGGATTGGATTCCGCGCGATTTCCAGCACTGCATCGGTAAAGGCATTACAGGCCGCTTTACACGCCGCCTGGCTTCCCGTTAAGAATGCGGCGGAATAGTTGGTTTCTGACGGCGGTGGGACATAAGTCACCAGCTGTACGTCGGCAGATTTTAACGCTGCATCAATGCCATAAGTCGCTTCCAGCGGCGGCGCCACCAGATACGCCATCGGATCGCCAAGCGTAATACCCGCAGTGGAAGAGAGATAAGAACCGGTACGCGAAACTACATGTGCCAGGAATGCCGTATCTTGCGCGTCATTAGCCCACTGGAAAGCAGCGCCATTTTCAATATGCGCAACCATCGCATCCAGACCTGCACGCACTTCCGCCGGGTTTGGCCCGCCCAGCATAATCAGCACTTCACCGGCAGTCGGTGACGGGCCGTGTGCGGCTCCTGCATACAGCGAGCAGCCATACACCACTTCCACCATCGCTTGTTTGGTCGCTTCATCAGCGGCAATGTAGGTGACGTCATCGGAGTCGGCGGAAATCAGCCCGAGGCTACGAATATGCGGCGGCAATTTCAGCTCACGCGCAAAATCGGCGTTAACGGAGGCAATCACCCGCATGGCGGTGACCGACGGTCGAATCAAATCTAAAGCTGGCATGATGCCTCCTTATCGGGTCATGTTGATGCCGGATGCTTTCTGCTCCAGCATACGTTTCGCCAAATCCACAATGACGGCTGCGGCTTCAACTGGCGGCGTGCCGCCCTGGTGAATGTTAGAGATACAGGTGCGATCGGCCTCAACGGTGGTCGCCATACGCGGTGAGTAGACGGCGTAGCAGGAAAGACTTTCTGACTGCCCTAACCCCGGGCGTTCGCCCACCAGCAGGATCACCACTTTCGCGCCGAGGATCTCACCGATCTGATCTTCAATTTTCACGCGACCGTAACGCACAAAGAACGGCGTGCCGACTTTCAAACCAGCCTGTTTCAGGCCCGCCATCAGCGGTGGCAGGATCTCTTCATAGTTCACGGTGATCGCGTCAGTAGACAGGCCATCAGAAATAACGACCTGTACGTCCGGACTGGCGACACACTGTGATTTCAGCGCTTCAACAGCTTCTGCGCACAGGCGACGGCCCATATCCGGGCGAGTCAGGTAGAGATTTTTGTCGCTAATTTCAGAGCGCACTTCCAGCAAGCCCTGCGCTTTCACCCACTCTTCCGGCACTTCTTTCAGTACGGTATCTTTCGAACGAGAGTGATCGGCCAGGAAACGCAGCAGCGCCTGCGTACGCGGGCGCGGACCAGCACGACCGGTACAAACGCGGGCCACGGTGCTGCGACGCAGTTCTGTTAATACGTCTGCGCGATGCGGGTTTTCAACACCAATCCACGCTTTTGCTTCCGCAGAACCTAAATCCAGCGCGCAGCTTTCCGAGGTCACCGGTGCCGCACAGGTGGTAGTGGCGCACTTTGCTTCTGACGGCGCGGGGGCCGTTTGTCCCATTGACGCCATCACGCTGCGTACAATTTCTTCAATCTGTTTTTGATCCATGATGTGTTATCTCCGCGTCATCAGAAGAACAGTGACGGATCGCCCGCCCGTTTGGTCAAGCGACCGTTTGCCATAATGCCCATGCTTTCCAGCCAGCGTTCAAACTCCGGTGACGGGCGCAGGTTGAGTAACTGACGCACAGTGGCGGTGTCGTGGAAGGCCGTGGTCTGGTAGTTGAGCATGATGTCATCGCCCAGCGGCATCCCCATGATGTAGTTGCAGCCTGCGGTGGCGAGCAGGATCATCAGGTTTTCGTTGAGGTTCTGGTCAGCGTCAGCGTGGTTGGTGTAGCAGCAGTCACAGCCCATAGAGATGCCGCTCAGCTTGCCCATAAAGTGATCTTCTAAGCCCGCACGAATAATCTGGCGGTCGTTGTAGAGATACTCCGGCCCAATAAAGCCGACCACGGTGTTGACGATAAACGGATCGTAATGACGCGCCAGCCCATAGTTACGCGCTTCCATCGTCACCTGGTCCGCGCCGAAGTTAGCGCCAGCGGACAGCGCAGAACCTTGCCCGGTTTCGAAGTAGAGGCAGTTTTCCCCGGCGATACGGTTGAACTCCGCGCCCACTGCGCGCGCTTCGTCGAGCATCGCCAGTTCCACGCCAAACTCTTTCAGCCCTTTTTCGCTGCCGCAGATACTCTGGAAGATCAGCCCGCCAGGCGCGCCGCGACGAATTGCTTCAATCTGGGTGGTGACGTGCGCCAGCACGCAGCCCTGGGTCGGAATGTTGTATTTGTCGATCACGCCATAGATGGTGTCCAACACGCGGCTTAAATTTTCCACGTCGTCCGTTACCGGGTTGACGCCGATCACCGCATCACCCACCCCGAAGGAAAGCCCTTCGTAGATTTGCGCGGCGATACTTTGCACGTCGTCACGGGTATCGTTCGGCTGCAAACGGGCGCTAAAGGTGCCAGGAATACCGATGGTGGTATTGGCCTTTTTGATAACCGGCATTTTCTTCGCGCCATAGATCAGGTCCGCGTTGGAGCAAATCTTCGCTACCGCCGCCACCACTTCCGAGGTCAGCCCTTTGCGGGTAAAGGCAATGTCATCAACGCTGGTTTCGTCGCTCAGCACATACTCACGCAGCTCGCTGATGCTCCAGTTTTTAATCTGGTTGTAGGCCGTTTCGTTGACGTCGTCCTGAATCAGCCGCGTGACGCAGTCATCTTCATAGGCAATCACCGGATTATTGCGGATGTCCGCTACGGTCATTTCCGACAACACCTGCTTTGCCGCCACGCGCTCCTGTGAGCTTGCCGCTGCAACGCCCGCCAGCACATCCCCCGAACGCAGTTCGTTGGCTTTAGCCAGCACCTCTTTTACATCCTTAAACTGATATACATTGCCGAACAATGTGGTCTTTAGTTTCATAAGTCGTTCCCTCAGGAAGGAAATGCGAGTGATTTCACCGTCACCGGCACAACCGATCCGCCAAAAAGAGGCGTACCAATGTCGATATAGTCCCCCGCGCGGACAATCACTTCGTCAATGACTGCCAACGGGAGTTGTTGTAGCTGTGGGCGCAACAACATGCCCAGAGATTTACCAAAGTCCTGCCCGGCCACCACCAGCAGGGGATGCGGATTCGGAAAACGCGCGACGAAATCGACCAGCGCGTTGATGACCGTCAGTACCGCGGCGTAACGCACAGGCAGCGAGGCGGGAAGCGCCAGCACGTACGCATCAGTTTTGGGGCAAAGATCCAGTTGAATCAGCGCCTGTTGCCAGGCACTCACCAGATCCGTTTCATCAATTGGGATCGCCACCGGCAAATTACGCAGCGGCAGTTGTACGCCCTCCAGCCAGATTGTGCTGCCAGAGAGCGAAAGGGTATGTGCGCCCGCGCCAATCACCGTGGCGCGCACGGTTTGCGCCGGAAACTGCACGTTCATCTCACGCAGGCGCGGATGGTCATGCAGCGCCGTTGCCAGAAGCGGGCCAATATCAGCAAAACAGAACGGATCGGCGGGCTGGTGGCGATAACATTCACCCACGCCGCCAGAAAGCGTAATGATTTCGGGCGTAACGCCTGCGGGCAGTAAACCGGTTTGCATCAATGCCTGCGCGAGCGGCGAGAGCGTTCCGTCAATCACTTCGACAATCAGTTCTGCCATCCGCCGGGTAACCTGCACCAGCTGCGCGCCAGTCAGCGAACGGGCGTCAGAGCCTGCGCCGAAACACTCATCCACAATCATCTGCCCCGGTTTATGAGCGTAAACCACGCCCCCCTGGCTATCGGTTTCCAACAGGCGACCGCCAACGTTGAGGCAGGCAGTGCCGCTGATTTTTCCGGCTTCGAACAGGGCGTAGTTCGCCGTGCCGCCGCCGATGTCGATATTCAGTACCCGACACAGCCGTTGTTCAGAAAGGGTTTGTGCCCCGGCTCCGTGACCGGCGATCACGGATTCGAGGTGCGGCCCGGCGCTGGCAACGACAAAATCGCCCAGCGACTGAGAGAGCGCCATCACCGCCGGACCGGCATTGCGGGTTTTCGCGCTTTCTCCGGTGATGATGATGGCCCCGGAATCAACGCTTTCCGGCGCAATGCCCGCAGCCTGATATTGCTCGAGGATTAAGGTTTTCAGCTCCGCTTCTTTTAAACCGCCCTGTTTATCGACAGGGGTAAAGAACACCGGACTTTGCCAGCTAATTTCGCGTTTGATGAATTCGTAACGCGGCACCTGCGACACCGCCGCACGGTTAACCAACTCCAGGTGGGAGAAGATCACCTGGGTGGTGGTGGTGCCGATATCAATACCGACGCTCAGCAGCTGGCGAGTGTTCACGATTGCGCCTCCACTTCGGTTTTAGCCGCGATCGCGTCTTCTTTTGGCACCAGCATCATCGCCACGCCAATTGCCGTTACGCCGCCGATCAACTTGCCGACAATCATCGGGAAGATCATGGCGTTCATGTTGGCAGCGGCGAAGCCTAAGTGATCGCCCAGGGCGAAAGCAGCGGAAACGGCGAAGGCGCAGTTGATGACTTTGCCGCGGGTATCCATCTGCTTCATCATGCCAAACATCGGGATGTTGTTGGCAAGCGTTGCCACCATGCCGGCTGCCGCGATGTTGTTCATATTCAGCACTTTACCGACGCTCATCAGCGGTTTTTCAAACCAGCGGGTCAGCAACAGCACCATCGGATATGCCCCTAACAACACGCAGGAGATAGAACCGATAACTTCAATGGCGCGCATCACTTCACCGGGTTTATCGCCAGGGGCCATGAAGATCGGATCCAAGCCCGGGATCAGTTCCCAGCCAAGCAGGAATTTCACCACCGCGGCAGCAAGACCGAGGGTGATCAATGCGACGAGGAATTTGGCGAAGATCTGGAAGCCGTTGATCATTTTTTCCGGGATGAATTTCAGCCCCAGCGCCACCAGTACCGCGACGATAAGTACCGGGATCATGTTCATCAGGATCAGGGCGAAGGTGAATTCCACTGGCTGACCGTTGATTTGCACGCCGGAATACATAGCCACCAGACCACCAGCGATACAGCCAATCGGAATGGTCACAATGCCCGCCAGCACGCCGAGCGCCAGATAACGACGGTCAGAAGGTTCGATAATGCCGAGCGCCACCGGAATGGAAAACACAATCGTTGGCCCCATCATCGACCCGAGAATTAACCCAGAGTATAGCCACGCTGCCACATCACCGCCCGCCAGCTCTTTGGCGAGGAAGAAGCCGCCCATATCGCACGCCAGCAGCGTTCCGGCGAACATTGACGGGTTTGCGCCGAGCATTTCGTAAACCGGGATAATCACCGGCCCGAGTACGTGGGCCAGTACCGGTGCCAGCGCGGTCATACCGACCATCGCCAGGCCCAGTGCGCCCATTGCCATAAAACCTTCTTCGAACTGCCCGCCGGATCCTTCGATACTTTTACCGAACTTACCGAGGAAACGAGCAGAACCGCCGAACTGCGACAGGATCCTGTCTACGGCAGCTATCAGCATAAAGAACATCATGATGTACATGATGATTTCGTTAATTCCCATCGCCTTTACTCCCTGTTAGTTGTTATTTATTGGCGGATACGGCGTAAACACCTTATCCGCCCTACATGTGCAATCCCCCAGGCCGGATAAGACGCGGCAAGCGTCGCATCCGGCATTTATTGCGCCGCTGCGTACAGGCCGACAATCTGCTCCAGGCTGGCGGTACGCGGGTTGCTACGCAGACAAATATCTTCCTGCGCGGCCTGCGCCCATGCACCGTAATGCCCGGTTGTTGCACCCACATCAGCCAGCCGCTTGTTGATCCCAACTTCCGCTATCAGCTCACTTACCGCATTAATAGCGTCACGATCGTCGGATTTTTTAGTTCGCAGCGCCCGACCAACCTGGCTAAACCGATCACGACAAACCATCCGGTTAAATTCCATCACCGTTGGCAGCAACATGGCGTTCGCCAGACCGTGCGGAATATGCAGCGCCGCCCCTGGCTGATGCGCCATCGCGTGGCATAACCCAAGCCCGGCGCTGGAAAACGCCATTCCCGCCATACATGAAGCCAGCAACATACTCTCGCGCGCAGCCAGGTCGTGACCGTAACCCACCGCTTTCGGCAGCGATTGACCAATCATCGCAATGGCGCCAATCGCCAGGCTGTCGGTAAATGGGGTGGCGTTCAGCGCGCTATACGCTTCAATGGCGTGAGTTAACGCATCGATACCGGTCATCGCCGTGACATGCGACGGCACGCCTTCGGTCAGCGCGGCGTCGAGGATCGCCACATCCGGCATCAGCGAGGCATGTGCTAACACCTGTTTGCGCCCGCTTACCGCATCGATAATCACCGTCACGTTAGTCGTTTCAGAGCCGGTTCCGGCGGTCGTTGGAATGGCAATCAGCGGCAATCGTGGTTGCAGAACGCTGGTTTCTGACATTTTTGCCAGCGTGCTATCGGAATTCGTCACCAGCAACGCCACGGCTTTCGCTGCATCGAGCACCGAGCCGCCGCCAAACGCGATCACCCCATCACAGCCTGATTCACGCAGCTGCGCCACGGCAGCACACACGTCGGTGATGCACGGTTCGCCCACCGGACACGGCCAGAGCGTCATAGCGATACCTTTGACGGTCAGACTGCGAATCAGCCCGGCGGTCATCCCCGACTGATGCAAAAAGCCATCCGCCATCACAAACAAATGTTTCAGCCCGCGCGTTTGTGTTTCCTGCCCGCAACTGCTCACTGCGCCCAGACCGCAGAGTGTGACAGGCGGGACGCTAAATGTTTTTACCCGTTGCAGATTCAGGGTATCGAACGCCTGAAAGAGCGCGCTCTGCAATTCATTTTGCATATAGCCCCTCCGCTTTCTCTCGCCCGCTACTGGCGATCGCCAGCGGGGTCATAAACAAACTGTGCTGCGGTAGATGCACCTGTAACGCCGGGAATTGTTTGCGAAACAGTTCCGCCACGCCCGGTTGCATACAGGAGCCGCCCGCCAGCCATAAATCAGTAATGCCCTGCCCTTCAATATGCCGGGCGACAATGTCCGCCATTTTTTCGTACACCGGTTTCACCGCAGGCCAAATCTCTTCACCGTGACCGCGCTTGTACTGCTCTGCCTCTTCCAGCGAAATACGACGATTTCCGGCGAGAGTCAGAGAGATGTGATGTCCGCCGGTGGCTTCATCCGCCGAGTAAGTCACCTTGCCCTTTTTCACGATGGCAATACCGGTGGTGCCGCCGCCGATATCCACTACACCTGCGTTATCCAGTTGCAGCAGATCCGCGACTGCGGTTGGCTCATCCAGCACATGGCTCACTTCCAGCCCGGCGGATTCCAGCACGTTGATGGAAATACGCGGGTCCGTACCAGGAGGAAATGAAGTCGCCGCATGGCTAAAACGGCGACCGAATTGCTGCTCAAGCGTGTCGAGATGGCGACGAACAATGGTGACAGCGCCGAAGAAATCCCAGACGATGCCGTCGCGGACCACATCGGCCCAGTCGAGGCATACCGCCACCGGCTGACCGTCGCGGTCGACAACCATCGACACCACATCGCAGGTTCCCAGATCCACCCCCAGCCACAGCGGAGATTCCGTCGCGGCAGGCGTCTGGTTACACAGCGTTGCCGCCGTTTGCAAACGCGGGGTGAGCCATTGTTCGTCGTGCGCCATCGGTTACTCCTTAAACAATGCGAAACGCATCGACTAATACACAGCGACGCAGACGGACAAACGTCCGCGCGCTGGTTACCCCTTCACCGGTTGGCGTGGTGATGGTCATGGTGGTCCAGCCTTCCCCGCCCAGCCCCAGCCCGGCAATGCACGGTCCGTTCTTAACGAAAATGCTGGTATCAATGGCGTTCGCCATCTGGTTCATGTTCTCAATATTGCGCGAGTGCATTGCCGCCGTGTGGTGGCAACCGCCTTCCAGTTTCACCGCCAGCGCAATGGCATCCGCCACGTTGGCGACGCGCACGACGGGCAGCACCGGCATCATCAGTTCGGTCACCGCAAACGGATGTTCTGCGGTGGTTTCTACAAACAGCAATCGCGTTTGTTCCGGAACTTTAAGGCCGATTGCCGCCGCGATTTTCGCCGCATCGCGACCTACCCAGTCACGGCTGACAGTACCTTTTCCGCGCTCGTCGATATTTTTCAGCAACACCGGTTGCAGCTGCTGCGCCTGCTCTGCGGTCAGTTTCACCGCGTGCTGGCCTTCCATCAGACGCATCAGTTCATCGGCTACGCTATCAACAACAATCAGCACCTTTTCATCGGCACAGATGATGTTGTTATCGAAAGAAGCGCCTTTGACGATGGACTGAGCGGCACGGGCGAGGTCGGCGGTTTCATCCACCACCACTGGCGGGTTACCGGCACCTGCGGCAATCAGACGTTTATTGGTGTGTTTACGCGCCGCTTCTACTACCGCTTCGCCGCCGGTCACCACCAAAAGGCCGATGCCCGGAAACTTGAACAAGCGTTGCGCGGTTTCGATATCCGGATTTGCTACGGTAACCAGTAAGTTTTCCGGCCCGCCTGCGGCAACAATCGCCTGGTTGAGCAGCGTAATCGCCCGCTGGGAGACTTTTTTCGCCGCCGGATGCGGGGCAAAAATGACGCTGTTGCCCGCGGCAATCAGGCTGATGGCGTTGTTAATTACGGTTGCCGCCGGGTTAGTGGACGGCGTCACCGAAGCCACCACGCCCCAGGGCGCGATTTCAATTAAGGTCAGGCCGTTGTCACCCGTCAGCACCTGCGGAGAGAGACACTCAACGCCTGGTGTGCCGCGCGCCTGGGCGACGTTTTTGGCAAATTTATCTTCGACGCGACCCATGCCGGTTTCACTGACGGCAAGTTCCGCTAAATCTCTGGCGTGTTTTTCGCCTGCTTCACGAATGGCTGTTATCGCCAACTGGCGCATTGCCACGCTTTTTAACCCTTGCTGGGCGACTTTGGCTGCCGCAACGGCGTCATCCAGGGAAGCGAAAACGCCCATCTCATGAACGGCGGCGGGCGGCGTGTCACTGCTTTGCATTTTCAGCAGTACCGCTTTCACCACCTGTTCAATATCCTGTTGATTCATGATGTTCTGCCTTATTTGTGGAAAATAACCTGACCGCCAGACACCACCTCATCGACGATGCCAATCACGCACAGATCGACCGGTGACGTTTCGCTTTTATGCGCCTGGCGGGCGGAACTGCCACTCACCAGCAACACCCACTCCCCGGTTCCCGCGCCAATATTGTCGATGGCGACGGCACATTGCCCGTCAGGATTACCTTGTGGATCAATCATTTCCACCATCAGCAATTTGTCATGCGCCAGTCCGTGATGGCGTACGGTACAAACAATTTGTCCAGTGACGACTGCCAGTTTCATACCCGCCTCCGTGGCGTATTTCAGGTAAAAGCTCCCCCTACCCTCCGCGGAAGGTAAAATGAAAAAGGAGAGAGCGTGACGCCCGAATCGACGTCACACAGGGTGATTACAGGTTGCTGCTATCGCCTTTCAGGCCGATCGGGAAGACTTCTTCCAGGTCGCCGTGCGGACGCGGGATAACGTGTACGGATACCAGCTCGCCAATACGCTGTGCCGCTGCGGCACCGGCATCGGTCGCGGCTTTACAGGCTGCAACATCACCGCGAACCATCGCAGTACACAGGCCGCCGCCAATCTGCTTCACGCCGACCAGCTTGACGCGCGCAGCTTTCACCATCGCGTCAGAAGCCTCAATCAGTGCAACCAGGCCCCGGGTTTCGATCATTCCTAATGCTTCCATTGTGTTTTCCTCTTTATAGGGGTCCAGAACGGGACCGTTCATTCAACCAGTGTTTGTAAACTGCTTTCGCGGTTCACTTCTGTCTGACGCGGCACAGCTGCCACCAGCGCCAGTTCGATAATTTCCTGCACGCTACAACCACGAGAGAGATCGTGCATCGGCGCGGCAAGTCCTTGTATCAATGGCCCGACGGCACGATATCCGCCAAGTCGTTGTGCAATTTTGTAACCAATATTTCCGGCCTCCAGCGACGGAAAAACCATCACGTTGGCTTGGCCCTGTAGCGGGCTGGCAGGCGCTTTTTGCGCCGCGACATCCGGCACAAAGGCGGCGTCAAACTGTAATTCTCCATCCACCACCAGCTGCGGTGCGCGTTCACGGACGATGTCTGTCGCCTGCTGGACGTTGGCAACGCAGGGGTGACGGGCGCTACCGTTGCTGGAAAACGACAGCATCGCCACGCGCGGCTCTTCTCCGGTGATGGCCTGCCAGGTTTCGGCGCTGGCAAGAGCGATATCCGCCAGTTGTGCCGCCGTCGGCTGCGGCACCACGCTGCAATCGGCAAAGCCCAACGCCGGACCGCTGTACTGTGGCAGCATCAGGAAAATGGATGAGAGCGTTTTACAGCCCGGCTGCAAGCCGATAATGCGTAATCCGGCACGCAGCACATTTGCCGTGGAAGAGAGATTGCCTGCAATGCAGACATCCGCTGTACCGGCGCTAACCATTGCGGCGGCAAACATCAGCGGCTCGGTGAGTTTATCCAGCGCATCCGGCGGCGTTTTTTCGCCCGCACGGGCCAGCCAACGCTGCGCAAACGCTTCCCGCATCGCCAGATTGCTCTGTGGATCAATCACCTGTAACCCATCCATCGCCACGCCGTGACTGAGCGCAAACTGGCGAAGTTCAAACGGGCTGGCGACCAGAATGGGCGTCGCCAGGCCTTGTTGATGCAGATATTGCGCGGCTTTCAGTACGCGCTGGTCTAATGCATCCGGAAAAACCACTCTGGCGGGCGCTCGCAACGCCAGTTCACGACAACGTTCAATAATCATTGCGTTTCCCCCAGTCGTTGTTGGATCTGCTTCACCGTTAGCGGCTGCTTCGTTACGCTCAGGATCATCATCACGTAAACCGTGCTCGAAAGGCGGTTCAGCGCCTGCAAGATGTCCGGGCGTAATACTTCAAAACTGCGGGTGATAAACACCTGCGCCGCTACGGTTTCGGTTTCCCGCACTTTGGTGCGTAGCAGATTCAGCAACGCCGCATCGCGCCCGTGGCTGGCTTCCGGCACCAGATGATCGTGGTCGAGATAGCACAGCGGCTGGTGAGAAAGCCGATGCAGATCTTGGTCAGAAAGCCCGACAATCGCCTGGCAGCCCAGCGGTTCGCCCAGCGCATCGGCGCGCATAATGTTGCCAAGACGCGAACGGATGTCGGCCAGCCACGGCTGCCACGGTTCCGCCAGTTCAATTTGCAGCCACACTGTCAGCGCAATGGTGCTGTCGAGAACAGCGCGAAAACCCAGGCGTGGATCGCTTTTGGCAACCATTTTTTCCGCCGACAGATGAGTCAGCGTATCCGGCTTTTTTGCCACCGGCTGGCGACACAGTTCGCAGCACGCCTGCGGATGTTCATCGCTACTGGTCAGCCCGTGAACGGGCTGCTGCTGCTGTTCATCGTCAACAAACAGGCAGCCCTGCTCGTCAATAAACTTGATGCGCAGATGGCGGCTTTCCAGTAACTCCCGGGCAGAGGGCGTCAGGCGACTGTCCGCAGGGAGATGGATCTCTGCGCCTTCGCTGAGCGTATGGTTCGCTCTTAGCCATGCTTCGGTGATGAAATCTTTCATAGGGATTGCCAGTTAGCCGGCCAGGCGACATACAGGAATTTCACGCTGGATGTCGTACCAAATTCGATGCTGGATCCTTTCGGGATAAACATCACGTCGCCCGCTTTGGCGATCATGGTTTCGCCTTCGTGGCGAACATGCAGTTCCCCTTCCAGTACCATGTCGATTTCGTCGTAGTTCAGGGTCCACGGGAAGAAGGCGTTGTCCCACTGCATGAAACCAGCGGCCATACTGCTGCCGTCGTCTCCGGTCACAAGATCAGTTAAGCCCACGCAGTGCGGTTCAGCGCCATCGAAACGACCAAACTTGACGCTGCTGCCATCAATCACTTTGATGCCGCCTTTGCCGGTCACCGATTTGAAGCTCGGCTGCATTGCCCCCTGCTCCAGCGACTGCTTTTCCTTCATCACTTTTTCCATCAGCTGCGCGACCAGGCTTTCGGTAAACTGGCCTTCCGGCAGCTGGGCAATGATGGTTTCGCGGATGCGCTGGCTTTCGGTTTTATCGGCTGATGCACTGACGGGAACGGATGCCGTTACAGGCGTCGATTCATCGCACTCGGTGATGGTAAAACCCAGTAGATCCGCCACTTCGCGCGCTTCAGGGGTAATAATGCTGGCGCGCAGAACCACGGACATTGCCTGTTCGCCGCGCGCGTGTGCTTCACGAATATCATTCGCTGTGATGAGTTTTTTCACCTGCTTCCTCCTGTTCGGTGAGAGATGCCAGATAATCCACCAGTTGCTGCACGCTTTGCGGGTCATGGTTGTTTAGCGCGAAAATTGGCTCTTCAAAGCCAGTCTCAAGCAATAACTGTCGCGTTGCGGTGACGTCAGCATCCGGCATGTCCGTTTTACTGATGACGGCGATTTGCCGTTTACTGGCGCCAATATCCAGCAGCCCGGCAGGTAATCGGCTTTCTGGATCATTTGCGCCGTGGACATATATCAGCATGTCCACATCCTGTAGCGTGGTTATTAAGGCGTGATACCAACGGGGATGGCTAAAATATTCACCCGGAGTATCAATATCGCCATTATCATTAAATTCCACGGCCTGTGTTTTTCTGGCGAGGGTATAATCTCCCTGCAACGCATTAAATAACGTTGTTTTTCCTGCCCCGACGCTACCCACAAACGCAATTCGCTTCATGAATGCCTCGTATTAACTTTTGGTCATTTCACACAGCGTATAATTTAATAAACGCCCTAAACCGCTGACGGTTTGTGATAACGCTTCTTCGACTGCGCCCACCGAGCCATAAATCACCAATGCGCCGCTGAAGCGGTCGAGAAAACCGATGTGTACATCGGCAGCTTTTAATGCTAAATCACCGGCAATCATCGCTGTTTCTCCGGGAGTTAGCGTCATAATGCCAATTGCGCCAGCATCCGGAACGCCGATTTTCTTCGCCAGTTCTTCACCCGGATGCGCAATCAGATGCGCCAGCGTGACCTGTTTCCCGGGTACGAATTCCTGAATGATGCGTTCTTTGTCCATGAGTCGCCGCCTGTAAAAAACGTGCGTGTATCGTGACAATTTTTCGTCAGAGTAAATAACAAAATTCGGCAAACGCGTTTAAAAGGTGAGGTAGATCACTAAGAATGGAGAGATATTTACCGTGATAGATAAACTTTCATATGCAGAGCATGAATAAATATAAAGATATTACTTTATTTTTATGTCGGGTAATTTATTTGCTATTAGTAAAAGCAGTAAGACGTATTGATAATATAAAAATCGCTTACCCCGAATTACTCAGGGTAAGCGTGATAGTTAAGGAAGAATTACAGCGGTTGGGTTTGCGCTTCAACCACAGCGAGCGCCACCATGTTGACGATACGACGTACTGACGCGATCGGCGTTAACACGTGAACCGGTTTCGCTACGCCCATCAGTACCGGGCCGACGGTGACACCTTCCGAGCTGGAAACGCGCAGTAAGTTGTAACTAATACGAGCAGCTTCCATGTTCGGCATCACCAGAATATTAGCGGAACCTTTCAGGGTACTGTCCGGCATACGGTCGTTGCGAATCGCTTCTACCAGCGCCGCATCACCGTGCATTTCACCATCAATCATCAGCTCAGGCGCACGTTCCCTGACCAGCTCCAGCGCTTTACGCATTTTGCTCGACGACGGGCAGTCAGAAGAACCGAAGTTAGAGTGCGACAGTAAGGCAACGCGCGGCTCAATACCGAAACGACGGACAGTTTCTGCCGCCATCAGCGTGATCTCCGCCAGCTCTTCTGCGTCTGGGTCATCATTAACATAGGTATCAGCAATAAAGGTGTTACCACTCGGCAGCAACAGCGCGTTCATTGCGCCTGCGGTGTGAACGCCATCGCGATAACCAAAGACATTTTTCACTACGCTAAAGTGTTCGTGATAATCGCCCACCGTTCCGCAGATCATCGCATCGGCTTCACCACGCTGAACCATGATCGCACCGATCACCGTCGGGTTGCTGATCAGCGCACGTTGTGCCTGTTCCTGAGTGACACCACGACGCTTCATGATCTGGAAGTATTCGCTCCAGTACTCTTTAAAGCGTGGATCGGATTCGTTATTGACGATCTCAAAATCAACGCCCGCTTTGATCTGCAAGCCCAGTTTCTGAATACGCATTTCGATCACGTTCGGACGGCCAATAAGGATCGGTTTTGCCAGTCCCAGGGTTACCAGTTCCTGCGTCGCATGCAGAACGCGCGCCTCTTCCCCTTCCGGCAGAACAACGCGCTTCGGCGCTTTGCGAGCCTGGGAGAATATCGGCTTCATAAACAGGTTGGTTTTGTAAACGAACTCGGTCAGCTTGTCGATGTAGACGTCAAAATCGGCAATCGGACGCGTCGCCACGCCGGACTCCATTGCCGCTTTGGCGACCGCAGGGGCGATCTTAACGATCAAGCGCGGATCAAACGGTTTTGGAATGATGTATTCGGGGCCAAAGCTCAGATCCTGATCGCCATACGCAGAAGCCACCACTTCGCTCTGTTCAGCATGGGCCAGTTCCGCAATCGCGCGGACTGCCGCCAGTTTCATCTCTTCATTGATAGCCGTTGCGCCAACATCCAGCGCGCCTCGGAAGATGAACGGGAAGCAAAGCACGTTGTTGACCTGGTTTGGATAGTCGGAACGACCGGTACAGATGATGGCATCCGGACGCACTTCTTTCGCCAGCGGCGGCAGAATTTCCGGTTCCGGGTTCGCCAACGCCAGGATCATCGGCGCGCGGGCCATTTTCTTCACCATTTCCTGAGTCAGCACTTTCGGGCCGGAACAACCAAGGAAAATATCCGCGCCTTCAATCACATCGTCGAGGGTACGTTTGCCGTCATCCACCACCGCGTAAGCCGCTTTGGTTTCCGCCATGTTCGGCTCACGACCCTGATAAATAACGCCTTTTGAGTCGCATACCACGATGTTATGTTTTTGCAGACCCAGCGCCACCAGCAGGTTCATACAGGCAATTGCCGCTGCGCCCGCACCAGAAACTACCATCCGTACGTCAGAGATATTTTTCTCTACTACGCGTAAGCCGTTGAGAATGGCGGCGGTGCTGATGATTGCCGTCCCGTGTTGGTCGTCATGGAATACCGGAATGTTCATCCGCTGGCGCAGTTTCTGTTCAATATAGAAACATTCTGGCGCTTTAATATCTTCGAGGTTGATACCGCCGAAGGTCGGTTCAAGTGCGGCGACCACTTCGATAAATTTGTCCGGGTCGAGTTCATCAACTTCGATGTCAAACACATCTATCCCGGCGAATTTCTTAAACAGAACGCCCTTACCTTCCATCACCGGTTTGCCTGCCAGCGCGCCAATGTTGCCTAACCCCAGCACCGCCGTACCGTTAGAGATAACTGCCACCAGGTTACCGCGCGCGGTATATTTGTAGGCGTTTAACGGATCTTTTTCGATTTCAAGACAAGGCGCGGCGACACCCGGTGAATAGGCCAGCGCCAGATCGCGCTGCGTTGCCAGAGGTTTGGTCGGAGAAACCTGGATTTTTCCTGGTACAGGAAATTCATGGAAATCAAGTGCACTTTGTTTTAACTGCTCATCCATTTGGTTGTTCCTTTCACGTAACGTTCACAAAAATAGGTGTGGGCAACTGCCTCAGCCCACAACGTGGCGCACATTATTACCTTGCCGGAGCGTCGAGACTCTGAGCAAGCCCAAACTCTCCCCCATCAAATAATGTTTTGGTAATAATCCCATAACACTGATGTTACCTGCTTCATCCAGCAATACCATGCCTGTCTGCTATGCTTTTTTGATGCGTTTAGCGAAATTTCTCAGAAGTGTGAATTAACGCACTCATCTAACACTTTACTTTTCAAGGAGTATTTCCTATGAACGAGTTAGACGGCATCAAACAGTTCACCACTGTCGTGGCAGACAGCGGTGATATTGAATCCATTCGCCATTATCATCCCCAGGATGCCACCACCAATCCTTCGCTGTTACTCAAGGCTGCCGGTTTATCACAATATGAACATTTAATAGACGATGCTATTGCCTGGGGTAAAAAAAATGGCAAGACCCAGGAACAACAAGTCGTCGCGGCCTGCGACAAACTGGCAGTCAATTTCGGTACAGAAATTCTCAAAATCGTACCCGGTCGCGTGTCGACAGAAGTTGACGCACGCCTCTCTTTTGACAAAGAAAAAAGTATCGAAAAAGCGCGCCATCTCGTGGAGTTGTACCAACAACAGGGCATTGAGAGATCTCGCATTCTGATCAAGCTGGCCTCCACCTGGGAAGGAATTCGCGCAGCAGAAAAACTGGAAAAAGAAGGCATTAACTGCAACCTGACGCTGCTGTTTTCCTTTGCTCAGGCACGGGCCTGTGCAGAAGCGGGCGTTTTTCTGATTTCGCCGTTTGTAGGTCGTATTTATGACTGGTATCAGGCGCGCAAACCGATGGATCCGTATGTGGTAGAGGAAGATCCGGGTGTCAAATCTGTGCGCAACATCTACGACTACTATAAGCAGCATCACTACGAAACCATTGTGATGGGTGCCAGCTTCCGTCGTACCGAACAAATCCTCGCGTTAACCGGATGTGACCGTCTGACCATCGCGCCGAATTTGCTGAAAGAGTTGCAGGAAAAGGTTTCGCCAGTGGTTCGCAAACTGATCCCGGCATCGCAATCCTTCCCTCGCCCCTCCCCGATGAGCGAAGCGGAATTTCGTTGGGAGCACAATCAGGATCCGATGGCGGTAGAAAAACTGTCTGAAGGCATCCGCCTGTTCGCCGTTGATCAACGCAAACTGGAAGATCTTCTTGCCGCCAAATTCTAAAACCAGCCACGGAGTGTTTTATGTCCCGAAAAGACCTTGCCAATGCGATTCGCGCGCTCAGTATGGATGCGGTGCAAAAAGCCAATTCTGGTCATCCCGGCGCGCCGATGGGCATGGCCGATATTGCCGAAGTGCTGTGGAACGACTTTCTTAAACATAACCCCACCGATCCGACCTGGTATGACCGCGACCGCTTTATTCTTTCCAACGGTCACGCCTCGATGTTGCTCTACAGTTTGCTACATCTGACTGGTTATGACCTGCCGCTGGAAGAGCTGAAGAACTTCCGTCAGTTGCATTCGAAAACCCCAGGTCACCCGGAGATTGGCTATACGCCAGGTGTTGAAACCACCACCGGTCCACTTGGACAAGGTTTGGCGAACGCGGTTGGACTGGCGATAGCGGAGCGCACGCTGGCAGCGCAGTTTAACCAGCCGGATCATGAGATTGTCGATCACTTCACCTACGTGTTTATGGGCGACGGCTGTCTGATGGAAGGCATCTCTCATGAAGTCTGTTCGCTGGCAGGAACGCTGGGACTCGGCAAGCTGATCGGCTTTTACGATCACAACGGTATTTCGATTGATGGTGAAACCGAAGGCTGGTTTACCGACGATACGGCAAAACGGTTTGAAGCCTACCACTGGCATGTTGTCCACGAGATCGACGGCCACGATCCGCAGGCGGTTAAGGAAGCGATCCTTGAAGCGCAAAGCGTGAAAGATAAACCATCGCTGATTATCTGCCGCACGGTGATTGGCTTTGGTTCGCCTAATAAAGCGGGTAAGGAAGAGGCGCATGGCGCTCCGCTGGGCGAAGAAGAAGTAGCGCTGGCACGACAAAAACTGGGCTGGCATCATCCACCCTTTGAGATCCCCAAAGAGATTTATCACGCCTGGGATGCCCGCGAAAAAGGTGAAAAAGCCCAGCAGAGCTGGAATGAGAAGTTTGCCGCTTATAAAAAGGCCCATCCACAACTGGCTGAAGAGTTTACTCGCCGAATGAGCGGTGGTCTGCCGAAGGACTGGGAGAAAACGACTCAGAAATATATCAATGAGTTGCAGGCGAATCCGGCGAAAATCGCTACCCGTAAAGCGTCGCAAAATACGCTTAACGCCTACGGGCCGATGCTGCCGGAGCTGCTCGGTGGTTCGGCGGATCTGGCCCCAAGTAACCTCACCATCTGGAAAGGGTCTGTGTCGCTGAAGGAAGATCCGGCGGGCAACTATATTCACTACGGGGTGCGTGAATTTGGCATGACCGCTATCGCCAACGGCATCGCGCACCACGGTGGCTTTGTGCCGTATACCGCAACGTTTCTGATGTTTGTTGAATACGCCCGTAATGCCGCGCGGATGGCTGCACTGATGAAAGCGCGGCAGATTATGGTTTACACCCACGACTCGATTGGCCTGGGCGAAGATGGTCCGACGCACCAAGCGGTGGAGCAGCTGGCCAGTCTGCGCTTAACGCCGAATTTCAGCACCTGGCGACCGTGCGATCAGGTGGAAGCAGCGGTGGGCTGGAAGCTGGCGGTTGAGCGCCACAACGGGCCGACGGCGCTGATCCTCTCAAGGCAGAATCTGGCGCAGGTGGAACGTACGCCGGATCAGGTAAAAGAGATTGCTCGTGGTGGTTATGTGTTGAAAGACAGCGGCGGCAAGCCGGATATCATTTTGATTGCCACAGGGTCAGAGATGGAAATTACCCTGCAAGCGGCAGAGAAACTGGCGGGCGAAGGGCGTAATGTTCGCGTGGTTTCCCTGCCCTCGACCGATATTTTCGACGCCCAGGATGAGGAATATCGCGAGTCGGTGTTGCCTTCTAACGTTGCGGCCCGCGTGGCGGTAGAAGCGGGTATAGCCGATTACTGGTACAAATATGTTGGTTTGAAAGGGGCGATTGTCGGGATGACGGGTTACGGGGAGTCTGCTCCGGCGGATAAGCTGTTCCCGTTCTTTGGCTTTACCGCCGAGAATATTGTGGCAAAAGCCCATAAGGTGCTGGGAGTGAAAGGTGCCTGATGCTGATTGCCGGATGCGACGCTGACGCGTCTTATCCGGCCTACATGTCCACGCCATGATGTTTAACGGGTGATCCACAACGTGGGCCAGGCGTCTGGCCCATGCCAGTTATCGCAGGTCGGTTCTGCGGCGTAACGCACCAGGCGAAAACGCTGGCCGTCAAAACGCCAGCGCGCCTGAATGCCACAATCGCTTAATCCGCGACCTTTCGCTAAGGTCACCAGTTCACGCGTTTTTTCATCAAATGTCGCGTTCATCAGTTCCAGTTCATTCGTCTCCTGACCGTTGTTGAACGGCAAACGTAACCGTACCGGACGCGAGGCCAGTGGCTTTTTACGCGATACAATCCATGCCAAATCAATGGTGTTATAAGCACCTGCCTCACAGCTAATCATCATCAGCGCTTTATCATCGGTCAGTGCTGTAACGCTCACCTCACGCCGCAATGGATCAAGCGAGCAGCGCAGACCATTCATCCGCCAGTTACCGTAATCCAGCAAATCGTTACGTTCTTCGAGTGAGAGTGGCGTCGGCG
Source organism: Escherichia sp. E13S3 (assembly GCF_004212325.1). Classification (NCBI taxonomy): domain Bacteria; kingdom Pseudomonadati; phylum Pseudomonadota; class Gammaproteobacteria; order Enterobacterales; family Enterobacteriaceae; genus Escherichia; species Escherichia sp. E13S3. The sequence goes on from NZ_RHJR01000004.1 coordinate 430,174, forward strand.
TTGGGTTAACCACCGCGACCTCTTTCAACGCAGGCGCGGGCGGTACGCTGAGAGGCGGCTCGTCCCCTTTCTTTATCCACGCGGTTTCACTGCCAACGCGCTTTTGCTGGGCATCAATAAACAACAACACCGCTTTTAAGCCATTCAAAGAAATGGTCTGATCGCCATCGCGTAAGGTGATTGCCTTCCCTTCCTGAATCATCTGCAAAAACGCGGTGATGGTTGCCGTATCATCGGTTACTAATAACCATGGTGAAATCCGCCATTTGTCACCACTTAACGCCAACGGCTCACCATCTAACAGCAGCCGTGGCGCTATTTCCCCTTCCGACACATCCGGTGATTTCAACCCGCCGCGCTCAATACGTAAAACGGCGTCGGTATGCGCCCCGGCGCTGCGGCTCAGGGTCATCACCAGTCCATTATGATCGCCAGTATTGCGCGCCACGCAGAAGTTTTGGTTATTACAGGTGACCTGCCAGTCGGAAAACGCCCGTTGCGCTGGTGCCGCCCACGCCAAAGACGTCGGCAACAAAGCGAAAAAAAAGAGAAGGAAAATGCGATAGCGCATGGACGGTACGACCCCAGAAGTTCAAACAAACAGCACAAGTCGTATCTTCGTTGCGCAGGTAGCGCGGCTCAATCGGATTTATCGGATTGAGCCAATAATAAACTACGAAATATTATTGTTATTTTTCAGTCCATTAAATGTGACGTTTGCAAATAGTTAAGCAATAACACCGTCTTACCGTCTCGTATCTCACCGCTTTTGATCATCTCCAGCGCCTGGCTGAACGGCAGCTCAAGCACTTCAATATCTTCATCTTCGACACCGCCACCGGCGTTAGCGCGCTGATTGTCACTGTATTCGGCGATAAAAAAGTGGATTAGCTCAGTCACACCGCCTGGCGACATATACAGTTCAAATAATTTGCGCACTTCGCCCACTTCATAACCCGTCTCTTCTATCGCCTCTTTGCGAATGCACACTTCCGGTTCGTCGTTATCCAGCAGCCCGGCGCAGGTTTCAATCAGCTGCCCGCTTTCATTGCCATTAACCCAGGTAGCGACGCGGAACTGACGAATCAGAACCACGGTCTTTTTCTTCGCGTTGTACAGGAGGATCGTCGCACCATTACCGCGATCGTACACTTCACGTTTATGGCGGATAACTTCGCCATCTTTGCGGGTAAGATCGTAGGTAATGTTGTGCAGGGTGAAATAGTTATCGGAGAGAATTTTGTCTTTAACGAGGGTGATTTGTTGCGTCATACCGACTCCACAGCGCGAAATGAACAATTATCTTACGCTGTGAAGTCGGGTTTGTCTGCGCAGGCTATCAGTGAGATTTGACTGATTTTACGCCCAGCCAGTCAATGATCCCCTGTGCCGCATGACGTCCTTCTGCCATTGCGGTAACCACCAGATCCGCACCACGCACGGCATCGCCACCGGCGAAGATTTTCGGGTTGGTGGTCTGGTAACGGTACTGGCTTTCAACGTCCGCCACGATGCGGCCCCACTTATCCACCGTTACACCGTGCGACTCCAGCCACGGCATCCCGTGCGGGTTGAAGCCAAATGCCATGATCACCGCGTCGGCTGGCATCACAAATTCACTGCCCTCAATCGGTACAGGTCGCCGACGCCCTTGTGCATCCGCTTCGCCAAGACGCGTGCGCAGGAAACGAATCCCGCAGACATGACCTTGTTCATTCAGCTCAATCGCCACTGGCTGAACATTAAACTCAAAGTTCGCCCCCTCTTCGCGGGCGTTCTTCACCTCTTTTTTCGAACCTGGCATGTTGGCTTCATCACGACGGTAGGCACAGGTGACGTTGCTCGCGCCGTGGCGCAGCGCAGTACGTACACAATCCATCGCGGTATCCCCACCGCCCAGTACTACCACATTCATCCCTGCGGTATTAATAAATGGCTCTTCCGGTAGCTCTTCAAGTCCCATCACCTGTTTAGTGTTGGCGATGAGGAACGGCAGCGCATCATAAACGCCCGGCGCATCTTCATTGGGTAAACCCGCTTTCATGGAACGGTAAGTGCCTACGCCAACAAAGACCGCGTCGTATTGTTCCAAAAGCGAATCCAAAGAGACATCTTTACCCACTTCACAATTGAGTTCGAAGTGAATCCCCATCGCGCTGAAGATTTCCCGACGGCGTGCCAGCAGGGATTTATCCAGTTTGAAAGAAGGAATGCCGAAAGTGAGCAAGCCACCGATTTCTGGATGGCGATCGTACACCGTCACCGCCACGCCATTGCGGGTCAGAACATCCGCACAGGCCAGTCCTGCCGGACCCGCACCGATAATCGCCACCCGCTTGTCCACTTTGGTGACATGACTTAAGTCAGGACGCCAACCTTTCGCCAGCGCCTGATCTGAAATATAGCGTTCAATGTTGCCGATAGTTACTGCACCGTGCTCATCGCGAATAGTACAGGCACCTTCACACAAACGGTCTTGCGGGCAAACACGCCCGGTAATTTCCGGCAGGGTGTTGGTCTGGTGAGAAAGCTCGACGGCAGCATCAATGTTTCCAGATTTCACCAGTTCAATCCATTGTGGAATGTGGTTATGCAACGGGCAGGTCCATTCACAGACGCTATGCTCGCCGCACTTCAGGCAGCGCGAGGCTTCCCGTTGAGCCTGGTCGGCACGAAACGGCAGATAAATTTCATCAAAACCAGTTTTGCGCGCTTCAATCGCCAGTTTATCCGGCTCGCCACGCGCGGGCGTTGCCTGCATTTGCTCGACTTTACTCATTACCGGCATTTCTTGTGCCGCGGTACTGGCATGCCACGGTTGATGTTCCTGGCGCGCGGTGCGCAGGCGGCGGGATTTCGCCATGCCGGAGAGTGCAGCGTCAGTGACCAGTTGCAGCGCGTCCGCCGGGCAATTCTCTACACAGGCAGGACCGTTTTCTCGCCCTGCACACAGGTCGCATTTATGCGCAGTGGCTTTTACTTTTCCTGCCGCGACAGGTGTCAGGACGATTTGCATCGTACCAAATGGACAGGCCACCACGCAGGATTTACAGCCAATACACTTTTGCTGATTGACCTGAATGCTGTCATCAACGTGGCTGATCGCGCCATTAGGGCAGCTACGGGCGCAGGGCGCATCTTCACAATGGTGACAGGTCACTGCGCTACGTTGCTGCTGATGTTTAATAACCGTAATTCGGGGGTGAAAATGGTGCTGACTCAACACGTGTTGCTCATCATTGTGAGCCATCACACAGGCCACTTCACAAGCATGGCACCCCAGGCATTGCTGACTGTTGGCCATAATAAAACGATTCATAACGACCTTCTTTTTTGGTTGTAAAAACCTTATTCTTTATATGAGTGTTGTTATTACCCGACTTAGACGGGGATCGGCAATGTTCATGTGCCCAGAACAAGTAACTATTTCGCTATAAACTGTGGCAGATCAAATAATCTCATCGCTTATCAAATTGCGTTTCAGCGAGCTGTAACATTCATTATTTTATGTGGAGAAGACGCGTGTGATTGTCAAACGCCCCGTCTCGGCCAGTCTGGCCCGGGCCTTTTTTTACATTGTGCTGCTGTCGATTCTTTCCACGGGTATCGCTCTGCTAACTCTGGCGAGCAGTTTGCGCGACGCTGAGGCTATCAATATTGCCGGATCGCTGCGTATGCAGAGTTATCGTCTGGGTTACGATCTGCAAAGCGGAAGTCCACAGCTTAACGCACACCGCCAACTGTTCCAGCAGGCACTGCATTCACCGGTATTAACCAATCTCAACGTCTGGTATGTGCCAGAGGCAGTAAAAGCCCGCTATGCGCATCTGAATGCCAACTGGCTGGAGATGAATAATCGGCTCATCAAGGGTGATTTGCCGTGGTATCAGGCCAATATTAATAATTATGTTAATCAGATAGACCTGTTCGTGCTGGCTCTACAGCACTACGCCGAACGAAAAATGCTGCTGGTGGTGGCGATTTCGCTGGCTGGCGGTATTGGCATTTTCACGCTGGTCTTTTTTACTCTGCGCCGCATACGCCATCAGGTGGTAGCCCCGCTGAATCAACTGGTTACCGCCAGTCAGCGTATTGAACACGGGCAGTTCGACTCGCCGCCGCTGGATACCAGCCTACCCAATGAACTGGGCCTGCTTGCAAAAACCTTTAACCAGATGTCGAGCGAGCTGCATAAGTTGTACCGCTCGCTGGAAGCGTCAGTAGAAGAAAAAACTCGCGATCTCCACGAGGCCAAGCGTCGCCTGGAGGTGTTGTATCAGTGTTCGCAGGCACTGAACACCAGCCAGATTGATGTGCATTGTTTCCGCCATATTTTGCAGATTGTTCGCGACAATGAGGCTGCTGAATATCTGGAGCTGAACGTTGGGGATAACTGGCGGATTAGCGAAGGGAAGCCAAACCCTGAGCTGCCAATGCAGATTTTACCGGTCACCATGCAAGAGACGGTTTACGGCGAGTTGCACTGGCAAAATAGCCACGTGTCATCATCAGAACCACTACTTAACAGCGTTTCGTCGATGCTGGGACGCGGTTTGTACTTTAATCAGGCGCAGAAGCATTTTCAGCAGTTACTGTTGATGGAAGAACGTGCGACCATCGCCCGCGAACTACACGACTCGCTGGCCCAGGTGCTTTCTTACTTACGTATCCAGTTGACGTTACTGAAGCGTTCGATACCCGAAGATAACGCCACTGCACAAAGTATCATGGCCGATTTCTCCCAGGCGCTGAATGATGCTTATCGGCAGTTACGCGAGCTGTTAACCACTTTCCGACTGACGCTACAGCAGGCGGATCTCCCCTCTGCGCTGCGTGAAATGCTGGATACATTACAAAACCAAACCAGCGCCAAACTGACGCTCGACTGCCGTCTGCCAACCCTGGCGCTGGATGCGCAGATGCAGGTGCATTTGTTGCAAATTATTCGCGAAGCGGTGCTGAACGCCATGAAGCACGCCAACGCCAGCGAAATTGCCGTTAGCTGCGTCACCGCGCCGGATGGCAATCACACAGTTTATATTCGCGACAACGGTATTGGCATCGGTGAACCGGAGGAACCCGAAGGCCATTATGGTCTGAATATCATGCGTGAGCGCGCGGAAAGATTGGGTGGGACGCTGACTTTTTCGCAACCTTCCGGCGGTGGCACGTTAGTAAGCATTAGCTTTCGCTCTGCGGAAGGTGAGGAAAGTCAGCTTATTTGACATCCATGCTCGAAATAAGCCGACTTTAAATAAGGCTCTACGACTCACATAAGCCTGATACATTTACTTACCCGGCGGCGAAACAACTCCGGGTAAGCCCTCTGTATTTTACCAACTGTAACGCAGGTTCAGACTGCCATTAAGATCGTTGTAGTTATGGCTTCCCGTCTCACCAACGACCTGGCCAGTAATACTCCACTGGCTGTCCAGGTTCGCCTGAATCCCTACTTTCGCCTGCGCTCGATTAGACGGGATATCCTGTTTCACCTCCGCGCCATCGAACGAAACTGAAACATCGCCGCTAGTGTACAACCAGTTCACTTCGGCAAACGGCTGGATAATGGATGTTGCGTTCCTGTGCAATTTGCCATCCACACGCAACCCCAGACGGGTGTTCCAGTTATCACTATCCTGATCGTCAATACGAGTGCCGTTGTTGTCGATGACGCTGTCGGCATCATAACGTTGCCAGACGACCTGTGCCTGTGGCGTAATACTGATAATATTTTGATTTTCCAGCGCAATATCATAACGGTAGCCACCTTCCAGCGATACCGCTTGTGCTGTGGAGTCATATCCTTCTGTACCCACATCGCCATTCTGTACACTGTTGTTGTAGAAGCCATACTGATACCAGCTATCGACATAAGCTCCTTGATGGTTTTGCGCATCAGCAAACCAGGTCGCATATACTCCGAGATTGTAACCATCGACATTCCCTGTTGCACTGAACTGGCTGCCATCTGCACCACGGTTACCTTCGCTGTCCGTATCAGCATTGATGTAACTGGCCATCAGCCCTACTTTCAGACTCTGCTCACCGTTACCCCACGCCAGAATGTCCCCGCCCAACTGGAATTGTGAATAGTTGTTGTCAATATCAACATGACCATCTGCCGCCTGTGACTGCGCATTCCCCGCTTTGAAACGCATCCAGACACTACCGTCCTCGTTGCGGTACTGGCTACCTTCGCGATCATACAACGTCTGCATTTGCAGGTTACGCACCATCCACTGGTTACCCACGTAAACACCAATATCAGGACGATACTGCGGCGTTACCGGGGTATCATCATCGGGGACTGGCGGAACATCACCGCCATCATCTGGTTGCGGAGGAACGGTGGATTGCGAACGTAAATACCAGTCGCCACCGTCTTCATAGAGACGATATTCGTACAATCCAATCTGTACCTGATTTCCCTGCTCAAATGTTCCATCTGACTGACCGCCAACGTCGATCACTTCGATACCATTTTTCGTCTGTGCTCCTTTACCATTGACGTTAGCAACATAGACCGTCGTGTTACCAGAAGTATCACCGGAGATGACCAGTTTATCGGTTGGTGAACTGTCGTCGCCCAGTTGCGTATTGAGGTACAGATTACCGTTGTCGCCAGTGTAGTTACCGTTGATGGTCAGCGTGTTGTCCGTTTCGCCTTCATGGCTCATGGCGATATTGCCACCGTTGTAGACATCGCCGTTCACGACGCCGCTGCCGCCGAAGGTGGCACCAGAGTCAACATTTACAGCCCCCTGACCAGACGCATCCGGTGCGCCAATTACTCCGGTATCCGTCAGCCACAATGTTCCTTCGCTAACGCGAGTTTCACCGCTGTAGGTATTGGCATTGGCGATAGTAATGGTGTTGGCATCCTGTTTCACCACTTTACCTGCGCTCGCGTCTACGAGATTGTCGCCGTCATACATGGCGTAATCGCTAATCACGTTACCGCTGTTCAGAGTCCAGTCTTCAGTGCCGCCCAGATACAAGGTGCCGCCATCAACAACATTGCCTGTGCCCAACGCCGGGGCGTTCATCACAGTGAGGCTGCTGTCCTTACCGATGGTCCAGGTGCCGCTAAAATCATCGTTGTCGCCGCTGACGGTAAGCGCACTCTTCGCCCAAATGCTGCCACTGCCGCTGAGATTATTACTCAGTTCACCAGCTGGTGCATCCATGTACAACGTCCCGTCAACCACAATGTTTCCGGTGCCGAGAGCCGCATTCCAGCTATACACGTCGGCATACTGCTCGATATCAATTGTCGCACTCAGCCCGCTGAGATCGCTTTCCTCGTCAATATCCAGCGAACCATAGATATCCAGCAAACCACTACCGGTAACTGTCCCTGATATTGCCGAAGTTTGATGAATGTCGCGTCCGAGAACCAGTTCACCGCCATCAAGGTTCAGGGTGCTGCCAACATCGCTGCGCAGATAATCGGAACTCTGACTCATACCATTCAGGTCAAAGGTCGCACCTGACGCCAGCACCAGACCGCCGTCTGTCCCCAGCGCATTATCCGCTCCGGCAATCAGCGTCCCGCCGTTAACATAGGTATCGCCACTATAAGTGTTGGAGGCGTTGAGGATCAGGGTACCTTCACCTGCTTTGGTCAGTGTTTTACCATCCCAACCAGTGGAGCTGTTGGCATCCACATCCGTCAGCGCAGTATTCAGCGTGAAGCTGCCATCCGGGTTGCTCAGGGTAAACGTGCCGTGCGCATCGGTAGCGGCGTTATCCACATCCGCATACCAGGAGAGTGAAGTCGTCAGTTCGTACTGTGTGTCATCCGCAGGGTTAATGCGGCTGTCAACCGTCAGGAAGTCGGTTTCTTTGGCATCGATTCCGGCGACGGTCAGCTCTTCAAAATCACCGCTGATGGCGCTGTCGGCATCAATCAGGGTGAAGGTGTAAGGATCGTGAGTCAGTGGATCTTTAATATTGCCAATGCCGGTGATATTCAGCGTGCCGTCCAGCGAGGCACTGTCAGCGGTGATTATCGGGCTGGTCGCATCCGGCGCCAGGCTGATGTTCAGCGTACTGTCATCCTGTTGAACAAAGGCGTCAACTGCCAGCGTCGAGCCCGCCACCAGCGAGGTGGTACCAGCACTGTATGTCGTAAAGTTCGCCAGCGCGTACTGCCCGACTGCGTTCAGATTCAGCGTGGCATGATTATCCACGTCGCCCACGCCCAGAGCCGCGACATTGTCAGCATTCAGCGTGCCGTCTTCAACCACTGTACCGCCGCTGTAGGTATTGGCATTGGCGATAGTAATGGTGTTGGCATCCTGTTTCACCACTTTACCCGCCTGCATCTCTATGAGTTGCTCACCGTCATAGCTGTAGTAATCGCTAATCACGTTACCGCTGTTCAGAGTCCAGTCTTCAGTGCCGCCCAGATACAGGGTGCCGCCATCAACAACATTGCCTGTACCCAACGCAGGGGCGTTCATCACGGTGAGGCTGCTGTCCTTACCGATGGTCCAGGTGCCGCTAAAATCATCGTTGTCGCCGCTGACGGTAAGCGCACTCTTCGCCCAAATGCTACCGCTGCCGCTGAGATTATTACTCAGTTCACCAGCTGGTGCATCCATGTACAACGTCCCGTCAACCACAATTTTTCCGGTGCCGAGAGCCGCATTCCAGCTATACACGTCGGCATACTGCTCGATATCAATTGTCGCACTCAGCCCGCTGAGATCGCTTTCCTCGTCAATATCCAGCGAACCATAGATATCCAGCAAACCACTACCGGTAACTGTCCCTGATATTTCCGAAGTTTGATGAATGTCGCGTCCGAGAACCAGTTCACCGCCATCAAGGTTCAGGGTGCTGCCAACATCGCTGCGCAGATAATCGGAACTCTGACTCATACCATTCAGGTCAAATGTCGCGCCTGACGCCAGCACCAGACCGCCATCTGTCCCCAGCGCATTATCGGCTCCGGCAACCAGCGTCCCGCCGTTTACGTAGGTGTCACCACTATAAGTGTTGGAGACGTTGAGGATCAGCGTACCGTCGCCTGCTTTGGTCAGTGTTTTACCATCCCAACCAGTGGAGCTGTTGGCATCCACATCCGTCAGCGCGGTATTCAGCGTGAAGCTACCATCCGGGTTGCTCAGGGTAAACGTGCCGTGCGCATCGGTAGCGGCGTTATCCACATCCGCATACCAGGAGAGTGAGGTCGTCAGTTCGTACTGTGTGTCATCCGCAGGGTTAATGCGGCTGTCAACCGTCAGGAAGTCGGTTTCTTTGGCATCGATTCCGGCGACGGTCAGCTCTTCAAAATCACCGCTGATGGCGCTGTCGGCATCAATCAGAGTGAAGGTGTAGGGATCGTGAGTCAGTGGATCTTTAATATTGCCAATGCCGGTGATATTCAGCGTGCCGTCCAGCGAGGCACTGTCAGCGATGACCAGCGGGCTGGTCGCATCCGGCGCCAGGCTGATGTTCAGCGTACTGTCATCCTGTTGAACAAAGGCGTCAACTGCCAGCGTCGAGCCCGCCACCAGCGAGGTGGTACCAGCGCTGTATGTTGTAAAGTTCGCCAGCACGTACTGCCCGACTGAGTTCAGATTCAGCGTGGCATGATTATCCACATCGCCAGTGCCCAGAGCCGCGACATGATCAGCATTCAGCGTTCCCTTCTCAATCAGCGTACCGCCACTGTAGCTGTTAGCATTTGTAATAGTGATGGTGTTGGCATCCTGTTTCACCACTTTACCTGCGCTCGCGTCTACAAGGTTGTCGCCATCATACATGGCGTAGTCGCTAATCACGTTACCGCTGTTCAGCGCCCAGTTATCCGTACCGCCCAGATACAGGGCGCCGCCATCAACAACATTGCCTGTACCCAACGCCGGGGCGTTCATCACGGTGAGGCTGCTGTCCTTACGGATGGTCCAGGTGCCGCTAAAATCATCGTTGTCGCCGCTGACAGTGAGCGCACTCTCTGCCCAAATGCTGCCGCTGCCGCTGAGATTATTACTCAGTTCACCAGCTGGTGCGTTCATTTGTAACGTCCCGTCAACCACTATGTTCCCAGTGCCGAGAGCCGCATTCCAGCTATACACGTCGGCATACTGCTCGATATCAATTGTCGCACTCAGCCCGCTGAGATCGCTTTCCTCGTCAATATCCAGCGAGCCATAGATATCCAGCAAACCACTACCGGTAACTGTCCCTGATATTTCCGAAGTTTGATGAATGTTGCGTCCGAGAACCAGTTCACCACCATCAAGTTTCAGGGTGCTGCCAGCATCGCTGCGCAGATAATTGGAACTCTGACTCATACCATTCAGTTCAAAGGTCGCACCTGACGCCAGCACCAGACCGCCGTCTGTCCCCAGCGCGTTATCCGTTCCGGCAATCAGCGTCCCGCCGTTAACATAGGTATCGCCACTATAAGTGTTGGAGGCGTTGAGGATCAGGGTACCTTCACCTGCTTTGGTCAGTGTTTTACCGTCCCAGCCGGTGGTACTGTTGGGGACAACATCAGCCAGCGCAGTGTTCAGCTCAAAACGGTCCCCTGGACCACTGAGAGTAAAGGTGCCGTGGGCATCGGTGGAAAGATGACTGATATCCGCGTACCAGGTCAGCGTACTGGTCAGTACATACTGAGAATCATCAGTGGCGCTGATCTTTCCGCCGATCGTCATAAAATCGACCATCCCCGCATCCATCCCACCAATAGTAATAATGTCAAAATTACCGGTGATACTGTTGTCGGCATCAATCAGGGTGAAGGTATAGGGATCGTGTGACAGAGGAGCGGAGATATTGCCAATACCGGTGATATTCAGCGAACCGTCAATATTTACCGTGTCGGCGGTGATAACAGGGCTGGTGACTCCATTCCCCAGCGTGATATTCAGCGTGCTGCCATCCTGCTGGTTGAGAGAGGTTGCATCAAGCATGGTTCCGGCAGCCAGCGAGGTGACGCCACCGTTGTGTGTGGTGACATCTCCCGCCACATACGTACCGAAGGCGTTGAGGTTAAGCGTGGCGGAGTTATCAATATCACCCGAACCCAACGCTTTCAGGTCATTGGCATTGAGTGTACCGCCACTAATGACTGTGCCACCGCTGTACGTCCCTCCACGGGTCATCGTCAGCGAACCATCTCCGGTTTTCACCAGCGAACCGCTGCCCTGCAATGACCAATTCTGTGTTCCCTGCTCGCCATCCATCGTCAGGATCCCCTGATTGACCACCGCGCTATTTTGGCCCTTCAGCGTACCACCTTCGTTGATGAGTGTGTTCCCTGCCAGGACACCGCCACTGCTGACGCTAAGTGTACCCTTACGGTTTACCGTAGTGTTAGTGGCAGTCCCGCTATTATTAACGCTAAGAGAAGCACTATTTTCCAGTAACACATTACTGGCTGTGTGGCTGGCAGCGTCAATACTAAAAGCACCATTGACGTTAGTTCCCTTCACAGTGGCATCAGTACTGGTAATAAGTCCGGCCCCCACGGCCTGATTGACCTCTGTTGCGGTGCCTCCATCCAGAACAAGTAACATCCCTTTATTGGTCACCTTCGTGGCGGATCCACCTGAACTAACACGCAACTGACCACCGCTGTTATTCAGGGATTCAATTGCAATGCCACCGGCCAAAACCTGTTGATCACTGCCGTTGTTGATTGTGGTATTAATGGCGGTGCCGCCAGAGGAAACAAATTGTCTGGCATTATTTAGCGTGGTGTCTGTCGCGATACTATTTTCATAAATAAACTGAGAGCTATCCACACCATTTAACGTAGTGCCAGTTGCAGTCCCGCCATCAAAGAGATACTGATCACCACCATTTACCGTAGTATCTGCCACAGTTCCGGAAGTATACACATTCTGTTGACCGCCTTTGCTGATTGTCGTGCTTGTGGCGCTCCCCCCCGCGGCGAGATGTTGAGTTCCGCCGCTGTTTACCGTGGTATCCGTAGCAAATCCGCCTGAGGAAACGAACTGCTCACCTTTGTTGTTTATTGTCGTCCCTGTGGCGGTACCGCCGGAGTAGATTTCCTGATTACCGCCATTTATCGTGGTATCTGAGGCGATACCATTCTGTGAAATCCGCTGAAAACCATATTCGTTTATGATGGTATTCGTTGCGCTACCACCCCCCGAAACGTACTGATAACCGAAGTCTTCTATCGTGGTACTCGTCGCGATACCACCTGAGAGGATAGTCTGGTGACCGCGGTCTGCCGTGGAACTGATGGCGATACCGCCTGAAGAAACATACTGCCAGCCCCCCGAATTTATCAAAGTCCCCGATGTCGTGCCACCAGAGTAAACTTTCTGAATTCCTTTAGTGTTCACCACCGTGGTGATTGCCACACCGCCGTTGTTGATATTTTGGGTGCCTTGTTCCACAACCTCACTGGTAACTGTTGCATCCGTCACTTCCGCCGTAAAGGCCGCCTGAGCGTTGATCGGGCTTAATGCCAACAGCACCATTGCCGCCACTGACCGTACCTAGGTTTTCATCTGGCTATCGCCACGTGAAAATTCAGAGGCGACAACATACATATTTCGTGCCGCACTCCAGACAATGTTATAGGTTTTATTCATGAATTAGTCCTTTAGGCTAAGGGCGGCGCGTTCGTCGCTCAGGGTTTGATGGAGCCGATGGATAATGCGGTTAACTTGCTGGCCGGTAATAAGTCGAGAACATTCGTATTGCCGGTCGGTACCCTTATGACGCGGGCACCATAAAAAATCTTCGTGGTCAAAATCGATGCTTACGTCATCCCAGCAGCCGTGGCAGCCGTGTGAGTTGAATACCCGCCACGGGGTATAGAACTCGCTTTGCGGATCGGTAAAACCACTAATCAACACCACCGGGATGTGACAACTCCATGCCAGCCAACTCAGGCCACTGCTCAGACCGACAAAAAAGTCCGCGTGACGCAGGAGATCTACCCGCTGTTGTAACGGCAGCGCACCGGTAAAATCCTCTGCACCGTGGGGAATGTGGTTCCAGACAAAACCAGAGCCGTAATGTGCTTCCTTATCAATACACAGCACTCGATAACCCAACGTTTTCAGCTCAGCCACCACCTCCGACCAGCCATGACCGTTGTTCCAGTATTTCGCCTGGCAAGAGGACTGGGTGGCGATACAAACGTAGGGTTCATCAATGACACGCGGTGCATCGAGCTTCAGCCGAGGTGGTTCTTCTTGCGGCGGAACGCCGAGGATATAGCCTGCAATGCGGGTAAAACCGACCTGACGAAAATCCAGCGGCTGATGAGTGTCGTTAGCTTCGAAGTACAACCCGATGCGGTAGCTGGCGTAGGGATTATGAGTTTTAATGGTTTCGCGCGTGGAGAACTGTATTTCAGGGTACTGTTCGTGGAGCAGTTCGATAATTTCTGCTCCCATCACACACTCCAGTTGACACTGATGCTGCTGGCGAAAACGTTCGGCATATGGAAACCAGCCAAGGAGATCGCCTAACGTTCCGGTGGGGAAATGAATAATGACCGATTTGTCTCGCAGATCCTGCTCGACATCCAGTACCGGCGTGGATTCATCCTCCTTAAAGACCTGAATACGAAAATCAACGAAGTACTTTTTACCGCTCAATACCCAGCCTTCATTGGACTGGCAGGTAAATAAAACATTACCGGAAGCGTCGTCGATTAAATTAACCAACCAGTTACCCGGAGGGAGTTTGACGCGCGCGCCATCATTGAAATCGTAGCGAATGCCGTGTAGGGATTTTTGAGTGGGGACATAAGGTGCATTAGCAAAAGATTGCAGCAACGCTTTAGTACCTACAAAGGTATCATCATTACTCACTGTAAAATTCCTTTTTAATTAAAGTTCAATAAAACGCCTTATTTTTAGGAAGAAAACAAACTCACCCATTATGATTTTTCATAACAGATAATTTTTATCTCAACACTCAGGTGATAAACATATACTGCACGCAGCATAAATTAATGAAATTAGCGCAATATATCCCCTACCCATGACAAGCATTGAAAAATAGCTAAAGCATTCATCAGAGTAAAATATTTTTTATTTTTTGCGCTAACGCACCCCAACCATTGATATTTAACCAACGACTTAAATTCATTATCATCAACCAGTTATTGATTAGTTGTTTCTATATTAATTTTTCATCTGCCGTTCACTAACCAATAGTAAGCCACTGTTACCCGCCTGATACAATGTGTCAAAAACAGTCTTCATGACGCTTTGAAAAATGAAAAAAAATCCAATAAAATCAATAAAATACAAACAATATGATTATTTTTCACATGCCTATAAAATACATGCAACACAAAAATAAATAAAAAAACCATTACAACCCATGCCAATATACTTTATTAGCAATAATCTACCATGAGCGACAAACCCTCCAGAAAATAGATATTAAAAATAGTGACATTTTATTTAAATAAAGTCATATAGTTTTTATAGATCGATCTATCTGAAGAATAATTCACGTAGTGCTTATGAAGATAGCTGAAATACTTAAAAAGAAAGCTAAAAACATTTACAGCATTACTTACCATATGATTTTTAACCAAAAAAAATATGCTTTCCATCTTAAAAACCACAGAGGGAGAAGATACCCGACGTTGATTCATAAGAAAGGGAGCAAGCCATTTTCGTATAAAATTATAAATATCAAGAATACTTCCACACAAACAAAACACAAGAATCATACATAGCATCAATTTAATATCTCTATATATTCATATAAATATTAGCAGGAGTCGTAAAATAGTGTTTAGTATGTTGATGGTTGTCAGAAAAAACGAGCTGCTTCCTTACCTATTGCAATGAACCAGGCAAACAAGATGTTCGCTTTTTGCAAACTCTCCGGGCAAAACGATGCCCGGAAACTATTCCGTTAAGAAGAATTTTTGTTAACATCCTGCTGTGGCTTTACATTTGTAAAAGATGCATTTTAGCTAACAGGATTCGAATGATGTTCTTTCCGGCGATGGTCAAATAAAAAATGACTATGTTTTTTATTACAAATCAATAGATTGAGAACACTACTCATTCAGACACTGCAATGGAAAGAGATAGCTGTCGTCACTTTGCGCTTATGCAAACCTTGCTACCGAGTGCTGATAATTTACATTATCTCCTTTTTTTCTCCACGATTGGCTCGTACCTTGCCGCTACAGTGAAGCAAGGCATGCCCATAACGATACGCAGAACTACGAGGTCCTCTTTTAATGGCGAATTTCTTTATTGATCGCCCCATTTTTGCCTGGGTGCTGGCAATTCTGTTGTGTCTGACAGGAACCCTGGCCATTTTCTCATTGCCCGTTGAACAGTACCCGGATCTCGCGCCACCGAATGTGCGAGTGACCGCTAACTATCCTGGCGCGTCAGCCCAGACGCTGGAAAACACCGTAACCCAGGTTATCGAGCAGAATATGACAGGCCTCGATAACCTGATGTATATGTCATCACAAAGCAGCGGTACTGGACAGGCGTCAGTAACGCTCAGTTTTAAAGCTGGCACGGATCCGGACGAAGCAGTGCAACAGGTGCAGAACCAGTTGCAGTCGGCCATGCGTAAACTACCGCAGGCGGTGCAAAATCAGGGCGTGACGGTGCGTAAAACCGGCGATACCAACATTCTGACTATTGCCTTCGTCTCAACCGATGGTTCGATGGATAAACAGGATATTGCCGATTACGTTGCCAGTAATATTCAGGACCCGTTAAGCCGCGTGAACGGCGTTGGTGATATCGACGCTTACGGTTCGCAATATTCGATGCGTATCTGGCTGGATCCGGCAAAACTGAACAGTTTCCAGATGACCGCCAAAGATGTCACTGACGCCATTGAGTCGCAGAACGCACAGATTGCGGTTGGGCAGCTTGGCGGTACGCCGTCGGTCGATAACCAGGCACTCAACGCCACCATTAACGCCCAATCACTGTTGCAAACGCCAGAACAGTTCCGTGATATCACTCTGCGAGTGAATCAGGACGGTTCGGAAGTGAAACTGGGTGATGTCGCCACCGTCGAAATGGGAGCGGAGAAATACGATTATCTTAGCCGTTTCAACGGTAAACCAGCCTCGGGGCTGGGGGTAAAACTGGCCTCCGGTGCGAACGAAATGGCAACGGCAGAACTGGTGATCAACCGTCTGGATGAACTGGCGCAGTATTTCCCGCCCGGACTGGAGTACAAGGTGGCGTATGAAACCACCTCGTTTGTTAAGGCCTCCATTGAAGACGTAGTGAAAACTCTGTTAGAAGCCATCGCGCTGGTTTTCCTCGTCATGTATCTGTTCCTGCAAAACTTCCGCGCTACGCTGATTCCAACTATCGCCGTGCCGGTAGTGTTGATGGGAACCTTCTCGGTGCTTTATGCCTTCGGCTATAGCGTCAACACCTTAACCATGTTCGCGATGGTGCTGGCTATCGGCCTGCTGGTGGATGACGCCATCGTGGTGGTGGAAAACGTCGAACGTATTATGAGTGAGGAAGGACTCACTCCTCGCGAAGCCACACGTAAATCGATGGGGCAAATCCAGGGCGCACTGGTCGGGATTGCGATGGTGCTTTCTGCTGTATTTGTGCCAATGGCCTTCTTTGGCGGCACCACCGGGGCTATCTATCGCCAGTTCTCTATAACCATTGTTGCGGCAATGGTGCTGTCGGTTCTGGTGGCGATGATCCTGACTCCGGCATTGTGCGCTACGCTACTTAAGCCACTGAAAAAAGGTGAGCATCACGGGCAGAAAGGCTTTTTTGCCTGGTTTAACCAGATGTTCAACCGCAACGCCGAACGCTACGAAAAAGGGGTGGCGAAAATTCTCCACCGCAGCCTGCGCTGGATTTTGATTTACGTCCTGCTGTTAGGCGGCATGGTGTTCCTGTTTCTGCGTCTGCCGACGTCGTTCCTGCCTCTGGAAGACCGTGGCATGTTTACCACCTCGGTACAGTTACCCAGCGGTTCGACTCAGCAACAGACTCTGAAAGTGGTGGAACAGATCGAGAAGTATTACTTCACCCATGAGAAAGACAACATCATGTCGGTGTTTGCCACTGTCGGTTCTGGCCCAGGGGGGAACGGGCAAAACGTGGCACGAATGTTTGTCCGCCTGAAAGACTGGAGCGAACGCGACAGTAAAACAGGCACCTCGTTTGCCATTATCGAACGTGCAACAAAAGAATTTAATAAAATCAAAGAAGCTCGCGTTATCGCCAGTAGCCCGCCTGCTATCAGCGGTCTTGGCAGTTCCGCTGGATTTGATATGGAGTTGCAGGACCACGCCGGGGCTGGTCACGATGCGCTGATGGCCGCGCGTAATCAGCTGCTGGCGCTCGCGGCGGAAAACCCAGAACTTACTCGTGTGCGCCATAACGGTCTGGACGACAGCCCGCAATTGCAGATTGATATCGACCAGCGCAAAGCGCAGGCGCTGGGCGTTGCTATTGACGATATTAACGACACGCTGCAAACCGCGTGGGGCTCGAGCTATGTGAATGACTTTATGGATCGCGGTCGCGTGAAGAAAGTCTATGTGCAGGCTGCCGCGCCGTATCGCATGCTGCCAGATGACATTAACCTGTGGTATGTGCGTAACAAAGACGGCGGCATGGTGCCTTTCTCCGCCTTCGCGACCTCTCGCTGGGAAACAGGCTCGCCGCGTCTGGAACGCTATAACGGCTATTCTGCGGTAGAGATTGTCGGGGAAGCCGCCCCGGGCGTCAGTACGGGTACCGCGATGGATATTATGGAATCGTTGGTGAAGCAGTTGCCGAACGGCTTTGGACTGGAGTGGACAGCGATGTCGTACCAGGAACGACTTTCCGGTGCGCAAGCTCCGGCGCTGTATGCCATTTCATTGCTGGTGGTATTCCTGTGTCTGGCTGCACTTTATGAAAGTTGGTCAGTACCGTTCTCGGTAATGCTGGTTGTACCGCTGGGGGTTATCGGCGCACTGCTGGCAACCTGGATGCGTGGGCTGGAAAACGATGTGTACTTTCAGGTTGGCCTGCTAACAGTCATTGGTTTGTCGGCGAAAAACGCCATCCTGATTGTTGAGTTTGCCAACGAAATGAATCAAAAAGGCCACGACCTGTTTGAAGCGACGCTCTACGCCTGCCGTCAGCGTTTACGTCCGATTCTGATGACATCGCTGGCGTTTATCTTCGGCGTATTGCCGATGGCGATCAGCAGTGGTGCCGGTTCCGGTGGTCAACACGCAGTCGGTACTGGCGTAATGGGCGGGATGATTTCTGCCACCATTCTGGCGATTTACTTCGTGCCGCTATTCTTTGTGCTGGTGCGTCGTCGCTTCCCACTGAAGCCTCGACCAGAATAAGCAATAAAAAAGGCGACATACGTATGTGTCGCCTTTTTCAACTCTCTGATAAAGAACCTGACGTCAGGTTCTTTCATTTCCTGTTCTGGAAATTACTTACGAAGCATAACTTCGATAAAGTCTTTCCAGTTCCCCAGTTCACGTTCAATCATAACAACCTCTCTTATAATTATGGGTATTCTACGGAAACAATATACCGTGGTGAAGCTAATTTATTCGATTGCTGTGATTACTACCTCCGGGGCAAAGCCTACGTTAATACTATGGCCCTGTGACAGGGATTTTTATGTGATGAACAGCAACATTTCGACATATTCATACGGATTCTAATACTGAATTAATTCTGTTTAAAATACAAAAATATACCAAGAGGAACATTCTTAATAATGGCATTAAAATTGTTCACAACCATTTAATAATTGTTAAGTTAAATACCTTAATAATGTTATATTGCCTGATAATCATTTGCGGGAAATATGTATTGACCGTTAAATGATTAGTTATTCTTAATAATCGCAAAAGGATTCATTATGGTTACCCTTTACGGTATCAAAAATTGTGACACCATTAAAAAAGCACGTCGTTGGCTGGAAACCAATAACATCGACTTTCGCTTTCACGATTACCGTGTTGATGGCCTGAACAGTGAATTGTTGAACTCTTTTATCAATGAATTAGGTTGGCAAGCGTTACTTAACACCCGTGGCACCACCTGGCGCAAGCTGGACGAAGCCACCCGCAACAATATCACCGATGCGGCCTCCGCTATGGCATTAATGACTGAAATGCCTGCAATCATCAAACGCCCATTGCTCTGTGCGCCAGGGAAGCCTATGCTGCTGGGTTTCAGTGAATCCAGTTATCAGCAATTTTTCCATGAGGTGTAGTCTATGTCGTGTCCGGTTATTGAGCTGACACAGCAGCTTATTCGCCGCCCATCCTTAAGTCCTGATGATGCAGGATGTCAGGCAATCATGATCGACCGTCTGCAGGCAATCGGTTTTACCATTGAACGCATGGATTTTGCGGATACGCAGAATTTTTGGGCATGGCGCGGACAAGGAGAAACCCTGGCCTTTGCCGGACATACTGACGTAGTCCCCCCTGGCGATGCCGACCGTTGGATCAACCCACCATTTGAGCCAACCATTCGCGATGGCATGTTGTTCGGGCGCGGCGCGGCTGATATGAAAGGCTCGCTGGCGGCAATGGTAGTGGCAGCAGAACGTTTTGTCGCGCAACATCCCAACCATAAAGGCCGACTGGCGTTTCTGATCACCTCAGACGAAGAAGCCAGCGCCCACAATGGCACGGTCAAAGTAGTCGAAGCTTTAATGGCGCGTAATGAACGGCTGGATTACTGCCTGGTCGGTGAGCCGTCGAGTATCGAAGTGGTTGGCGATGTAGTGAAAAATGGCCGTCGTGGATCGTTAACCTGCAACCTTACCATTCATGGCGTGCAAGGGCATGTGGCCTACCCGCATCTGGCTGATAATCCAGTACATCGCGCAGCACCTTTCCTTAATGAATTAGTGGCTATTGAGTGGGATCAGGGCAATGAATTCTTCCCGGCGACCAGTATGCAGATTGCCAATATTCAGGCGGGAACCGGCAGTAACAACGTTATTCCGGGTGAACTGTTTGTGCAGTTTAACTTCCGCTTCAGTACCGAACTGACTGATGAGATGATCAAAGCACAGGTGCTTGCCTTGCTGGAGAAATATCAACTGCGTTATACGGTGGATTGGTGGCTTTCCGGGCAGCCATTTTTGACCGCGCGCGGTAAACTGGTGGATGCAGTCGTTAACGCGGTTGAGCACTATAATGAAATTAAACCGCAGCTACTGACCACAGGCGGAACGTCCGACGGGCGCTTTATTGCTCGCATGGGGGCGCAGGTGGTGGAACTCGGGCCGGTCAATGCTACCATTCATAAAATTAATGAATGTGTGAATGCTGCCGACCTGCAGCTACTTGCCCGTATGTATCAACGTATCATGGAACAGCTCGTCGCCTGATGAGTCGTTCTGTAAGAGGAAATAAGCATGGACTGGCTGGCTAAATATTGGTGGATTCTGGTGATTGTCTTTTTGGTGGGCGTCCTGCTGAACGTGATTAAAGATCTCAAGCGCGTCGACCATAAGAAATTTCTCGCCAACAAGCCGGAGCTTCCCCCGCATCGTGATTTCAACGATAAGTGGGACGATGACGACGACTGGCCGAAAAAGGATCAACCGAAGAAGTAAGCTGAGGGGCCGGATAAGGCGTTAACGCCGCATCCGGCAACGGAGAACAATGCCTGATGCGACGCTCACGCGTCTTATCAGGCCTACGCAGCTGTTATTACATCATTTCAATTACATCATCATCGCCAGGCTTACCGCCACTTAGCGCTTCGTCGAAATAATGTTTCGGAATGGTATAACGTAAGTGATCCAGGGCAAATTGCATACTGCGATTGTCGATCGCATGGCCTAAATCCTCCACGATATCCAGCGTCACATCACCACCGGCACTGATTAACGCTTCCTGCGCCGCAACCGCATGCGCCAAATCGATAACCGGATCTTCACCACCATGAATCAAGTGAATTGTCGTGGCTGTAGACGCGGTTTCCGGCAGGCTGGCATAGCGTCCGTTAAAAGCAATGACGCGTGAGGCAAGGCCAGGCTCGGCTTTAATACTCTCCAGCGCCATAATCGCGCCTTGTGAGAAACCGATTAGCGCCGTGGCGTTAGCCCCTACTCCGCTCTGTTTCTGCCAGTAGCGCACCGTCTCAATAAACGTCGGCATGATGGCATCCACACGCGCCTGGCGGTTTTCTTCCGTTATGCCCTGCACCGAAAACCACTGACGCCCCGCCGGATTACCGCTCGGCTCCGCGCCACCGACACTCACCACCAGCGCATCCGGGAACAGCGGTGCAAACCAACTGCCGATCTCCCCCATCGCTACGGGGTTATCGCCGACACCGTGAAAAAGCAGCAACAGCTGTTGCGCAGGTTTATCCGGGCTTTGAACAACAAAATGGTCATGTTTCATGGCGAACTCCTTAACTGATGTCATTAATTTTACGCCGCTGACTCACAATGACCATGGGATAAAATTGAAGGAGTCAGTGAAAAAATTGCCATTGCGTTATGCGATCGCGCAGGCGCTCAGTGCGGGCATCATCAAGTACGAATAGCGCCTGTGCCGCCTCTTCACGCTGACGAGCCAACAACGCCTTACGCCCCGAAAGTTTAAGTGTGGTACATAACTGTGCGTCGCTAACGTTTTTCTGCAAGCACCCACGCAGCGCTGGTAATGTCAGTTCGCTGATTTGTAGCAGACGCATTAAACAGCCTAATGACGTTAAAAGCGGACGATGAGCGAAAGCAAAACCAGCCAGTTCCAGCCAGTCGCCGTCAGTAACCACGATATCGTTAAGCGGATCGACTGGAATAGTTTCGCCATTCCACTGCGCGATAATTTGCGCATCGCGGCGTAAACGAAAATGCTCACGTTCTGCCAGTTGTTTACCCGCTTCGCTAATCGGTAACAACGCCATCGCCGTATAGCAACCGCTGCTGGCTTCGCGATGATTACCCATTCGCACCAGCACAAAACCACAGCGTTGCCAGAAACGCCATAATTCCTCGGTGTAGCCAAAGCTTACCGAAAGGTAGTCGAGGCCAGGCGTATATTGCAAAGCGCTGGCAATGAGGTGTTGCCCAACGCCTTCGCGCTGACGCGCCGGATGGACTGCAATCCGGCTGACCCGCCGTCCGCGCAATGTCGCCGCCTGTGGATTGCTGCCGTGCGCCGCCAGCGACTGGGCCACCAGATTACCCCGCGGGCGACGAAAACCCGCCCATACCGCCTGACTGAGTTTTTGAGATAATCCGCCCTCATCCACCAGCCACAGCGCCCCGGCAATCTCGTTGTCGCCAGCCGCCTGTAAAAAATGTTGCCCTGGTGCATCCATCATCCGGCGTAAATCCAGCGGCGAGGTCCGGTAGTGCGCACCAGACAATAGCTGATATACCTTTAACGGCGTTTCTGGTTCGCTTCGCCATAACGTCTGTTCAAAAGCAGAAATGACAATGTCACCTTGTGGTTCGTGAGTGAAGTTTTCGTCGTCAAAAACCAGTGCCTCACTGACTATTTTTTCCAGCGGGCATCCCTGCGCCCAGCGGATCGGCTGTTGCAGTTCAAAACGGTGTAAATGCGGAAAGCGAGCGCAAAATTTCAGCAAAAAACCACGTCCGGTGCCTTCATAGCCCTGTACCGTTGTAGTTAACAAAGTGCGTGAGAAACGCGATACCAGTTGATGCAACAACGGCGCAGGAATGGCTGCAGCTTCGTCAACCACCAGCCAGTCAGCTTTTTCATCACTGGCTAATAAGGCATCTGGCGCCACAAAGCGATACTTCTCGCCCGCAAACTGCGCCAGCACATCCGTTGCAGCCTTCGCAGGTGCTGTAACAATCGCACTGCCAGAGATACGGGAAATGAGTTGCCCCGCCAGCGCCGACTTACCGCGCCCGCGCGCAGCAGTTACCGCAGCCACGCCCGGCGGCATGGTCAGCAGTTGCTGTAATATGTGCTGTTGTTCTGGTTGCGGCTCGCCAGTAGCAGGACGCCAGTCTGAATAAGGAGCAAAATGTGCCAACCTGAACGGCTGATTTTGTCGCCAGAGGATAGCGTTGTTATCCGCCGCAAGTACGCGTTTGAGATGTTGGACAAAATGCGGAGTCGCAATAGGACCAGGGCAATCACTCCAGCGCAGCGAATCGACATCAGGATGGTTTTCCCATTCTTCCCACGCGGGGAGCAACAACACCAGCCAGCTTCCCACTTTCAGCGTTCCGCTAAGTGCCGCAAAAGCGGCGGCATCAAAACCCTGGCGGGCGTCGAATACCGCATGCTGGAACTCGCGCCCAAGTAAAGTTTGTAGCGCTGATGGCGGACAGTGGTTTTCAGAAGCTGGCTGCGGCGAAACCCACAGCCAGTCGCCCGGTAAGGCATCACGCAACTTAAGCGCATACTCACCGCACCAGCGTCCTTCGCCGCTCAACACTAACAAGCGGCGAATCCCTTCGCGTTTCATTTGCGCTGTTAATGTGTGAAGCGCAGTCAGTTCAGCCATCCCTGCCCCGGAAGTTAAATGCTTTTACCAAAAGTATTGCATTGTGCCGGATCGCCGCTGTCGAAACCACGTTTAAACCAGCTGTAGCGTTGCTGAGATGTACCATGGGTAAAGCTGTCTGGCACCACCTGCCCCTGACTTTGCTGTTGTAAACGGTCATCGCCGATGGCCTGCGCCGCGTTCAGCGCCTCTTCCAGATCGCCGGTTTCCAGAACGCCTTGCTGCTGCATGCTATGCCCCCAGACACCGGCAAAGCAGTCGGCCTGGAGTTCCATACGCACAGATAAGCGGTTGACTTCCGCTTGCGTCGCGTTTTGTTGCAGTTGACGGACTTTCGGCTCGATGCCTAACAGTTTCTGCACGTGATGACCGACTTCATGGGCGATAACGTACCCTTGAGCAAAATCACCATCCGCGCCCAGTTTGTCTTTCATGTCATCATAGAAGGAGAGATCGATATAGACTGTGCCATCCGCCGGGCAATAAAACGGTCCCATAATGGACTGCCCCGCCCCGCAACCGGTGCGAGTCATTCCACGGTACATGACCAGCTTCGGTTGCTGGTATGTCTTACCCATCTTCTCGAATTGCTGTCCCCAGGTGTCTTCCGTGGTTGCCAGAATCACCGAAGTGAATTTTGCCGCTTCGTCTTCATTTGGGCTAATTGAACGCGTTGATTGCTGTTGGGAAACGGGCTGCCCGGTCATCAATCCAGTTAAATCAACACCATAGTAGCCAGCGACCAACACAACCACCAGTAAAATTAACCCACCTTTACCGGTTGGTAGGCGAAAACCGGGACCGCCCATTGACGGACCACCGGAGCTGTTTCGCCTGTCTTCAACATTGTCACTTTCACGACGCCCTTGCCAGCGCATAGATACCTCAACAATATATTCATTATAGGAATGATCGTAGGTGGTTCAGGGGAAGATTACCACAGGAAAACGGGAGGAAATGATGGAGGAATGAGCGTTCAATGCACATCTTACGAGAGCGGTTGTCTTGCCGTGCCAGCAGCACGGCAAGACGATGAACAGAAAAATCAGTCCAGCTGTACACCCAGGCGGCGGGCGACGGCTTCATAGGCTTCGATCAGGCCACCGAGGCTCTGGCGGAAACGGTCTTTGTCCATTTTCTCCAGCGTTTCTTTGTCCCACAGGCGGCTACCGTCCGGGGAGAACTCATCACCCAGTACCACTTCGCCTTTGTACAGACCAAACTCCAGCTTGAAATCGACCAGAATCAGACCGGCATCGTCGAACAGTTTTTTCAGCACGTCGTTCGCTTTGTAGGTCAGCTCTTTCATGCGCGCCAGGTTCTCTTTGCTTACCCAGCCAAAGGTTTCGCAGTAAGATTCGTTGACCATCGGATCGTGCATGGCGTCGTTTTTCAGGAACAAATCGAACAGCGGCGGGTTCAGCTCAATACCTTCTTCGATTCCAAGACGTTTCACCAGAGAGCCAGCAGCACGGTTACGTACGACACACTCAACCGGCACCATATCCAGTTTTTTCACCAGACATTCGGTATCAGAGAGCAGACGCTCCATTTGAGTCGGGATACCCGCTTCAGCCAGTTTGCTCATAATGAAGTAGTTGAACTTGTTGTTCACCATACCTTTGCGATCAAACTGCTCAATGCGCGCGCCATCCCCTGCTGACGTATCATTGCGGAATTCGAGCACCAACAGGTCCGGGTTTTCCGTGCTGTATACGGTTTTCGCTTTACCACGATACAACTCAGCTTGCTTTTGCATCTTTATCACTCCTGGGTGTGAATTAACGTTTTAAAATCTTTTGCTGTCTGGTGTGCCTGTCGTTTTGTCGGCTGTACCGTGAACACCTTAACCGACCTACGCCGACAAACAAATTTCGTGCGAATTAACGCTAAAATCGCGTTTTTCTGCTGACGCACACGTTTGCGTATCATATCAGAAAAAAGGGCCGGATGACTCCAGCCCTGTATTTTTACTTGCTAAACGCAGCCTGGAAGACAGATACCAGTGCGTCGTTTTGGCTTTGTGTCAGCGTATGACCTTTTGGATCAATAAACTGTAAGCTGCTGCGGTTATCTAAATCACCGACCTGCAGTTTGTAGTCGCCGGATGCCAGTTCAGGATCACGGGCGCCCAGTTCCTGCCAGTCGCTGTCAGACAGTGGCTTGTAAGTTACGGCCATGCTGCCCTGTGAACGAGTGCTGTCGGTCACTTTCATGCCCACTTTTTCCAGCGCAGCAGGCAGACGTTGCCATACTACGTTGAACGGACCACGCACGACCAGCATCGGTAAACCAGTGTCGTCAGCGCCGCTTTGTACATCCATTGTTGTGGAAGCACGGTTTTGCGCCGCATTAGCCGCGTCAGTGACGGATTTATCCAGACCAGCGGAAATGACGTTCATCATCTCAGCACTGTAACGCTGCATAGACGCCGCATCTGCAACCGGCTTGCCAGCCTGCTCCAGGTTCAGCAATTTCACCGTTACCGCCTGCTGATAACCCTGCGGTTTAACAGAGATTTGATAACGACCACGATACTGCTCGTCTTCGTCCAGACGGTTCCATTGTACCCAATCGGTGGTCAGCGTCTGACCGGCATCATCGCGTTGGGTAATGGTATAGTTTTTCGCCTGCAACACGCTAACGACCTGCGGCCACAGAGTATTGCCACGACCATTTTCCACCAGCAGCGAAGCGGTATCGCCCGTGAACTGGGTACGCGCGCCTGAAACCAGCGCCAGCGGCTGGGCTGGTGGACGAATATCTAACGCTTTGCCAACTGCGCCACTACCGTTAGTTACCGGAATCGCATAGTCGCCGGAGGTCACCGGCAAAATCATTCCTGCCGGGGCGTGAAGTTCTGCAAGCGGTGCCGCTTCCAGGTAGGCTTCATCGCCGCTCACCTGACGCTTATAACGTGAGTCCGAACTACAGGCTGCGAGTAAAAGAACAAGCGAAACACCCGCAACCTTCGCCAGGCGCGACTTTTGTACAGAGTAAGCCATCAAATCTCCCTAAACTTTACAGCAAACCGGCATGCTTAAGCGCCGCTCTGACCGTCTCACGACCACTGTCGGTGATTGGCGTCATTGGCAGGCGTAGCGTATCGGTCGCCACAAGACCCAGTTCCTTACATGCCCATTTCACCGGGATTGGATTGGGTTCGACAAATAGTTTGTTGTGTAATGGCATCAGACGCTGATTAATAACGCGTGCCTCGGCAAAATGCCCTTCTGCCGCCAGTTTGCACATCTGGGCCATATCTCGCGCTGCGACGTTAGCCGTAACGGAAATTACGCCATGACCGCCTAACTGCATGAAGTCCAGCGCGCTCGCATCATCGCCGCTCAGCAGAACAAAATCGTCTGAAACCAGCTCTTTGATCTGGTTTACCCGCGTTAAGTTCCCTGTTGCTTCTTTGATTCCGACAATATTTTTTACTTTCGCCAGACGGCCCACCGTTTCTGGTAGCAGATCGCAACCAGTACGGGACGGCACATTATACAGAATTTGCGGCAGGTCAGTATGTTCAGCGATGGCTTTGAAATGCTGATACAGACCTTCTTGCGATGGGCGGTTGTAATAAGGGGTTACCGTCAGGCAGCCAACAATACCGCTGTCGTTGAAGCGCTGCGTCAGGTTAATGGCTTCTGTGGTGGCGTTAGCACCGGTCCCGGCAATCACCGGAATGCGCCCATCAGCCAGCTCCAGCGTCATCATCACGACATCGACATGCTCGTCATGGTTCAGAGTGGCGGACTCACCAGTAGTACCAACAGAAACGATCGCCGAAGTACCGCTGGCGACATGATAATCAATCAGTTTTTTTAAGCTAGCCCGACAGACATTACCTTTTTCATCCATCGGAGTAACAATCGCGACAATACTTCCCGTGAACATGGGCCATCCTCTGTGCAAACAAGTGTCTCAATGGTACGTTTGGTATGGCATTAAAAGCAAGCAAACAGAACCGTTCTGATTGTTGTATGCATGTTTTTTTTATGCTTTCCTTAGGAACATCTCACCCCCTTAAAGGAATAACCAGTTTGACACTGTCATCGCAACATTATCTGGTGATCACTGCGCTGGGTGCCGATCGCCCAGGAATTGTGAATACCATCACCCGTCATGTCAGTAGTTGCGGCTGTAATATCGAAGACAGTCGCCTGGCGATGTTGGGAGAAGAGTTCACGTTTATCATGCTGCTTTCCGGTTCATGGAACGCCATCACCTTGATTGAATCAACGTTACCGTTGAAAGGCGCCGAGCTGGATCTTTTAATCGTGATGAAACGAACGACCGCTCGCCCACGTCCACCAATGCCCGCATCTGTCTGGGTTCAGGTCGATGTGGCGGACTCCCCGCATTTAATTGAGCGCTTCACAGCACTTTTCGACGCGCACCATATGAACATTGCAGAACTGGTGTCACGCACGCAACCTGCTGAAAATGAAAGGGCTGCGCAGTTGCATATTCAGATCACCGCCCACAGCCCGGCGTCTGCGGACTCAGCAAATATTGAGCAAGCGTTCAAAGCACTATGTACAGAACTCAATGCGCAAGGCAGTATTAACGTCGTCAACTATTCCCAACATGATGAACAGGATGGAGTTAATTAATGAATCCACTGAAAGCCGGTGACATCGCACCGAAATTTAGCTTGCCGGACCAAGACGGAGAACAAGTTAATTTGACCGACTTCCAGGGACAGCGTGTTCTGGTTTATTTCTACCCGAAAGCCATGACCCCCGGCTGTACCGTACAGGCCTGCGGCTTACGCGATAACATGGAAGAGTTAAAAAAAGCGGGCGTTGATGTGCTCGGTATCAGCACCGATAAACCTGAAAAACTTTCCCGCTTCGCAGATAAAGAACTGCTTAACTTTACGCTTCTGTCCGATGAAGACCACCAGGTATGCGAACAATTCGGCGTCTGGGGCGAGAAGTCTTTCATGGGCAAAACCTACGATGGTATTCACCGTATCAGCTTCCTGATCGATGCCAACGGCAAAATCGAACACGTATTTGACGATTTCAAAACCAGCAATCACCACGACGTAGTGCTTAACTGGCTAAAAGAACACGCCTGATTACTTTGCTCCATTCCGTGCTGGCTGCGCTTGCGGCCAGCACATTTCACATCCGGTGATGTAAATCACGCCCTGCGACACTCGTTTCAAAGCCCTTTTCGCTGAAGATTACTCTTGCGGGATTTGACCATCCGGCCAGGCATGGATTACTGCTTTGATTAGCGTTGCCAGTGGGATAGCGAAGAATACGCCCCAGAATCCCCACAGCCCGCCGAAAATCACCACCGATAAAATAATCACCAGCGGATGCAGGTTCACGGCTTCAGAGAACAACACCGGTACGAGTAAGTTACCGTCCAGCGCCTGGATAATCAGATACACCGCGAAGCAGCTCCAGAACTCGGTGCCAGCACCAAACTGGAATAGCGCCACGCCGACCACCGGAATGGTCACCACAAATGCGCCAATGTACGGAATAAGCACCGAGAAACCGACCAGCACCGCCAGCAGCAGCGAATAGTTCAGCCCGAAGAGTAAGAATCCCAGCCAGGTGGCGATCCCCACCACGATCATCTCCAGTACCTTGCCACGGATGTAGTTGGTGATTTGCTGGTTCATCTCCTTCCACACCTGCCCTGCCAGTCCACGGTTGCGCGGCAGCACCCGACGAACGGCATTCAGCATTTGCTCTTTGTCTTTCAGCAGGAAGAAGACCATCAATGGCACCAGCACCAGATAGACGGCAATGGTCAGCAAACCGACCAACGAGGCGAGGGAGATTTTCACCACTGAATCGCCCATAGTAAGCATCCGGCTACGCATATTGTCAGCCATCGCATCAATAATGCCCGCGTCCATCAACGCCGGATAGCGGCGCGGCAACGTGGCGGCAAAATCAGAAAGCTTATTGAGCATACCCGGCATATCGCGGATTAAATAAATGCCCTGTTGCCAGGCGATAGGCATGACCACAAATGCCATCAGTAGCAGGATGCCAACAAACAGGACCAACACAATCGACGTCGCCCAACGGCGGGAACAGCCAATAGATTGCAGGCGCACAGTGGGCCATTCCAGCAAATAGGCCAGCACAATAGCCACCAGCAACGGCGCGAGTAATCCACTAAAGAAAAAGATAATGCCAAAACCGGCAACTAAAATAACCAGCAAGGCAATCGCTTCCGGGTCGCTAAAACGGCGGCGATACCATTGCATCAACATTTCGAGCATAAAGACCTTCCCTGAACCTCAAGAGGGGGATTGCGATCCGCAATTGTATCGAAATGTCACAAAAAAGACTTCGCTTTTTATGACGGATTAAGGAAACTGAAAAGCCATTTGAGTGAGCTAATCTTCGTCGTTACACTCAAAGGCGGCGCGGTGGGAACGATATTTCACAGTATCGGTCAAATGACTATCTCCAGAAATACAGGACAGAGGTTATGTTCAGGCAGTTGAAAAAAAACCTGGTTGCTACCCTCATTGCTGCTGTGACCCTCGGTCAGGTAGCCCCGGCGTTTGCCGATAGCGCAGACACCTTGCCGGATATGGGAACCTCCGCAGGAAGCACGCTTTCCATTGGTCAGGAAATGCAGATGGGCGACTATTATGTTCGCCAGTTACGCGGCAGCGCGCCGTTAATTAATGATCCGCTATTAACGCAATACATTAACTCGCTGGGGATGCGTCTGGTTTCGCATGCCAATTCAGTTAAGACGCCATTCCATTTCTTTCTGATCAATAACGACGAAATTAACGCCTTTGCTTTCTTTGGCGGCAACGTAGTGCTGCATTCTGCCCTGTTCCGTTATTCCGATAACGAAAGCCAACTGGCTTCGGTTATGGCGCATGAAATCTCCCACGTCACCCAGCGCCACCTGGCGCGAGCGATGGAAGATCAGCAACGTAGCGCACCACTCACCTGGGTCGGGGCGTTAGGTTCTATTTTACTGGCGATGGCCAGTCCGCAGGCGGGAATGGCAGCGCTGACCGGTACGCTGGCGGGAACACGCCAGGGGATGATCAGCTTCACCCAGCAAAACGAACAGGAAGCAGACCGCATTGGGATTCAGGTGCTGCAACGCTCGGGGTTCGATCCGCAGGCGATGCCGACCTTCCTCGAAAAATTGCTCGATCAGGCGCGTTACTCTTCGCGTCCGCCGGAAATTTTGCTGACTCACCCGTTGCCGGAAAGCCGTCTGGCTGATGCTCGTAACCGTGCTAATCAGATGCGCCCGATGGTGGTGCAATCGTCAGAAGATTTCTATCTGGCGAAAGCGCGTACTCTAGGGATGTACAATTCCGGACGTAATCAGCTCACCAGCGACTTGCTGGATGAATGGGCGAAAGGCAATATTCGTCAGCAACGGGCGGCACAGTATGGCCGTGCTTTACAGGCGATGGAAGCCAATAAATACGACGAGGCGCGTAAAACGCTGCAACCGTTACTGGCGGCAGAACCTGGCAACGCATGGTATCTCGATCTGGCTACCGATATCGATCTTGGGCAAAACAAAGCCAATGAGGCGATCAATCGCCTGAAAAATGCCCGCGATTTACGCACCAGTCCGGTGTTGCAGCTCAACCTGGCAAACGCATATCTGCAAGGCGGTCAACCGCAGGAAGCGGCCAATATTCTGAATCGCTATACTTTTAATAATAAAGATGACAGCAATGGCTGGGATTTGCTGGCACAGGCGGAGGCCGCGCTAAATAACCGCGATCAGGAACTGGCTGCGCGAGCAGAAGGTTATGCGCTGGCCGGGCGACTCGACCAGGCCATTTCTCTGTTAAGTAGCGCAAGTTCGCAGGTGAAATTAGGCAGCCTACAACAAGCGCGTTACGATGCGCGCATCGACCAGTTGCGCCAGTTGCAGGAACGCTTTAAGCCTTATACCAAGATGTAATTCGCATTAAAGGAAGAACCATGACCAAACAGGTAAAAATCTACCACAACCCACGCTGCTCAAAGAGCCGTGAAACGCTAAACCTGCTGAAAGAAAATGGTGTGGAGCCGGAAGTGGTGCTCTATCTTGAGACACCCGCCGATGCGGCAACGCTACGTAATTTGCTGAAAATGTTGGGGATGAATAGCGCCCGTGAACTGATGCGCCAGAAAGAGGATCTTTATAAGGAGCTGAATCTTGCAGACAGTTCGCTTAGCGAAGAAGTGCTGATTCAGGCGATGGTGGATAATCCGAAGCTGATGGAACGCCCGATTGTGGTCGTGAATGGCAAAGCGCGTATTGGTCGCCCACCGGAGCAAGTGCTGGAAATCGTTGGTTAAGATGTACCCTTTCGGTAGCTAAGGTACATTGCCGGATGCGACGCTTGCCGCGTCTTATCCGGCCTACAAATACTACGACGCATCCGACAATAAACACCTTATCTACAACTTCAGAATTTCTTTCACAAACGGAATGGTCAGCTTACGTTGCGCGGTAATCGACGCACGATCCAACTGATCCAGCGTCATAAACAACGTGCGCATTTCTCTGTCGAGCCGCTTCAGCAAGAAACGCCCCACATCTTCCGGCAGTTCAAAACCACGCAAACGGGCGCGTAACTGTAATGCCTGCAATTTGTCTTCATCAGAAAGTGGCTGCAACTTGTAGATCTGCCCCCAGTCGAGACGTGACGCAAGATCCGGTAACCCCAGATTCAACTGACGAGGTGGACGATCACCAGTGATCAGCAACCGTGTTTTACCTGACTCCAGAATCCGATTGTAGAGATCAAAAATCGCCATCTCCCACAACTCATCGCCAGCAATACACTCAATATTGTCGATGCAAACCAGTGACAGTTGCTCCATACCATCGAGCACTTCCGGAACAAACCAGGTGCGTTTATCCAGCGGGACATAACCTACCGCATCGCCACGCTGCGACAATTCCGCGCAAGCCGCGTGCAGCAGATGGCTGCGCCCCGCGCCTTCGCGTGCCCAGAGATAGATGTAACCGCTATGTTCCTGACGCAGCACGTTTTTCATCGCGGCCAGTAAAGAGGAGTTATCCCCCGGCCAGAAACTTGCAAAGGTTTCGTCGTCAGGAAGATAAAGTGGCAAAGAGAGCTGTGCCGGTGTGTTCAGAGATACCTCAACCAGGGATTTCACAAAATCACGAGAAGTTTACCACAGAATTCCATCATGTTTGAACCGGGCAGCATTACTGCCCGGTCGCTACATTATTTTTCTGTTATATCGGCGTCTTCTGCATCCAACACCACTTCTTCCGGACGGATCACGCTAATCAATTTAAAGATCAGGCTTAAGCCAATGCCGACGATGGTCGCCAACGCCATACCTTTCAGCTCTGCCGCACCGATGTTTACCTTCGCGCCGCTGACGCCGATGATCAGGATCACGGAAGTCAGGATCAAGTTCTGTGCTTTGTTGTAGTCCACTTTCGATTCAATAAGTACGCGAATACCAGAAGCGCCGATGACACCGTAAAGCAGCAGCGAAACGCCGCCCATCACCGGCAGTGGGATCATCTGGATAGCAGCAGCCAGTTTACCAACACAGGAGAGTAGAATGGCGAAGATCGCCGCACCACCGATTACCCAGGTACTGTAGACGCGGGTGATCGCCATAACGCCGATGTTTTCCCCGTAGGTAGTGTTTGGCGTGGAACCAAAGAACCCGGAGATAACGGTCGACAGGCCGTTAGCGAACATGGAACGGTGCAGGCCAGGATCGCGCAGCAGATCTTTTTTCACGATGTTAGCCGTTACCACCAGATGCCCCACGTGTTCGGCAATAACCACCAGCGCCGCAGGCAGAATGGTCAAAATGGCAAACCACTCAAAGCGCGGCGTGTACAAGGTCGGCAGAGCAAACCAGTGAGCATTAATAATCGGCGTGGTATCGACAATACCCATTGCGAAGGAGAGCGCGTACCCCACCAACACGCCAATCAAAATCGGGATAATCGCCAGGAAACCGCGGAACAGAACGGAACCTAAAACCGTAACCGCAAGGGTAGTAATGGAGATAATGATGGTTTTGGAATCAGGCGTTTGCCCTTCAGCCGGGAGTAAGCCAGCCATGCCAGCAGCCACGCCCGCCAGCTCCAGACCGATGACAGCAACGATTGCCCCCATTGCCGCTGGAGGAAACAGCACATCCAGCCAGCCAGTCCCTGCTTTCTTCACAATAAAAGAAACCAGACAGAACAGCACGCCGCACATAATAAAGCCGCCCAGCGCGACTTCATAACCCAACGGCAACAGCAATAACACCGGAGAAATAAAGGCAAAGCTCGAACCAAGATAAGCCGGAATTTTCCCTTTACAGATGAAGAGATACAGCAGCGTTCCGATACCGTTAAATAACAGTACGGTCGCCGGGTTGATATGAAATAAGACGGGCACCAGGACGGTTGCACCAAACATGGCGAACAAATGTTGTAAACTAAGCGGGATTGTCTGTAAAAGTGGCGGTCTTTCACTCACCCCGATAGCACGGCGCGTCATAGTATTATCCTCTGTATATTATGTGTTATAGGCGCTTTACTCAAAAAAAAGCCGACTCTTAAAGTCGGCTTTAATTATTTTTTATTCGTTATTTCGTACCAAAGATTTTATCACCAGCATCGCCGAGGCCCGGGATAATGTATCCGTGCTCATTCAGCCCCTGGTCAATCGATGCGGTATACAGCTCGACGTCCGGATGCGCTTTTTCCAGCGCAGCGATACCTTCTGGCGCAGCCACCAGCACCAGCACTTTAATGCTGCTGCAGCCCGCTTTTTTCAGCAGGTCGATGGTCGCGATAACGGAACCACCGGTTGCCAGCATTGGGTCAACGATCAGCGCCATACGCTCATCGATGTTAGAAACCAGTTTCTGGAAGTACGGTACCGGCTCCAGTGTTTCTTCATCACGGTACATACCGACTACGCTGATGCGCGCGCTCGGAACGTTTTCCAGAACACCGTCCATCATCCCCAGACCCGCACGCAGAATTGGCACCACGGTAATTTTCTTACCTTTGATCTGGTCGATTTCTACCGGGCCGTTCCAACCTTCAATAGTGACTTTTTCCGTTTCGAGGTCGGCGGTCGCTTCGTAAGTCAGCAGGCTACCCACTTCGGAAGCGAGTTCGCGAAAGCGCTTGGTGCTGATATCTTGCTCACGCATCAGTCCCAGCTTGTGTTTGACGAGTGGGTGTTTGACTTCCACGATCTTCATACTCTTTCTCCTTTGAGGGCAGCCACAAAAAAAATCGACGGATTATACCGCCTTTTTTTAAGGCGGCAATATAATTTTCGTTGACTTTAGACAAACCAACAACGATTAGATAATAAATTATTTTATATTCAAATGGTTACTAATTACAAATATCGCTCAGAACAATCATTCATTGTCTTTGTTTATGCATCACTTCACTACAATGTAGGCTGAAAAAGGTTATGTAAAGCAGTCTCGCAAACGTTTGCTTTCCCTGTTAGAATTGCGCCGAATTTTATTTTTCTACCGCAAGTAACGCGTGGGGACCCAAGCAGTGACCGATAAAACCTCTCTTAGCTACAAAGATGCCGGTGTTGATATTGACGCGGGTAATGCTCTGGTTGGAAGAATCAAAGGCGTAGTGAAGAAAACGCGTCGTCCGGAAGTCATGGGCGGTCTGGGCGGCTTCGGTGCGCTGTGTGCATTGCCGCAAAAATATCGTGAACCCGTACTGGTTTCTGGCACTGACGGTGTAGGCACCAAGCTGCGTCTGGCGATGGACTTAAAACGTCACGACACCATTGGTATTGATCTGGTCGCCATGTGCGTTAATGACCTGGTGGTGCAAGGCGCGGAACCGCTGTTTTTCCTCGACTATTACGCAACCGGAAAACTGGATGTTGATACCGCTTCAGCGGTGATCAGCGGCATCGCGGAAGGTTGTCTGCAATCGGGCTGTTCACTGGTGGGTGGCGAAACGGCAGAAATGCCGGGGATGTATCACGGCGAAGATTACGATGTCGCTGGCTTCTGCGTTGGCGTGGTAGAAAAATCAGAAATCATCGACGGTTCTAAAGTTAGCGACGGCGATGTGCTCATTGCGCTCGGCTCCAGCGGCCCGCACTCGAACGGTTACTCGCTGGTACGCAAAATTCTCGAAGTCAGCGGTTGCGACCCGCAAACTACAGAGCTGGACGGAAAACCTTTAGCCGATCATCTGCTGGCGCCAACCCGTATTTATGTGAAGTCAGTGCTGGAATTGATTGAAAAGGTTGATGTTCACGCCATTGCGCACCTGACCGGCGGCGGTTTCTGGGAAAACATTCCTCGCGTATTACCTGAAAACACTCAGGCAGTGATTGATGAATCCTCCTGGCAGTGGCCGGAAGTGTTCAACTGGTTGCAAACAGCAGGTAACGTCAGCCGCCATGAAATGTATCGTACCTTCAACTGCGGCGTCGGGATGGTTATCGCCCTGCCTGCTCCGGAAGTGGACAAAGCTCTCGCCCTGCTCAATGCCAACGGTGAAAACGCGTGGAAAATCGGTATCATCAAAGCTTCTGATTCCGAACAACGCGTGGTTATCGAATAATGAATATTGTGGTGCTTATTTCCGGCAACGGAAGTAATTTGCAGGCAATTATTGATGCCTGTAAAACCAACAAAATTAAAGGCACCCTACGGGCAGTTTTCAGCAATAAGGCCGACGCGTTCGGCCTTGAGCGCGCCCGCAAAGCAGGTATCGCAACGCATACGCTTATTGCCAGCCAATTTGACAGTCGGGAAGACTATGATCGGGAGTTGATGCACGAAATCGACGTGTACGCACCCGATGTAGTTGTTCTGGCCGGTTTTATGCGCATTCTCAGCCCAGCGTTTGTTTCCCACTACGCCGGGCGTTTGCTGAACATTCACCCTTCCCTGCTACCAAAATATCCCGGTTTGCATACCCATCGTCAGGCGCTGGAAAATGGCGATGAAGAACACGGTACATCAGTGCATTTCGTCACCGATGAGCTGGACGGCGGCCCGGTGATTTTGCAGGCTAAAGTTCCGGTTTTTGCTGGTGATATGGAAGATGAAATCACCGCTCGCGTGCAAACTCAGGAACATGCTATTTACCCGTTGGTCATTAGCTGGTTTGTTGATGGTCGTCTGAAGATGCATGAAAACGCCGCGTGGCTGGATGATCAGCGTCTTCCACCGCAGGGCTACGCCGCCGACGACGAGTAATCTTCCGCATATTTTAAGCGCCAGCGCTACTGCTGGCGCTTCTCATTTATCCTGTAAATCGCAGGCTTCAGCAGTTTTTTTCCCCCTTTTCTGGCATAGTTGGACATCTGCCAACATTGCTCGCCATAATATCCAGGCAGTGTCCCGTGAATAAAACGGAGTAAAAGTGGTAATGGGTCAGGAAAAGCTATACATCGAGAAAGAGCTCAGTTGGTTATCGTTCAATGAACGCGTGCTTCAGGAAGCGGCGGACAAATCTAACCCGCTGATTGAAAGGATGCGTTTTCTTGGGATCTATTCCAATAACCTTGATGAGTTCTATAAAGTTCGCTTCGCTGAACTGAAGCGACGTATCATTATTAGCGAAGAACAAGGTTCTAACTCTCATTCCCGCCATTTGCTGGGCAAAATTCAATCCCGCGTGCTGAAAGCCGATCAGGAATTTGACGGCCTTTACAATGAACTGCTACTGGAGATGGCGCGTAACCAGATCTTCCTGATTAATGAACGCCAACTCTCCGTTAATCAACAAAACTGGCTGCGTCATTATTTTAAGCAGTATCTGCGCCAGCACATTACGCCGATTTTAATCAATCCTGACACTGACTTAGTGCAGTTTCTGAAAGATGATTATACCTATCTGGCGGTGGAGATTATTCGTGGCGATACCATCCGTTACGCGCTGCTGGAGATCCCATCGGATAAAGTTCCGCGCTTTGTGAATTTGCCGCCGGAAGCACCACGTCGACGCAAGCCAATGATTTTGTTGGATAACATTCTGCGTTACTGCCTTGATGATATCTTCAAAGGCTTCTTTGATTATGACGCGCTGAATGCCTATTCGATGAAGATGACCCGCGACGCCGAATACGATTTAGTACACGAGATGGAAGCCAGCCTGATGGAGCTGATGTCTTCCAGTCTGAAACAGCGTTTAACCGCAGAGCCAGTACGTTTTGTTTATCAGCGTGATATGCCTAACGCGCTGGTTGAAGTGTTGCGTGAGAAACTGACTATTTCTCGTTACGACTCTATCGTCCCTGGCGGCCGTTACCACAATTTCAAAGACTTTATTAATTTCCCTAATGTCGGCAAAGCGAATCTGGTTAACAAACCACTGCCGCGTTTACGCCATATCTGGTTTGATAAAGCCCAGTTCCGCAACGGTTTTGATGCCATTCGCGAACGCGATGTTCTGCTCTATTACCCTTATCACACCTTTGAGCACGTACTGGAACTGTTGCGTCAGGCCTCGTTCGATCCGAGCGTGCTGGCGATTAAAATCAACATTTACCGTGTGGCAAAAGATTCACGCATCATCGACTCGATGATCCACGCTGCGCACAACGGCAAGAAAGTGACCGTGGTGGTTGAGCTACAGGCACGTTTTGACGAAGAAGCTAACATTCATTGGGCGAAGCGACTAACCGAAGCTGGCGTGCACGTTATCTTCTCTGCGCCGGGGCTGAAAATTCACGCCAAACTGTTCCTGATTTCACGTAAAGAAAACGGTGAAGTCGTGCGTTACGCGCATATTGGGACCGGGAACTTTAACGAAAAAACCGCACGTCTTTATACCGACTATTCGCTGCTGACCGCCGATGCGCGCATCACCAACGAAGTGCGGCGGGTGTTCAACT
Organism: Escherichia sp. E13S3; assembly: GCF_004212325.1. Classification (NCBI taxonomy): domain Bacteria; kingdom Pseudomonadati; phylum Pseudomonadota; class Gammaproteobacteria; order Enterobacterales; family Enterobacteriaceae; genus Escherichia; species Escherichia sp. E13S3. The sequence continues at coordinate 468,484 of NZ_RHJR01000004.1, forward strand.
TTATTGAAAACCCATACCGTCCGGTGACATTTGATTATTTAATGGTGTCGCCGCAAAACTCCCGCCGTCTGTTGTATGAAATGGTGGATCGCGAGATCGCCAACGCACAACAAGGGCTGCCCAGCGGTATTACTCTGAAACTGAATAACCTGGTCGATAAAGGACTAGTCGATCGTCTGTATGCGGCATCCAGTTCCGGCGTGCCGGTAAATCTGCTGGTACGCGGGATGTGTTCGCTGATCCCCAATCTGGAAGGCATTAGCGACAATATTCGTGCTATCAGCATTGTTGACCGTTACCTTGAACATGATCGGGTCTATATTTTTGAAAATGGTGGCGATAAAAAGGTTTACCTTTCTTCCGCCGACTGGATGACGCGCAACATTGATTATCGTATTGAAGTGGCTACGCCGCTGCTCGACCCGCGGCTGAAGCAGCGGGTACTGGATATCGTAGATATTCTGTTCAGCGATACGGTGAAAGCACGTTATATCGATAAAGAACTCAGTAATCGCTACGTTCCCCGCGGTAATCGCCGGAAAGTTCGGGCGCAGTTGGCGATCTACGACTACATAAAATCACTCGAACAACCAGAATAACCTATGCCAATACACGACAAATCCCCTCGCCCGCAGGAGTTTGCTGCGGTCGATCTTGGTTCAAACAGTTTCCACATGGTTATTGCCCGTGTGGTGGATGGCGCCATGCAGATTATTGGCCGCCTGAAACAACGGGTACACCTGGCAGATGGTCTGGGGCCAGATAATATGTTGAGTGAGGAGGCGATGACGCGCGGTTTAAGCTGTCTGTCGCTGTTTGCCGAACGCTTGCAAGGTTTCTCTCCCTCTAGTGTTTGCATTGTCGGGACACATACACTGCGTCAGGCGCTGAACGCTACTGATTTTCTGAAACGCGCCGAAAAGGTTATTCCCTATCCGATTGAAATTATTTCCGGCAACGAAGAAGCTCGTCTGATTTTTATGGGTGTGGAACATACCCAGCCGGAAAAAGGTCGCAAACTGGTTATTGATATTGGCGGCGGCTCAACGGAGCTGGTAATTGGAGAAAATTTCGAACCGATTCTCGTCGAAAGCCGCCGGATGGGTTGCGTTAGCTTTGCCCAGCTTTATTTTCCGGGCGGGGTCATCAATAAAGAGCATTTTCAGCGCGCACGCATGGCGGCTGCACAAAAACTGGAAACATTAACCTGGCAATTCCGTATTCAGGGCTGGAACGTTGCAATGGGAGCTTCCGGCACGATTAAAGCCGCCCATGAAGTGTTGCTGGAAATGGGCGAGAAAGACGGCATCATTACACCAGAGCGCCTCGATAAACTGGTGAAAGAAGTATTGCGTCATCGTAATTTCTCGGCGTTAAGTTTGCCGGGTCTGTCGGAAGAACGGAAAACGGTTTTTGTTCCTGGTCTGGCGATTTTGTGTGGTGTATTTGATGCCTTAGCCATTCGTGAACTGCGGCTTTCTGACGGGGCGCTGCGTGAAGGCGTTTTGTATGAAATGGAAGGACGTTTTCGTCATCAGGATGTGCGTAGCCGCACCGCCAGCAGCCTGGCCAACCAGTATCACATTGACAGTGAACAGGCCCGACGGGTGCTCGACACAACTATGCAAATGTACGAACAATGGCGGGAACAGCAACCGAAGCTGGCGCATCCACAACTGGAAGCATTACTGCGCTGGGCCGCCATGCTGCATGAAGTCGGACTAAGCATTAATCATAGCGGCCTTCATCGCCATTCGGCGTATATCCTGCAAAACAGCGACTTGCCAGGATTTAATCAGGAACAACAACTGATGATGGCGACGCTGGTGCGTTATCATCGTAAAGCGATTAAGCTCGACGATCTGCCGCGCTTTACGCTGTTTAAGAAAAAACAGTTCCTGCCGTTAATTCAACTGTTGCGCCTTGGCGTATTACTTAACAATCAACGTCAGGCAACCACGACACCGCCGACATTGACTCTTATTACTGATGACAGCCACTGGACGCTACGTTTTCCACATGACTGGTTTAGCCAAAACGCGCTGGTATTGCTTGATCTGGAAAAGGAGCAAGAATACTGGGAAGGCGTGAGTGGCTGGCGGTTAAAAATTGAAGAAGAAAGCACGCCGGAAATCGCGGCTTAATATGAAATGAAAACGGGCCAACCTGTTGTGTTGGCCCAAATGAATTACGCGCTTTCTCGAACAGGTTCTCTTTCAGCCGTAATCGCAATTAACGGCTGCGGTTCACCAATCAAAGAGCCTTGCAGGTAATCAATACCCAAAGAGTGTACGGCTTTGCGAATCTCTTCATTTTCAACATACTCCGCAACCACTTGCATTTTCTTCATTCGTGCCAGATGACAAATCGATGCCACTATCTGGTAATCCAGGCTATTCGAGGCAATATTACGGATGAAGCTGCCATCAATTTTTAATAAATTGGCATTCACATTTTTTAGCCGTGCATAGCTTGCGTATCCGGTACCGAAATCATCAATAGCAATCTGGCATCCTAACTCCTGCAGATGTTGTAACGTGTTCTGTGCCTGCTTAACATTGGTAAGGGCATTACTTTCGGTGACTTCAAAGATAAGCTGCCACGCCTCTATTTGGTATTTCGCCAATAACTTACTCATTTTAACAGGAAAGCGAGCCTGACAAACTGAAGTTGGCGACAAATTAATCGCAAATCGTTGGGCGGGCATTTTCTCTTTATTTTCCCCCATAAACTGCAATGTATGTTCGATGACCCACATGTCGATACTGGACGATAAACCAAATTCATGTGCAACCGGCAAGAAATTATCAGGATTGATGAGTTCATCATTCTCCCCTCTCATACGCAGCAAAATTTCATGATAGACATCGCCGCGCACTCCAATAATTGGCTGGGCCATAAGGCAAAAATCGTCGTGCTCAAGCGCCTGCTGGAGCCGATTCATCATTGCCACTTTGTCTTTTAATTCTCGTTGCAGATACATTGCTCCGCGACGCTGCATATTTTCCGGGGCATTAGTCACTATAGAGAGTTCAGCAACCGTACTTAGCTCACCTAACAGCAAATAAATATGATTCACTGGCGAACGGACATAGCAATAACTGACACCAATCTGTGGTTGCAATGGCATATCATCCCAAAAGAAACGAAACTGCTTAAGATGGTTATCCAATGCGATAATGCGCTCCTGGTGAGACTCTGTATTCAATCGCAGCGCGAGATCATTGCCAGAAAGCTGATAAACGTCTTCTCCGGGTTCCAGTAAAGGTGCCAGCCAATGTGAAAGCTTTTGTTTGTATTGGATACGCAACATGATGCCATAGTTCTTTACCAGCATTTCCATACCGGGAATGCGTAAATAACATAGCGCGGACCAGGGCGCATCACGCAGCGCGCGATTCAAAGCGCGGATATTCGGCAGATGAACAACCGGGTCCACGTAAGCCAGTCGCTGAATGCGTCTGGTCACCGCTCGTTGACGCGTTGCCAGAACAGCCATGTAATTGACGATAAAAGAAAATACCAGATAGCTGGAGGAGGTTATGGTTAGTTGAGTGGTATACCCATGATAAAGGGGAATATAATTCTGGTAGCTATGAATACTGATCATCAGCACTATTGCCCAGAGCAACGAGATCAGCTTGTAGCCATAACGCATCGCTCCCCACATCATCAGCGGCAGCAATAACGACAAGGTATAGTTGGTGCTGAAAATTGTGCTTTTTTCATTTAAAGGCATACATAGCAGAAATAACAATGCGCCCAGAGCAAGCAACCACAGCGCGAACTCTTTTTTTGTAACTTTACTGTCAATCTGTTGTTTTAATTGAGAATAATAACTTCGTAAATAAAATGGATTTCGTACAGAACGAATGATGAAGTAGCAAAGCGGGACGCCTATCAGATTACCCACCAGCAAGGCCTGGTAATTGATTAAGGTTCCCAGATTTAAGGGCATGACGCCAACCAGATTTGTTCTGCTCGCCAGTAAACCTACAAACGCAGCAAACTGGAAGAGCACCAGAAACAACGTTGCAGGGAAAACAATCTGCCAAAAAATGCGCTGGGAAATTAAGCGGGTATCACCATGTGAAACGTTGTTACGCCGGGGCGTAAACACCTTATAGCCCCCCCAACAAAGAATAATAATGATAATGAAATTAACCGTTAACGAGAGCGTTTCATAAAAACCAAGTTCGGCATACTTACGAACAAAAATCCCTAAAGCAATACCTGGTAATGCTGCCCAGCTAAAAAACATCATCATGCTGATCATCAGCGCAAGCGGCAGATAAAAGAGAAAAACTTCACCAGAAGAAATATGTGCGAAAGTATTTATATGGGCGAAAAAAGGCAAGATTATAGACGGCAGGATCAGCGGAAGCCCCCACCATTTATCACGTATATTTATATAAGTTGCATTCAATTTCATAGATGCTCAGCAGAACCCCCTACATCCTGAAAGGGTGTATTCAGACAGGCATCCCACCTGACTTCGATGGATGATTATTCATCGCTATTAAGGAGCATTGATTTTAAGTGTCATATGAAAGTTCCAATTGATATATATCAAACAAAATTACCCTAATTAATGAATTATTACGTTTATAATGTTAGCTCGTCATTATTACATCATTGTTGTAAATAATTAAATTAACTTCCATAACATTAAAACATGTATCAGCTAACGCTTTTTTACATAATGAACAATTGACCATTGCGTCTGGGTATGCCTTAATGTAAGTACCGTCCATGATATGGACATACCTTGAGGAACCCTTTGTGAGTCAGCCAACCAGTATGCGAAAACGACACCGATTTAACAGTCGCATGACTCGTATCGTATTGCTTATCAGCTTTCTCTTCTTCTTTGGCCGCTTTATCTACTCGTCCGTTGGCGCCTGGCAGCATCATCAGAGCAAAAAAGAAGCTCAGCAATCCACACTCTCTATCGAATCCCCGGTACAACGTTAGCGATTACCTTCGTCACCTTTACTGAACAAGACGGCTCAATGCTGTCAGACACGGTTGCTCTTTGTTGTTATCAAAGCGGCAGGCATTTATTTATCTAAATTTTACCTCTTTGTCCTGATTTCGAATCATTCTGCAATAAGATGCAATGTATATTAGACATAATATATATGTTTTTATTATGCGTTAACGCGTATTTATTTACTCAATGAATTCAAATAAATTTAATCTATTCCTCCATAGTCTATACATTTACTTTCCTCTTTCGATGATCTTAAATGTCTTGTTTTTCGTAAAGTCTATAACAAGGAATAGTGATGAAATTTAAAAAATGTCTTCTGCCTGTGGCAATTTTAGCGTCATCCATGTTGGCAGGATGCCAATCAAATGCTGACGATCATGCCGCCGATGTTTATCAAACTGATCAACTGAATACCAAACAAGAAACCAAAACCGTTAATATCATTTCCATTCTACCTGCAAAAGTAGCGGTAGATAATTCGGAAAATAAAAGGGCAGCACAGACGTTTGGCGCACTGATTGGTGCTGTCGCTGGCGGTGTGATTGGACATAACGTAGGGTCTGGCAGCAATTCAGGTACTACTGCGGGTGCAGTTGGCGGCGGTGCCGTAGGTGCGGCTGCAGGTTCTATGGTGGATGATAAGACGTTAGTGGAAGGGGTTTCGTTAACCTATAAAGAAGGGACCAAGGTGTATACCTCTACTCAAGTGGGTAAAGAGTGTCAGTTCACAACGGGTTTAGCCGTTGTTATTACCACTACGTATAACGAAACACGCATTCAGCCAAACACAAAATGTCCTGAAAAAAGATAACAATCAGGAGGACTCATGAAGAAAGTTTTTCTTTGCGCCATTTTAGCCGCTGTTAGTAGCTCGGCTTTCGCCTCTTCATTACAGGATCAGCTTTCAGCTGTCGCTGAAGCTGAACAGCAAGGTAAAAATGAAGAGCAAAGACAGCATGACGAATGGGTAGCAGAGCGCAACAGGGAAATTCAGCAAGAGAAACAACGGAGTGCAAACGCTCAGGCCGCCGCCAATAAAAGAGCGGCGGCAGCAGCAGCGGATAAGAAAGCTCGCCAGGATAAACTGGACGCCGAAGCCACTGCGGATAAAAAACGCGATCAAAGTTATGAAGATGAGCTGCGCAGTTTAGAGATTCAGAAACAAAAACTAGCGCTGGCGAAAGAAGAAGCCCGCGTTAAGCGCGAGAACGAATTTATCGATCAGGAGCTGAAGCACAAAGCCGCGCAAACTGATGTCGTGCAATCTGAAGCTGACGCTAACAGGAATGTGACAGAAGGTGGTCGCGATTTGATGAAAAGCGTGGGTAAAGCAGAAGAGAATAAATCGGACAGTTGGTTTAATTAATCGATGTCAGTCACTTCAAGCCTATGATTCGTGGGGATTATAGGCTTTTTTATATTGTTGACTTTAGTCAGCAATATAAAAAACCCTCTGTAGCAACAGAGGGTTTTGTTCATTCATAGTGCAGGAATTAAATCATTCCCACTCAATAGTCGCTGGCGGCTTGCCGCTAATGTCATACACCACGCGGGAAATACCGTTCACTTCATTGATAATGCGGTTGGAAACGCGGCCGAGGAAGTCGTACGGCAGGTGCGCCCAGTGTGCGGTCATAAAGTCGATGGTTTCGACAGCACGCAGAGAGACAACCCAGTCATACTTACGACCATCGCCCATTACGCCAACGGAACGTACTGGCAGGAAGACGGTGAACGCCTGGCTGACTTTGTCGTACAGGTCCGCTTTACGCAGTTCTTCAATGAAGATGGCGTCAGCACGGCGCAGCAGGTCACAGTACTCTTTCTTCACTTCGCCCAGCACACGAACGCCAAGGCCCGGCCCCGGGAACGGGTGACGGTACAGCATGTCGTACGGCAGGCCCAGCTCCAGACCAATCTTACGCACTTCGTCTTTGAACAGCTCTTTCAGCGGTTCAACCAGGCCCATCTTCATCTCTTTCGGCAGGCCACCCACGTTGTGGTGAGATTTGATGACGTGTGCTTTACCGGTTGCAGACGCGGCAGATTCGATAACGTCAGGATAGATAGTCCCCTGCGCCAGCCACTTCACATCTTCCAGTTTCAGCGCTTCTTCATCGAATACTTCAACGAAAACGCGACCGATGATTTTACGTTTTGCTTCTGGATCGTTTTCTCCAGCCAGCGCTGACAGGAAGCGATCTTCTGCCGGAACGTGAACAATGTTCAGCCCAAAGTGATCGCCAAACATATCCAGAACCTGCTCTGCTTCATTGAGACGCAGCAGGCCGTTGTCGACGAATACGCAAGTCAGGTTTTTACCGATAGCGCGGTGCAGCAGCATTGCGGTTACGGAGGAATCCACGCCACCAGAGAGGCCGAGGATTACTTTATCGTCGCCCACCTGCTCGCGAATGCGGGCTACGGCGTCGTCGATAATTTTTGCTGGCGTCCACAGGGCTTCACACTGACAGATATCCAGTACAAAACGCTCCAGCATGCGCATACCCTGGCGGGTGTGAGTCACTTCCGGGTGGAACTGCACGCCGTAGAAGCGTTTTTCTTCGTTAGCCATAATGGCAAACGGGCAGCTTTCGGTGCTGGCTACGGTGACGAAGTCGGACGGGATAGCGGTAACTTTATCGCCGTGGCTCATCCAGACATCGAGCAGCGGTTTACCGTCTGCGGTCAGCGCATCTTCGATACCGCGAACCAGTGCGCTGTCGTTTACGACTTCAACCTGCGCGTAGCCAAATTCACGTTCGTTAGAGGCTTCAACGTGACCGCCCAACTGCATTGCCATGGTCTGCATGCCATAGCAAACGCCGAATACCGGTACGCCTGCTTCAAAGACATACTGCGGCGCACGCGGACTGTTTTCTTCAGTAGTACTTTCCGGGCCGCCGGAAAGAATAATGCCGCTTGGATTGAAGTCACGAATTTGTGCTTCTGTCACATCCCACGCCCACAGTTCGCAGTAAACACCCAGCTCACGCACGCGGCGCGCAACCAGTTGAGTGTACTGAGAACCGAAGTCCAGAATGAGGATGCGATGCTTATGAATGTTTTCCGTCATTGACGCTTATTCCGAGGCAAGTGAAACAGATAATATAAATCGCCCGACATGAAGTCGGGCGAAGAGAATCAGGAGCCCAGACGGTAGTTCGGGGACTCTTTGGTGATGGTCACGTCGTGAACGTGGCTTTCCTGAATACCCGCACCGCTGATACGTACAAACTCCGCTTTAGTACGCAGTTCGTCGATAGTACCACAGCCAGTCAGGCCCATACAGGAGCGCAGGCCGCCCATCTGCTGGTGAATGATCTCTTTCAGACGACCTTTGTAGGCTACGCGACCTTCGATACCTTCCGGAACCAGTTTGTCGGCAGCGTTGTCGCTCTGGAAGTAACGGTCAGAGGAACCTTTGGACATCGCGCCCAGAGAACCCATCCCACGGTAAGATTTGTAAGAACGGCCCTGGTAGAGTTCGATTTCACCTGGAGATTCTTCAGTACCCGCCAGCATAGAACCTACCATCACCGCGCTTGCACCAGCGGCGATGGCTTTCGCGATATCGCCGGAGAAGCGAATACCACCGTCAGCAATAACCGGAATACCGGTGCCTTCCAGCGCTTCAACTGCGTCAGCAACGGCAGTGATCTGCGGAACACCGACACCAGTAACAATACGAGTCGTACAGATAGATCCAGGGCCGATACCCACTTTAACCGCGCTGCAACCTGCTTCTGCCAGAGCGCGTGCGCCCGCAGCTGTTGCCACGTTGCCGCCGATGATTTGCAGATCCGGATATTTAGCACGAGTTTCACGGATACGCTGCAGAACGCCTTCAGAGTGACCGTGAGAGGAGTCGATCAGCAGAACGTCAACGCCTGCGGCAACCAGCGCATCAACACGCTCTTCGTTACCCGCACCTGCGCCAACCGCAGCACCAACACGCAGACGACCTTGTTCGTCTTTACAGGCGTTCGGTTTACGTTCTGCTTTCTGGAAATCTTTCACGGTGATCATGCCGATCAGGTGGAATTCATCATCAACCACCAGCGCCTTTTCAACGCGTTTTTCGTGCATTTTTGCCAGCACAACTTCACGGGCTTCGCCTTCACGCACAGTTACCAGACGCTCTTTCGGCGTCATGTAAACGCTAACCGGCTGGCTCAGGTCGGTCACAAAACGCACGTCACGACCAGTGATGATACCGACCAGTTCGTTTTCTTCGGTAACAACCGGGTAGCCCGCAAAACCGTTACGTTCAGTCAGTTCTTTCACTTCGCGCAGCGTCGTGGTTGGCAGAACAGTCTGCGGGTCAGTCACCACACCAGATTCGTGTTTTTTCACACGGCGAACTTCTTCAGCCTGGCGTTCAATGGACATGTTTTTGTGGATAAAGCCGATACCGCCTTCCTGAGCCAGAGCAATAGCCAGGCGCGCTTCCGTTACGGTATCCATTGCTGCGGAAAGCATAGGGATATTCAGACGAATGGTTTTCGTCAGCTGGGTGCTGAGGTCAGCAGTATTCGGCAGAACGGTAGAATGAGCAGGAACGAGGAGAACGTCGTCAAACGTCAGAGCTTCTTTAGCGATACGTAGCATGGGCAATATCTCGACCAGAGTGGTTAATAAATATTGCCGCGGCATTATACAGAGCGTAACCGATTGCATCTACCCCTTTTTGCAAATAATGCTTGCGCTCCCCGGTCAGCACGTTACTATCGATTGAATAACCTGCTGATTTAGAATTTGATCTCGCTCACATGTTACCATCTCAATCCCCCGCAATTTTTACGGTTAGTCGCCTGAATCAGACCGTCCGTTTGCTGCTTGAGCAGGAGATGGGGCAAGTGTGGATCAGCGGCGAAATTTCTAATTTCACGCAACCGGCTTCCGGTCATTGGTACTTTACGCTTAAAGACGATACCGCCCAGGTACGCTGCGCGATGTTCCGCAACAGCAACCGCCGGGTCACCTTTCGCCCGCAGCACGGGCAACAAGTTTTAGTTCGCGCAAATATTACGCTCTACGAGCCGCGCGGCGACTACCAGATAATCGTCGAGAGTATGCAGCCTGCCGGTGAAGGGTTGCTGCAACAGAAGTATGAACAGCTCAAAGCGAAATTGCAGGCTGAAGGTTTGTTCGATCTGCAATACAAAAAATCACTCCCCTCCCCTGCGCATTGCGTTGGTGTGATCACCTCAAAAACCGGTGCTGCGCTACATGATATTTTGCATGTGTTAAAACGCCGCGATCCGTCTCTGCCGGTGATCATCTACCCCACTGCCGTTCAGGGCGATGATGCGCCGGGGCAAATTGTTCGCGCCATTGAACTAGCGAATAAGCGCAACGAGTGCGATGTGTTGATCGTCGGGCGCGGCGGTGGTTCGCTGGAAGATTTATGGAGCTTTAACGACGAGCGCGTGGCGCGGGCGATTTTTGCCAGCCGCATTCCGGTCGTCAGCGCCGTCGGGCATGAAACCGATGTGACGATTGCCGACTTTGTTGCTGATCTACGTGCGCCAACGCCGTCGGCTGCCGCCGAAGTGGTGAGCCGCAATCAACAAGAGTTACTGCGCCAGGTGCAATCGGCCCGTCAACGGCTGGAGATGGCGATGGATTATTATCTCGCCAACCGCACGCGTCGCTTTACGCAGATTCATCACCGATTACAGCAACAGCATCCGCAGCTCCGGCTGGCACGCCAGCAAACCATGCTTGAGCGCCTGCAAAAACGGATGAGCTTTGCGCTGGAAAATCAGCTTAAGCGTGCCGGGCAGCAACAGGTGCGATTAACACAGCGGCTGAATCAACAAAATCCACAGTCGCAGATTCATCGCGCGCAAACGCGTATTCAGCAACTGGAATATCGTCTGGCTGAAACCCTGCGCGCACAGCTTAGCGCCACGCGTGAACGTTTCGGTAATGCGGTGACGCATCTGGAAGCGGTTAGCCCACTGTCAACGCTGGCACGCGGTTATAGCGTCACCAGCGCCGCAGATGGCGCGGTGTTAAAGCAGGTGAAACAGGTAAAAGCGGGCGATACGATGACCACGCGTTTAAATGATGGCATTGTGGTAAGCGTAGTGAGCGACGTGACGAAAACCCGCAAGCCACGCAAAAAAACGGCTAATCCGTAGGTCGGACAAGATGCGCCAACATCGCATCTGGCAATATCACCAAGTCAGCACCAGATACAACCGTGTCATCACTGAAAGCAGGTGATTAAACCTGCTTTATTTTGCAGAACTACACTACAATCCTGCCCCCCAGTGTCTTCAAACATCCCGCATTGCTCGGAAGATAAATAGGGATAGCTTGGCGTAATTGAAGGCCACCCCAACGAGCTAAAACTTGTGTGTAGCGTTTCTAACTCACTGTACGTTGGCGCATTGCTCATACTTCCACACTGTTTTGCTATATCCCATTTGCCTGAATCAACTCTGTGTCCCAATGCCCAGGTTTCGTTGACTGCATTTGGTGCCACCACAGCAACCGCATCAGAAGGTAATTCTGTTTTCAACAGAGGTCGATGTAATGTTTTACCTTTCACCACTACCGTGTCTGCCATGTGTCCCCAGAAGTGCGCAGAAGAAACATTGGGACTGGTTAATACGGTGAAAATAGTGTCCATCGTTGCTGTCAATGTTGGGTACTCATCCAGTGTTACCGTTAGTGGTGTTTTATAACCTGGCGTATTATCCTGGCGAACCGTAAAGCTTGCCGTGCCGTCTGCCCCCGTCACGCCACTGATCTTGTCCCCACTGGCAGCTAACAGGGTAGCCGCTCCTGATGATGACTGAATGGTAATATCATCCATTGCTGCCACATTACCATACAACGTCGCCCCCGTATTACGCGGCGAAGCATCGCCGCGTTTCAGGGTAAAGGCCACGTTCGGCACCGGTTTCCCGGCGCCGTCTTTGACCGTCACGGTCAACGGCATCGCCTCGCCTTTTTTCACGACCGCCGCCTGATAAGCGGCATCAAACGCCGTCGATGTGAGCGTCACGTTCGATACGGAAACGTGCGGATGCACCAGGCACGCCTGGAAGGCGCGAGATTTATTCGTAGGCAATTGCTCCGTATACAGATCAATTGACTCGCAAGCATTCGTACCGGGCTTCGGAGGACAGGTGGCGTTGGTCCACCACGCATAGCCACCCTGTTTCACCGGCCAGCCAATCGCGTCCACGATGCTGCCATTCGGATAGCGATCGTATAACGATTCAAGTTCATCCAGCGACGGATGGCGCGCATCTTCACACGGGTCAACATCGGGGTTACTTCTTTGTCCTATCGAATAGAGCGCAGGCCAGTCTTCATTATTATATTTCACCGCACTGACATTCATACCTCCGCCAGTGGTTGCGCCTAATTCAGCCAACAGTTTTGGCCGCTCAAACTCTGTACCGTCTGCGCCGCTCACCGTTTCCGGCATATGGCCCCACATGTTTGCCTTCGGAGTATCCGGGCTGGTGACGACGCTGAAAATCACGTCAACCGAGGCGGTTGGCCTCGCACTGCTACCCATTGCCGTGGCGCTTATCGGCGTTTTCAACCCGTTCGAGTTGTCCTGGTGGAGATTCAGCGTTGCCTGCCCCTGTGCATCAGTCTGAATAAACAAATAACTGTCATTGCTCTGCCCGTTCATGGTGGCATTCTGCATAGACTGCGCCGGGGCGAAGGTATCAAATACTAAATCATCGGTGTTAGCGCTACTGGTGGCATCCGCCCCCTGGCGGTTTTTACTGACGCCGCGCATAATGCCCACCGACTCATATGGCGCAGGCGATCCATCGGCGAGCGTAACCTTGATTGTCAGAGAAATCGGCATCCCCTTATGCGCCTTTCCGGCAGACTGCGCGCTGTCCCAATTTTCCGGGGCGACGGACAGGGTAATATTACCCACCGATTCAGCTTCGTTCAGACAGGTCTGAGAATACGTCTCAGAAGAGGTGTAACTTATCAGCCCAACGAGCCCGGCCCTGAGATCGATAAACTTATAGGAAGGACTGGTCGAGCTTGCACTCGAAGAGACCGTCCGCGACCAGAAAAACGGTTTCGAAGGCGCGGATTTATCCAGCGGCCAGCCCTGTTCTGACTCTATCGCTCCTGAGGGATATGCTTCATATAATGATTGCAAATCGTTGATAGTAGGAAGCTTATCTTTACATCCGCCCTGTGCGCCACTCAGCGCATTGTTAATAGTGAGCCGCTGCCAACTCTCGTTATTGATGAGTAAGGAAACCGAAGAACCGGCTTCAGCTCTTAACAACGGTCGATGAAAGACCTTCCCATTTTTCGCGGTTAAGGTTTCCGGCATATGTCCCCAGAAGTTCGCGTCTGGCGTATCCGGGCTGGTCACGGTAGTGAAAATAGCACTCAGGGTGTTTGATGTGATTCCCCGACCGTCATCGATTTCTGCTGTTAGTGGGATACGCGTCCCCTGGCCTTGATACTGCTGCCAGAAAGTCAGAGTGAGCGTACCCTCGCCGTCGGTCATGCTGTAGTACTTCTCACCGTTGTCAAGATAGATACTGGGATTATTGTAGCTATCGTGTATATAAATCAGTGATCCCTGATTGGTGATTTTGCTTTTATTAGTCGAATTAGAAATACGAGGCTCCGTGATAGCATGATTCAGGGTAATCGGCACATCACCTTTAGGATTCCCCTGGGCATCGCGCGTTGTCACCGTCATGGTGATCAGATCGCCAGTCTTTGTGTAGTTGGTTCTGACTTTTACTGCTTCAAAACCATCATATTTCGCCGTCTGGGCTGAACTCAATTCGATGGCGCTCGCCACTGAATTGGCCGTCGTCTGACAGGTCAGATACCCCATATCGGCTGACGCCAGGCTACTACTGGTGCCGTCATTCAGTTTCACGCTTTTATATTTACGATCGCTGTTGCTCTTCTCATCCGGTGTGCTGGAATCATAATTTTTCAGCACTGGCCAGCCATCAACTTCATGTCCATGCCAACTGCCGGAGAGCGCAACCAGTGCGGAATGAGAAGGAATATAGTCAACGCCGCAGCCATTATTTTTGGTATTTCCTGCCTGAGCTTCGGTAAACATGGCCCAGAATTCATTATCTTCTTCAGGCGATTTGCGTTTTGCCGCAGGGCTACCAGTTAACTCAGCGAACAACAGTGGGCGTTTAAAGGTTAACCCTCCAGCCTCCAGCGTTTCTGGCATATGCCCCCACATTTTGGCTTTTGCGCTATCCGGGCTGGTGACCACGGTGAAGATGGTATCTAGCGTCGCTTTTTTGGTCGGTTCGGAGTAGAGCGCGGCGGTGAGCGTCGTTTTGGTACCGTGAGTATCCGGGCGAGTAATATTGAGAATTTTGCTGCCGTCGCTGCCAGTCATACCGGTATAAACGGTAGTGGTATCGTTTAGCGTCACTTCATCAGGCTGACCGCCATCGACAACCACGGAAGAAACGATGCCATCGCCACTGCCTGCCGTATGGCGCTCGCCGGAACGGGTATAGCCATCGCCGCGCCCGAGGGTAAACGGCATATCCGGCATCGGGTTGCCTGCCGAATCTTTTATCGTCACCCTCACCTGTAGCGTTTCGCCTTTTTTCAGTTTCGCGGCACTCAGAGCGCTGGTCCATTGCGCCTGATCTACTGCCTCCAGAGTAATACTGCTGGCTGAAGGGTTCGCCGTGGTCAGGCAGCTCAGATAAATGGGCAACTCGTTGTTATTCACCACCCTGCCGTCATTCAACCAGTTGGCGTAGAGATGCGGCACTTTATCAGCGGGCGTGCTGCTCCAGTACTCTTCGTCCTGAGTTGGCCATCCGTGAACGGTCTGAATCGCGTTGTTGCCGTTGGCTGCATACAGCGCAGCCAGTTGCGTCCTACGCGGAACTTTATTTATTTCACATCCTCCGGCAGCGGTGTTTTCGATATCCGTCTGCGCCACGCGCACCCACTCTTCGTTATTTTCAGCCTGCGATCTCTGCCCGCCGCTCACTTCAGAGATTAATTTCGGGCGAGTAAAGGTCATAGAGTCAACTTTTATCGTGTCATCCATATGTCCCCACATTTTCGCCCCCGTTACATCGGGGCTGGTAGGTACAGTAAAAATCACATAGTAGTTTACCGTGTTTGGCAGTGCGGAATTGGTGGGGGTAACGATGAGTTTGGTTTTTAAGCCTACCCCCTGTGGCTGCTCAATAACGACCGTCGCCACGCCCCGTGCGTCTGTAATACCGGAGTAAATCATTGAAGACTGCGCAGTGCCATATTGCATACCGTTCAGCGTAATTGCCCCAGAGGTAGGATCGGTATAGCCGGTTGATAGCTCTTCACGGTTCAGACTAATATCTTTGGTAATCGTAAAAGCGGCATAAGGAACAGGGGCATTATTATTAACCCCATTGACGGTATGTACCGTCATGGTGATTTTCTCCCCCACTTTCGCTTTAGCAAGCTGCGAATCCGGCGAAATATCTCTGTCAGTATTCACTACCACGTGTGCCACCAGTTCGTTCGCCGAACAGGTAAGATAATTTGGTTTAAAACCCGAATAGGTGTCGACGTTCCCCGTCGCCAGATCAACAGATGTGTGTGTATCGGGCAACTGTGCCGCAGAGAGATAATCGTAGTTTACCGTTGGCCATCCGAACTCCGTGCCGATAGTGTTACCCTGGTGGCCTGCATATAAACTCTCCAGCGAGATTTGCGACGGAATATGTCCCACGCCACATTCCGCTTGCATGCTGGTTTTCTGGTCAAATAGCGCCCAGTCTTCGTTATTTTCACGCACCGAACCGATTTCATGGGTCGTTTCATCCGCTAACCGCGGACGTTTGTAGAGATTACCAGCTTCGATAATACCTTTACTCATATGTCCCCACATGCGGGCATACTCACTGTCCGGGCTGGTGACAACAGTGAAGATGACATCTTTGGCATCCGTTGCGCTGTAATTACTGCGCATAGCCGCCGTAAGATGCGTTTTTACGCCAACACCATCGGGCTGGCTTAGCGTCAGTGTGGCCTGGCCATTGGCATCTGTAATGCCTTCATAATTATGCACATCGACCTGTCGCAAATTTGCACCACCAGCTATTTGTACCGGATGCGCTTCCCAGGCAGGATCAGATTGATTCTTACGGTTAATACCATCATCCAGATGCAGGGAAAAATAGTAATAGGCTAACGGCTGATCGTTATTTTTACTGTCAGTGATGGTCAGACGCATGACTGCGTTCTCGCCAACATGTGCTTTCATCGCCTGCGCCGTATCGTCAAAATTTGCAGGCGTCAGGACAATTTTCGGCTCCACATCAGGCGCTTCTTTATCGACACAACTGACCAGAAACCGGGCACTGTCTGACATTTGCGACTCGCTGCGATTAGAGACATCTGCCGCATGGTGCTGCCCGGTTATCCCCGCCAGCGACGACCAGTAATAATCCCCCTGCATTGGCCAGCCGGCAACCTCCTGGATTGAAGTCGGAACCACCGTTGCCATCGCGCCAAACTGGCGCATTCCCGGCAGAATCTCGCAATGGTTATCGGCCCCACTCCAGCTGAAGGTTGACCAGGTTTCGTTATGGTCACCAACTGTGCCATCCTCATTACTCACTTCCGCTGCCAGTTTCGGGCGACTGAAGGTGTATTGCTGGGCTTTCAGCGTATCCGCCATATGCCCCCACATATTGGCCTGCGGTACGTCAGGGCTGGTGAATACGGTAAAAATAACTGCCGTTTCGCTGGTTTGAGTAATTCCCGGCAGGCTGACCACCAGCGGCGTTTTCACCCCCGGCCCCGCAGGCTGAGTTACGGTGATGGTCGCAGTACCGTTGACATCCGTCGTACCGCGATACTCCGTCGACGTAGTGGTAAGTTCCGTGCTGTCCAGGATGACCGGATCGTTATTATTTGTCGCCCCCTGTCGGTTTAAGGCGTCTTTCCGTTTAATAACAAAGGGAATCTTTCCTGCCAGGTTACCCTCACAGTTTTTAGTGGTGACTGTTAAGGTTATTGAACTGCCGACGGTGGTTTTTGCTGCCTTTAGCGAATCATCAAAACCGCTGGCGTTCACCGTCACTAAATCGCCCTGGGCTGGGGCAATATTGAGCGTAACCTGCTTTTCATTGAGCAATACCGCGCCCTGATTCGGCACGCCGGTAAAGGTAAAGAGATTCAGCGTCGGGAGCGTTTCTTTAGGGTCAAACTGCGGGATCGCCACCAGCTTATGTCCCGCAAGGTTTTGTGCGCAGAAGGAGCGATCGGGGCGAGGTTGTGGATTAAGTGGCACATCAGGTGTGGCAGCCTCTGCCCAGACCAGCGAGACGGCAGGCAACGTCTGGTTTTGCCAGCGCAGTAATGGCGGGTTATTGAACATGTCGCCTTCGGTGTCGCTCGGGTTAATTAACATCATACTGGTCGCGCTGGCGTCAACGCTGAAGCTACTCGGGGTCGCAGCACTGGCGACATCATGCTCTTTGGCGGGATCAAGCTGGACGCTGCCCTGATAAACGGGCACGCTGGCGCTGTCTGCTATGGGAGGAGTACCGTTAATAGCATCGGTTGAAGCATCTGATTGTTGCCACTGCCCGCCTTTTAAGGCCGCCGCTGCAGGCGCAATCAGAGATAGCATTAAAACCGCCGTTATCGCTTTTATCAGTTTCAAAGTCCCACCCATGATTGAAACCTGCCCGTTTAAAGTTTCGTTTTCACCTCAACCCACTTTGCTTAACGCTGGCTAAGCAAAGTGCGCGGAAAAACACCATTCCCTTACGGGAATGGTGCTGGTAACGATTATTTTCTCTGGTAGTCGATAGATAAGCCGTAGCCCTGGACACCATCGTTGCCGAGGACAACGCCACTTCCGGCAAAATCGAACGCGGTTTTCGCTTCGGCATTGGTAACAGGGATAACCAGGTCGCTGTTGTTATAAGTCGGATTAACAAGACCACCGGCTGTGCCCAACTGGAGGCTGGTTCCGGTAAAGCGCCAGCGATAGTTGTACTGGCTGGTAACCTCTTCGCCTGCATCATAAGTACTGTTGTTGTTTTTATCTTTCCACAACATGACTTGATAGGTGGTATTCGTTTTGAGTTTCGTCGTTTTACCCAATAGATTCGTATTGATGTCTTTTTCGTGAATTACGACATGGACTGCATCATCGAACACCGGACCTTCAGGAATATCATCGCTGTCAGAACCACCACCTGCATTGGTGGAGAGGTCAAGCATCACAACCTGGTCCGCAACGTTCAGATCACCGGTTGTCGTGGTTGGCGTGATCTTCAAGCCTATGTATCGATCAGCATCCGCAGCCGCGATGGTATATGTATCGCTCCCTACGGTACCAATCTCTTTAGGATCCGCGCCTGACTGGTCGCTATAACTCATCCACTGGAGGGTTGCTTTAGTCGCTGTGTTATTGTCATCAAGGTCCCCTTGGGTATCACCAATCGCCCAGCTGGCTGTCAGTTTGTCACCCACATGAAACTGCTTATCACCGTCCGTTGTGACCGTGCGGCTGCCACGATCAATAGCAATAACGACATGTGATTTATCAGCATCGCTCGTTTCTGATGCGCTACGAGTGATCCACGGCACGGTCCCCTGAATGGTGCCGGTACTTTGTGATTCTGACTGCCACTGACCCGCCCTGAGATTACCCTGCCCTTCAGCCATCGCGGCAGGCACTGCACAGTATCCCGCTAAAGCCAGCGCCAGCGCGACTTTCGTCATCGGCCGCGTTAAATGATTGTTCATTCAATTCTCTCCTTGATTAATATCCAGCACGCCGATCTAATGCTTGCTGTAAACCACACGTAATCCATACCCCTGCACGCCATCTTCTTTTTGGGCGCCAAATTTCTGTACGGCCTCTTCGTTAGTAGCAGGGATGACAATATCTTCATTACTGGTATTCGATTGCGCTCCGGTGTAGCCATTGACGCTGTGCCCGGTAAACTCCCACTGGTAGTCGTATTGCGCCATTTCCTCTTCCGTCAGTTTTTCCGACTGCTGGAAAACGCCATCGTTGTTGACATCGCGCCACAAGACAAAGCGATAGGCATTATCAACAGGCAAATGCTCTTTCTCATTGCCGATAAGATTGACAGGGTTAGTTGCAGATACACGGTAGATAAAGGCATTAACATCATTGCCCCCCGCGCCGAGGAAAGTCACATCAACATAGTTACTGTCGTCATACGGCGCGGCTCTCGCTTTCCAGCGGAAAGTACCGGGTAACGTACTGGAGAGCGTAACGGTGCCTTTTTCTTTATCCTGCTTAGCGATAAAGACGCAGGGATTCTCGGTTGAACAGGGTTTATTGGTGAGCGTAACTTTTTTATCCTGCGCATCGTAAAGCTGCGGCGAAAGGTTATCTTCTGGCAGTGCATTGCCGTTGCGGTCAGTGTCATCACCAAAGCTATCGGTGACGTCGAGATCCATCACCACACCATCGACGCCGTCTGCCTGGGCGCTGGCTTCGTGGCTGTGATTGTTCTCATCCGGCACATCTGCGATGTTGTTGACGATCAGCTCAATTTTACGATCCTGCTGCACGGTGATTTCCACCACACCGGAGTTTTGCCGGTTGCCCTTTTCATCTTCCAGCGCCAGACGCACGCGCCAGGTATTGAGTTTTTCCTGTTCGGCGGGATCGGAGCTGTACTGCCAGGCTGGCAGCACCAGATCCCAGTGGTTGTTGTTACCTTCAGTGATGGTATTCGCTTTAACAACAGGCATGACCAGCGTGCGGGAAGCGTTATTTTTCGCCTGCCACGAGGCGGCGACAATTTTGTAATGGTGGTTGATCAGCGCGTTGATGGTCCATTTACATTTTTCCAGGCCAACCGCTTCCTCTGGCGTGTCTTTAATCACGCATTCCGGGTGCTCATTGGTGGCGTCTGCTTTAAGCCACAAGGTGACATCAAGTGGGTCTTTTTCTTTGTATTCCAGCACGATAAAGTTATTACGTTCGACGAAGTCATGGCGACTGCCCATCAGCGAGTGAGCGACTTTGACGTTATCGCTATTCAGTTGATCTTTTAGCGGAACACCGAACTGATAGTTAATCGTGGCGTTAACACTAAAATCACTGTTATCTCCGGTACCTGCTTTATAGTCCGTCCCGACCGTCAGTAACGGAACGGGTTGATAGTTCACGCCGAGCGTCACTGCATAGGGATCTTTTTCTAAATTATCGGTGCCGAAGAGCGCCACTTCATCACCATAATATTGCTCGAAAACAATTTTGCCCCCCAGCTGCGGATAAGAAGGTAACCAGGCTTCCGCCCGGATATCCCAGCCACGTGCGGGTCGTTCTAAATAGAAATCAAAATCTTTTGAATCTTTCCAGTCTGAAAGCGGATGATAATAGTTACCAGAAAATTTTAAATAATCCGTCCAGGCTTCTGTTCCTAAGCCTAAACGGCGATGTCCGCGGGTGAAATCATAATCATAAAATATATTCCCCCCCAGAAGCCATTTATCAAAATTATGTCTTACGCCTAAACCTATATTACCTATCGTGCGCTCTTCTTTTCGTTGCGCAGAAAACTGACTGAAATAGACCGTGCTCTGATTATCATACCAGGGGACAAAATAGTCGATTGAACTGCCGTCCAGATCGCCATCCTGACCGATGGAAAGGTTAGAGCGAACTTTACCATAAGGAGAAAGCGCACCTTCGATATAAGACTGTGCGGATGATGTGATTTGCCCTTGCAGATAGCTTCTCGCCTGGGATTCAAGCGCTTCTGGAGTCAGGTTCTCGAAGCCCTGCTGGGCGGACTCGGTAACGTAATTGGCACCACGTTCCTTGACGGATTTGCCTTTGTTACTTTGTTCTTCTTGTTGAGCAGCTTCGCTTGCCAGATCAGGTAATGAAGATTCGCTTTGATTAATATTTATCTCCGGGCCAATGGTGGTGGTCAAAGTCGGCATTATTGTCGTGTTCGGTTTTGCGATGATCCCGCACTGGAATTTCGCCAATATAACCGCCTTCCCACAAGCCTCCGTATTTTTCCGCGACGG